>CAIZJW010000245.1 GCA_903933385.1 uncultured Silvanigrella sp. | reverse complement strand
GTGGGAGGCTGGGACTGGGAGGCCCAAACGTGCCACCCACCAAACAATAGGAGGGTGGAAAAGAAGATCGCAGCACCGCTGTTCAGCCAATAGGAGAGGAATGCGAGAACAGGCAGCCCTAAATAGAGTAGAGAGAAGCGTCCGAGCCATAGGCCCGTTTCAGCACTGTCGTTATCGTTCTCTCTATATACCGCGGTGCTCATACCCAAATCATTCCCTGGTGACACTCATAAATTGAAGCTTTTTGCCCTGAGTTGCCAACACGAGTGCCTTCGTTTTTCCTACTCCGGGTGGTTTCACTGTCGCGCTTTTGCTGCGGTCTTGGCCTGGGCTTGTGAATGCCGTTGCAATGAGTGAGCCGCGAGGCATGTGAGAGGGAACCAATGCAAAATTTCCTACGATAAGTGGTTTCGGAGGGGTAGGGTCACGCGGATCTATCAGAGGACCAACGAGTGGCCGAAAAGAGGCTGGTATTTGCATTCGTACGTCGGAGGGTTGTCCAAGAGCGCGAGTGACATTCGCGAGTCTTAATGTTCGGCGCAGCTTGGGTTGCTCGTTACCGGTTTCTTCTAATCCGACGGTGTTGTCGAGAAGCCAATCTGGATTCCACATTTGAAGTGAAAGAAGCTTTTTATCCGCGGATAAACTTCCGTAGAAAGTGGAACCACGAGTAAAGCCCACGACACTGAATTCCTGAACTTGGGTTAGCTTTGGATTGCTTTCGAGCACATTTAGAAGGCATTTGTAGTGCTGTGGTGTATTGCTAAGAAGCACCGTAATTCGCTCGACACCTTCAAGTGGCAGTGGTGTTGATTCTGCACGACACAATGGTTCAAGTTGAGCTGCAGATTCGCGCGCTATTTTTGTGAATTGTGCTGTGTCGAAATCAGAGGATGAAAGCGCATGCAGAATCATTCCTAGATTCGTTTGTCGAGTGGGCAAATTAGCGGGAACCTTTTTGGACACCACATCAAGAAACTGTCCGCGCGTTAGCGCAAGACCTTTTGCTTGGTGTCGATATCTCGGCGTCATCGTGACGTTTAGATTTTTGATACCCTGAGAAATGAGCTGCTCTTCAAAAGTTCGGAATTGTTTTCTCCAAACGAGATAGTCTATTTCGCCGGAGAAATTCTCAGCATTCGATTCGTCATCTTTCTGCGGGTCTGCTTTCTCAGCAGCAACGTCGCTCCCAGTTTTCTTGGCCACAACTTGAGCACTATCTTCTGCTTTTTTCACTGCATCTGGGGGAACATCTTCGGCAGTTTTAATCTCCACTTTGGCTTTTTCTGCTTGAGGAGAAAGAGCGATAGAGGGCGAATTCTTAGGTTCTGCAGTTGCGCTTGCAGGGGGCTCAGAAATCACTTGAGCTCGCATCGCTGTTTTGTTTTTCTGCGGCTCCATGCGATCAATCATTTTTCGGAAAATCATGCCTACCGCGAGGGCAAGGACAACTCCTGCCAGGAAGGCAACGAAATTGGGTGGCAAAAGTTCTCGCTTCGGCTTTTGACCGGCTTGATTGTTCATGGCGATTCCTTTGTCGAATTGACTTTGCCCTTCGAGACTACAGCAGAAGGCAATCTTTCCCCAGTGGGCTGTTCTCTTTTCGACGTTGTGCCTTCGATGTTGGCAGGAGACACTTGACTCGTGAGAGAGAGACAGGATGGAGTGATTTTGCAACCATCTGATATAAAACACTTTATTATCACAAAGAGCGATGCTCGTGGTCCATTGTCCACAAGCGAAGTTTTGCATTATTTTGAGCAAAACCCGGAGATACTACCTTCGGTTCAATGGATCTCCCCAGAGTCTCAAACCCCTCTTCTTCTTATGGAATGGTTTTCGGATTTTGCTCCGGAAGGTGAGCTCGATCTGATTCTCTCAAAAGCAGCGCCTGCACCCTCATCGCGTTTTGGTCGAGCGAAAGATACATCAAGCGAAAACTCTGGTTCTGGATCAAATGCACACCTCAGTAAGCCTTCAGATTTTTTGACACAGAAGACACGCCATAGACGCTGGCGAGACTGGCTTTCTCTGTTCGGGCTTGGCTTGTTGGGTGCGGCAATTTTTGCCGTTGGTGTGAGGAGTCTGCGACCACACAGATCTCTCGTGAAGAACGAAAATTCGTTGCGTGCAAAATTGTTGTCTTCGACTCCGGATGCACTTCGCACATATCAGCTTGTTCTCGAAGCAAAAATAATTCGTGATCCGAAAAAATACGCTTCGGCTCTCCTGGCGATTCAAAAAGATAAATCGCTGTATCCTGAAGAACATCTTCCCTCTGTTGAAAATACAGCTGCAAATGCACTTGCGAATCTTTCACATTCCGAACTCGATAAAATTGAGGAATGGAAGCAGCTTTTGCTTTCTCTTCCTTCTGAGGCACGTCAGCATGGCGTCGCTGTTGTTGCTTATGAACTCTCGCGCATCATGAGTGTGCGGCAACTTTTGCTTGCTGAGAGAGGAAAGCAAAAGAGCAAGATCATCGCAGGAGCACTTGAGGAAGTTGGAATCGTTGTTGAGCGTTTGACCCGGATTGTTCCTGGCAGTGAACCTGCAGATAAACTTTCTCATGGATATATTCTTGCAAGGGCGTTATCTTTGTCGCTCGTGACAGCAATTGAGCATCCCCAGAGTGCAGATCGGCAGAAGCAACTCAAAATCGCGCTTGATAAAATTCCAGAGTTGTATCCTTTTTTGAGTGAAGTCGATCGAGAAATGATATCGATATTATTGGCTTTATCCAAGCAGAGGAGTGTTGACCTACTCCAGCCCGCTGATTGGGGTAAGGCGTTGGAGCAGCTTACACTCCTGCATCCGTCGACTCGGTATCTTTGTCAGTTGAATGATTCTGGAGCTGCTGCTGATACTTTGCTTTTAGTCTTGAGTCAGGCTTCGTTTCACAAACAGAAAATTATGGAAATTCCGGGACTGTTTGATGGTTGCTTTGTTGGGTTGAGAGCCTATCCGCGTGTTGCAGTGCAGTCGTTCACGGCGCAAAACGCCCATACTCTAGAATTCAGAACAGTTGGTGCTATCGATCAGTCTCTATTGCGTGATTTCAGACTGCGATTTCCGACAATGAATTCTGCCATTAAGCGCATCTCTGGAGTTAAAAGTGGAGTGGGTGATTGGCTTCTCACATTGCATTTTAACGGACTTTTAGGAAGTCGCCTCTTGGGAGGCAGAAAGATAACAGATAAAGAAAAACTCTGCGGCAAGTTGGGCGCCGAAAATAGTTTATGCATGCAGGCTAAATGGTCAGAATTGCAGGGGCGGTGGAGAGATTCATTACCGCTGCTCGCAGAATTTCAGGAATATGCGAGCTCAGCAGACCTGAGTCTTATGATGCAAAGGTTTGTGCTCGACGCTTCACGTGATATTCTTTTGAGTAGTAGCAAAAACAAAGCGAAAGAAATTCTAGAACTCTTTGCGAGTTTGAAAAGCTATGGAGTTGCAGATGATCCACAGCTCCAATTTGTGCTTGATTACGTTAGATCAATTGATTCTGAAATTTGAGCAGGGGAAACCACATGTCAATGTGTGTTCTTGTGAGATCAGAAGAGTTTGAAGCCAGGCCGCTGGCTGAGCAAGATCTCATTGAGCATGCCGTGCGGGATGTGCCTGGGGTCCGTATGATTGAAAATGAAGAGTGGATGAGTGTGCTCACTTCATTGAGCCAAATGGGCACTCCTGTTGTGATGGTACTTCCACTTTCGCTCAAAACAGCACAGCGTGAATTGCAGAAGCTGCTCTCGGAGTTGGAGCGGCGTATGCCACTTCCACAATTCCTTGGAATTTTGCTTTTGGTTCAAAATGCCGGTGATACAGCAGTGTCTCATTATCATGATATTCAGCCTGTCAGTTGGCTTGAGAGAATTGATCAGTTTTTTGATAATGCTTTACCTGTGCAGTTTATCTTCACCTCAAATGAACATCCTCGACTTGTGCAAATGAATGTTTCTGCTGCGGTGAGTAGTCTTTGGAAGACTCTTGAATCGATTCGGGAGTTGAAGGTTTTGTCGCAAGAAATTGATTCATTAAGAGTTCAGGTAGAAACTTTGGAAGGATCGCTTCGTCCCTGAAAACTGCTGCGAGCAGTTTCGAAAATAAACAACCCCAAACCCATCCAAATGAATGAAAAAGCCATTAACTTTCCGGAATCAAATGGTTCCTTGAAGATAAAAACGGCAATTAAAAACTGAAAAGTCGGTGAGATATATTGAAAAAATCCAAGCGTGCTGAGCGGCAGCCGCTGTGTCGCTTCAGCGAACCAGACAAGTGGAAGTGCAGTCAGTGCACCGCCTAGCATCAATAGAACAGAGGGGATGAGTGGATCCTCAAGTTCGAGAAGATTTGTTGGTGTGAGTGATGGAATTGAGAAGAGAAGTATCGCTGCAGGAATGAGAAGCAAACTTTCCACAGCGGTTCCTGTTGTTCCCTTGAGCGCTGTCTTTTTTCTAATAACGCCATACAAACTGAATGTTCCGGCGAGAGCCAATGCAATCCATGGGGGGCGGCCGTTGAGTACCGTGAGAAGTCCAACTCCAACACAGGCGAGTGAAAATGCGCTCCATTGGAATTTATTTAGCTTTTCTTTAAATAATAACGAGCCAATGAGAACATTGAAAATAGGATTGATGAAGTAGCCAAGACTCGATTCAAGTGCATGTCCAGAATTTACCGCATAGATATAGAGTCCCCAGTTGATTCCGATGGCCAATCCACTCGGAAGACTCTTGAGTAATATTTTTTTATCGGAGAGCATCCTGAGCCAATTCGTAAAAGTTCTTCTTGTCAGGAAAATACAAATAAAGAAGATCAGCGACCAGACAATCCGGTGAGCCAGAATTTGCGTCGGCGGGAACATTCGAAGTTCACGCCAAAACAGCGGAACGAATCCCCAAGTGGCATATGCGCTTACTGCGTATAGCATGCCACTTTTTGCAGTCATCGAGGTATTGTTCATTCAAATCGACCGGGTTGATGCAGATGAAACAAAGATCTCTGGCATTTGTTGCAAAATTTCTTGGATAAACCAAGCGTCTGCCGTGCATGTTGTGGATTGTCCGCCGCGGCCGAGGCGTCTGCAGAGGCTGGCAGCAAGTTTTTCACATTCAGCCCGATAGGTTGTGTATTTTCCGCCATATATTGAAAACAATCCAGGCATTGCTTCGTCTATGACCGTTTCCCGTGACAATGCTGAAATATTCAACCCTTCACTCGATTGCAGGTAGGCAGGGGAGGCGAATGGATTGTCGATCCATTCGCTTTTAAGTTCCTGGCTTTTGAATGGCTGGTGCTTGTCTATGATTGGCATGGTGCGCACACCCGCAAATGTTTCAGCGAGGTGTTCCGGTGTCGTTTTGATATTGAGGTTGAGCTCGGCGGCATCGATCAAATAATTGATTTCTTCAGCAGTGGGTTTCAATCCCCGAGGAGAATGCGCGGGAAGCACTGATTCTGTTGTTCCAAGCAGCCACTGACCATTCCATGGAATAAAAAAGACGACCCTTCCATCTTTGTTTTGCAACAAGCATGCCGCAGAATCTTTTGGAGTTGCTTCTGTTATCGCGCTCGTTTTAAAAATGATGTGACTGCCTTGATTCAATAGGCAGCGGATTTTGGGCGAAATTCCCCAACGGAGGAGGTTGGAATTATTCCAAGCGCCCGAGGCATTCACAACAGTGCGGGTGGTGAGCTCGCGAACACCGCTCAGGCTCTTTATTTTTACTTTAAATCCTTGCTCATTTTGGAGCGGTGTAACTTCAACGACTGATGCATTTTCCTCGTAAGTACCGCCTAGCTTCTTGGCAGCTTCAGCCGCGACTCGGACAATAACATCGTCAAGCATCTGTGCATCGTAATACAGGAAAGCGCCTGTCGTTTGTTCATTGATTCGCTCTCGCTTGAGATAGGGGGCGGCATCGAAGATTTCGTCTCCTGTGAGTTTTCTTGATCGCGGAAGGCCACCGTCTCCGGCCATACTGTCGTAGACAAACAAACCTGCGCGTAGCATCCAGGCGGGTCGGTCGCCTTTAAAAACCGGGAGAACAAAGGGCAGGGGTTGAACAAGACCTTTGAGGAGTCTGAGGAGCAACGCTCGCTCGTTGAGTGCTTCGCGCACCAGAGGCCATTGAGATAAATGTTCGAGGTAGCGGAGTCCCCCGTGCACGAGTTTTGTAGAACGACTCGAAGTTCCACTCGAAAGTGTTTTTTCCTCGACCAAGTGGACACCGTCGACTCGTCTGGAGGCGAGGTCGTGGAGCAGTCCAACACCATGACAGCCCCCGCCGACAATGAGCACCTCTAGATCAGTCATACATCACCCTTTGAGCCATCTGTGTGAAGTTCAATGCCGTGAACGAGGCATTGTGATTCAACATATCATGCGTCGAAAGACGAGGCACATCTAATAAGGCTTGAGTGCTGAGATGAACGAGTCAGTTTTTCGCCGTGCTCCAAACTGCTGATTCGGTGCGCAGATTCAGTGCTGTGGCCGCGATGAGGTCGGCAGCAATTTTCATTTCTGCTTCCGTGTTTGGCAGGCCGATTGAAACTCGAAAACTCGACAGAGCCTCTTCTTCTTCCTGCCCCATAGCTTTGAGGACGTGACTTGTGGTTGCCTGAAGTGTTTTGCATGCACTTCCAGCACTCACACAAATGAATTTGGTATTTTCAATGAGTTTCATGGCGTTGACGTTCGGAATTTGCAGCATCAAAATTCCAGGCACACGAGCCACGTCCTTGCCTGCTATTCGCGCATCAATCTGCCCCAGTAGAGCGGAAGTAAATATTGATTCCAAATGAGAAAGATAATGCAGACGATCGCGCCGTTCTGAGTACTGAAGTTGCATTCCCTCGGCCAATCCAATGATTGCGGGCAGGTTTGGTGTACCAGAGCGAAGGCCAGTTTCGTGACCGCCTCCCGTGAGTTGCGGGCAGAGTCGAATTCTTGGGTGTTTCTTCTTCACAATCAGAGCAGCAGCACCTTTTCCTGCGTATATTTTTGCAGCCGATAGTGTTGCAGTATCAAAGCTCGTTGTTGAATTGTGAAAATGAGCGCGAGCAAAACCTTGAACTGCGTCAACGTGGAGAAGAGCACCTTTGCTATGAGCGAAGCTTGCAAGAGCCGGAAGTGATGATTGAATGATGCCTGTTTCGTTATTTGCGTCCATTGCGCAGACAGCGAGTGTGTTTTCGTCGATCAGTTTTTCAGCCAGGAGAATGTCAACTTGGCCATGATGATCGACAGGCAATATTTGTGTTTCTATGCCAAAGCCTTTTAATGCGTCGGCTGTTGTAAGAATAGAAGAGTGTTCGGTTGCTGAGATAAGAATTTTGTTTCTTTTGCGAAGCGGGTGTTGGGCGAGTCCTCGCAAGAGAAGATTGTTTGCTTCTGTTGCGCTGGAGCAGAATGTTACTTCGTCGAATTGAACTCCAATACACTCAGCAATTTGTTGTCTAGCCCTTGCAAGACCATGCTCTGCGAGTTCTCCCATCGGATGTAAACGGTTTGCGGGGTTTCCGTAAATGGTTGTCATCCATGGAGTCATGCATTCTAGAATTCGCGAGTCGAGAGGTGTTGACGCTGCATGGTCGAGATAAATCAGGTTGTCGGGCAGGGCCACGCCGCCAAAGCGCTGTTGCGGATGTTTATTCGGCTGCGCGTTGAACCAACTTGAAAAGGGGGAATGCTTTGAAAAATTTGAATGAGTCGAGTTCATGGCAAGCCTCCGTGAGGTTGCATTGTTGCAAAAAGACCATTTTATTCAAACACAAAAAGCCCGGTCAGGTATGACCGAGCTTTTTAGATGATACGCAGAGTCTCCGATTAGCGGAGAGCTGCAACCAAATCAGTTTTCAAATAGCGTTGAGCAACAAAACGGCCTTTGTAGAATCCGCAGCTTTCACAAACCGAGTGTGGCAAGCGCGGTGCACCGCAATTTGAGCACTTGGAGAAGTTCAGAGCTGTCAAAGCGTCGTGTGAACGGCGCATGTTGCGGACAGACTTAGACGTACGTTTTTTTGGCACTGCCATGATACAACCTCAAATTCAAAAAGGGGGCGTCTTTTTCGGCCTATGCCGCTGCGATTTCATCAAGCCGACGCGCCCTGGGCTTGCTTTAGCTCACGCTTGATAGACGAAGAGAATCGGAGTGTCAACCACTTCGTGGGGTGAGCAATTATCGGACGTTGAGTTCCAAGGCAACAGGTGAACCGTTACGCAGAACATTGACCTGAACCTGATTTTCTTCTCTCAGCCCATTGAGGAACTGAATAGTTCTAGCGACGTTGTTCAAAGGGATCCCGTTTATTTCCCTGACCACATCGCCATCTTGAAGCCCCAGTTTGTGGAAAATTGAGTTCTGGTCGAACTGAAAAATTCGAAACCCTGTAATTTCACCATTAATAACAACGGGCTCGCTAGATGCCTGCATGAGTATGTTCGGAAGTTCTTCGCGGATGAGTCGATCTCGGTAGCGGCCGTCAACCTCTATCTTTGTCCCGATCCGCTGAAATCCTTCCTCGATGTGCTTGTCGACCGTGGATACGAGAACCTTGGGCGCACTGCGTCCCGTCATTCCGCCGAGTTTGTTGGAAATCATGGTCATATGACCGTCGTTCTCAACAAGAATCATTTGCTGACGGTCGACACTCAGGAGAGTGCCAATTTTGAAGACGTCCTCACCCGTTTTGAAAGCTTTGACCTCATTTGTTTCGCGATTTTTGACAAGTGCAACACCACCGCGGGCGCTCACAATGGCGCCAACGAGCTGTAAATTTTTAGACTTATTGGCAGCCAGGCTTGCAGGAATCCAAAGCAGTGCCGCAATGAGCCCAATAAAATGCAGCAAATTACCATGCTGGATGTGGTATTTTGCTGTTATGTCGCTCGTTGGCGCCATTGTTTACATTTACTCCTGCCAGGTTGCCGGAATCGATCCGCGACAACTCTTTGCAGTCTAGAGTAAGTGTCCGGGCAGCCCAAGGGGGCTGGCGTGTCTTTGACTCACAATTGCAATATGGATGCGGATCGAACAGTGGTCTGAATTTTCTGGCAGAATCGAAATGAGTGGAATTCCTCGCCGACGTGGAGGTGATGAATTGGCACTGCTCAGAGGGGTGTGACGATGCTTGAAGCTTCCAACGAGTCTTCTTGGATTGAGCTAGATGCAAGGGCATTGCGTGCAAATATTGCCGTTTTTCGTTCACTCCTTGAAAAGTCGCCTGCCACAGCATCTCGGCAGAAGCTTGGAATTGTGTTGAAAGCAAATGCCTATGGCCATGGTCTGATTGAAATTCTCCCCGTCGTGCATCCTCATGTTGACATCATCCATCTTATTTCGCCGCGTGATGCTCTTGAGATCCGCCGTATTGAAGAGCAGAGGCAATGGCCACGTCGTCGCCTCCTCGTGATCGGAGCGACATCGCCCGAGGAGTTTGTTCAATTGGCTGAGGAAGGGGTTGAAGTCACGCTGGGTGATGACAATGCCTTGAGCGCGGTGGCTGCGCTCAAAGCTCGCGGGTTGAAAGCAAATGCCCACATTCACATCGAAACAGGGCTCTCTCGTGAGGGTTTTTTCCCTCATGAAATTGCAAAGAAACTTTCATTTTTGGCCGAAAGCGACTGTCCGTTTCTGGTGAAAGGGGCTCTCTCGCATTTTGCCAACACTGAAGATGTGACTGAGCAACAATATGCCAATCAACAATTGAGCGAGTTCCAGAAGGGTGTTGATGCATTGTCTGTTCTTTTGGGTACAGAGAATCCTCCTTTGGAGCGGCATATCGCCGCCAGTGCGGCGGCGTTGATTTTGCCGGAGGCCCATTGTGACTTCGTACGAGTTGGCATTAGCCTCTACGGTTTTTGGCCTTCAGGCGAAACAAAGCTCTCTGCGCGCATTGTTATGGCACAATCCCCAAAACTTCTGCCCGTTCTCAGTTGGCGCTGTCGTTCTCAGTTCATAAAAATGCTCCCGGCGGGCTCATACGTTGGATACGGTTGTACTTTCAGATGTGAACGACAAACGACCATTGCAGTTTTTCCGGTCGGCTATTTCGATGGTTATCCAAGGCTTTTGTCGGGACGTGCGCATGTCTTGGTGAATGGGCACCGCGCACCGGTCCTTGGGCGTGTGATGATGAACCACATCGTTGTTGACGTCACGGGCGTCACAAGCGATGAAAGTTCACTTGTGGCGACGCTTCTCGGAAACGATGGCTCCGAGAGTGTGAGTGCTGAAATGCTTGCTGGATGGGCGCAAACAATTCATTACGAAATTGTCACACGTATAGGCTCCCATCTGCGAAGAATCGTAATCGAGTGATGAAAAGAACTGATTTCAATTTTGAATATCCTGAAGAATTGGTTGCACAGTCGCCACTCGCTGAACGTGACAGAGCGAGGCTCCTTTTTTGGAACGGCCACAAAGATCTAAAACAAGATAGAAATTTTTCAGAACTTCCCGCTATTTTGCGTGAGAAGTATTCTCAGTCTAAATTTGAATCTATTTTACTTATTGTGAATGATTCAAAGGTTTTTCCTGCCCGCATGCGTTGCAAAAGAAAGAGTGGCGGCAGGGCGGAGGTTTTCGTTCTTTCAACGCAAGCAGAGAATGACATTCCATGCTTGCTCAGACCTCAGAAAAAGCTGCGCGTAGGAGAAGTTTTATTCTCAGAAGAAAGCGCGCGACCCGCATTCGAGATTCAAAGCCTGGAACCTCCAAGAGTGAAAAATATTTCTGGAGTGCCTTTGCTCGAACTGCTCGGTGCGGATGGGGAAATGCCTTTGCCACCTTATATTGAGCGAGATCCTGAGAAAATTTTTGATCCCTCTCTCGCCGCTCTCGACAGGCTTCGTTATCAAACCGTCTATGCAAAAGATCTAGGGAGTGCTGCCGCACCAACTGCTGGTTTGCATTTCACACCGAATGTTCTCACTGAATGCGATCAGCTTGGAATTAAGTTGGCTCCAGTGACACTTCACGTTGGTCTTGGGACCTTTCAACCCGTAACAACTGAAGTTATTGAAGATCACAAGATGCACAATGAGATATGTTATATTCCGTCATCGACAATGAATCTTTTAATTGAGCACATTGAAAATTCCTGGCCGATTGTTTTTGTTGGAACAACCTCGCTGCGCTGCGTGGAGTCGATCCTCTTAAAGGCTGAAGGTTTGGAAGTTTCTAAGGCGGGCGGGCAGAGCCGATTGCCATTGAGTGCCTCTTGGAAATTGAGGCAAAACGAAATCAAAGAAAAATTGAATGCGGTTGCGGAAAATTGGCATGAAACAAATCTTTTCGTGCGTCCTACGTCTGAAAATTTAATCTACCGGCCTCTCTGTGGCGATGGAATCATCACTAATTTTCACCAACCCGAAAGCACTCTTGCAATGCTGATTGCATCGCTTCTCGGCTACTCTGCTTGGCAGAATCTTTATAAACATGCTGTTACTGAAAAATACAGGCTCTTTAGTTACGGCGACTCGAGCCTACTTTTATTTCCGGATGCAAAATGAACATGCTTCCTTTTCGAAAAATTATGTCATTTTCTACTTCTCATCGCCATTCGTTCTCACAGATGGCTGGAAGTGACCTCAAACTGTTCGACTCCCACGTGATGCAAGGCCAGTGGCTTGAGTCGGAAAAAACATTTTTGATGAACAAGGGTTTGATTTCGGACGCAGATAATCTTTTGTTTTCTGAAGTTGGGCCCCGTCGAGGGCAAATGTCATTTGGCGACGTTGTCGTTGAAACACCAACCTTTATGCCCGTAGGAACTGCGGGTGCTGTGAAGAGTCTTGAAGCAGCTGATGTGTCGTCGATTGGGTTTTCTTTAATTTTAGGAAACACCTATCACCTGTACCTGCGTCCTGGACTTGAGGTGCTTAATAAGTTTGCAGGGCTTCATGGGTTTATGCGATGGCCAGGTGTTCTACTCACTGACAGTGGTGGGTTTCAGGTCATGAGCCTGGCAAAAATTCGCAAACTCACCGAGGAGGGTGTGACCTTCGCCAATCACATCAATGGTTCACGCATTAACCTCACCCCAGAAAGCGTTGTTGGAATCCAGGATGCGATTGATTCTGATATACAAATGGTTCTTGATGAATGCACACCCTATCCAGCAGAGCACGATGTCGCACGATTGAGTATGGAGCGTTCCATGCGTTGGGCGAAACGAGCACGTGCTGCGCGGAGCGAGAAAACTCGCGCACAATTTGGAATTGTTCAGGGGGGCATGCACACCGATCTGCGCGCACTCAGTGCACGTCAACTGGTGGAAATTGGATTTGAAGGTTATGCGGTGGGTGGTCTTTCAGTCGGCGAGCCAAAACATGAGCTCAGGCGAGTGCTTGCTGGCACGACTGCGTTTCTGCCACACGACAAGCCGCGCTATCTGATGGGCGTTGGAACTCCTGATGATTTGTTTGATGGTGTCCTGATGGGCATCGATATGTTTGATTGCGTTCTGCCGACCCGTAATGCAAGAAATGGTTCTGTTTTTGTAAGAACAGACGTAGATCCATCTGGAAAGATTCAGATTAAAAATGCGGTTCATCGGTTGGGGGATTCCCCACTCGATCCGTCTTGTTCTTGTTCCACCTGCCGCACATATTCGCGCTCCTATCTGCGCCATCTCTTTGTTGCTCAAGAGTTAACGGTTTATCGATTGTTGACCATTCATAGCCTGCAATTTCTGCACGACTTCATGCGTGATCTAAGAACTGCTTTGGAGTGCGAATTTCCAGCTCAAAGTTTGCTTGAAGTTCGAAACCGATATGTGGGACAGCCAACTCGGTAAATTCTTCCGACGAATCTTTTTGCAATTCTCCGAAAACCCCAAATGACGTGGCGTGTGAAAGGATTTTCGACGCATGAATGGGGTTTGGGATAAAAAGAATCAGGCTTGGCGGTTACCAGATTCTCCTGGAAAGGGAGATGACCTGGTTGTGACGCCTGATAATCCCGAGGAGTCCAAGAAAGAAAAAGCAATTGCAGTAAATTTTGATATCGACTTTGTGAATTTAAATTCAGGGCACGAGCTTGAGCGATCATTGCCTCTCCAAGCAGATTCTTCTGAAAATTCACAAAAAATCGAAGAAAAACTTGGCGAAATCAGCAAAGAACAGGCTTCTGGTATTTCCGAAATTCAAAGTTTGGAAGTGGGCGCTCCGGGTGACTTCAGAAGCCAATTGCATGACCATGGTTTGCTTCTAAATGATCAACAGACTGTCATAAAAAATGAGAATGTTTCCGAATCCAATTCTCTGATGATGGTCGATGAACCGCTCCCGGAATCTTTGGGAGGGGGCAGTGCAGCTGTTCAGGATATGTTTGTCGCTGAAGTTCTAAAAGGCGCTCAGGGATATAACATGTCTCCTGCTGAGGGGCCGAATGATTCGCAGCCTACTTCGTTCATAGATTTCGCACCACAAGATGCCCTTGCAAGCGGTGCATC
>CAIZJW010000244.1 GCA_903933385.1 uncultured Silvanigrella sp. | reverse complement strand
CGACGCGCAACAAGAGTATCAAGTATCGATCCAAACACCCTGTCCATCATTACAATTCGAGCATATTTTTCAGCAGTTCCTGGCAACGCAACCGCTTTGAACTTTTTGAATTTCAAGACTTGTAAAAAGTCTTTGAAAGAAGGTCGCACCTTGGAATCGTCGTTCTGAAGATAGAGATGGGCAAGAAAGCGAACTTGATTGTTTTCCTTTGTCCACCGCTGAAAGCTATCAATGAGTTTTGGGAGATAAGGTCCTTTTGCACTCACAACAGACAATTCATTTGCTTTCCAATCGGGTATAGAATCACTTTGTCGCTCAAGCCCTTCAAGCATTTGGGCCATTTTTAAAAAGTCGTTTTCGTTCATAGCAGCAACCGAAGTTCCTCGTTCGCTCTTGAAGATTGCTTCAAGACCACTTGCCGGCTCATTTTGCTGATCGAGCTCTTTTCGGCGTGCAACAAATTTCCAGTCATTGCCATCAAGCCATTTACCATCAACTTTTGGAACCTCATGCCCTTGGGAAAGAGCATCAGGCAGTGAAAGGGCTGCCGGTGGCGCGAAGCTCGCAACCTTGAAACCAAAATTTCGGAACTCTTGATAAAGATTGAAAACTGATTGCCCAGCAATTAAATCCTTGGTCAGAATGGGCAAGCCAACAGGGATAAAATCTCCAAACTGACGAACAATCGAATGTTGAAAAAGTTCAGAGCCATCTTTAACAATTGGCAAACGCACTGGGAGTGACAATGATTGATTCATAAACCCGTGAAGATTCGGAGCGAGCGATGCAAACAAGCTTTCATCTGCCAGGGCCGTGTTCATAAGAGGGTCAAGTTGAAGCATCAGCACATTGTATCCAATTGCAACGGTCTTGGAGCCAGAAACCGGAAGAACTGGATTGAATTTCACTGAGGCAGGATCGAGCATATCTTCACTCGGAGAGGCTGCCTTTAATTTACTTTCCTTGCCTTTAGCCGAGTCTCCCATTTTTACTGCGCGTGTTTCAGAAACGACAGGAGCAGCAGGTGTCGGGCTTGGGACTGCAGAATTTCCTGCTGCGGATGCAGGCTGCTGCGGATTCGATTCATTTCCAGCCGTTGTCGCTAACTGTGGTGTGCTCGCCTGATTCTGAAGATCTTCGCTCGAAGGCAATTCTTCGCTCGAGGGCTCGACATTGCTTGTTACAGTTTCCTGATTTGCATCTGAGCTTTCGTTTGCCGACTTCCACATAGAACTCTGCAATCCGATCTGAACGGGAAGCCTTCCTGATCTATCCCATTGAGAAATAGACGCCGAAATCAAAAGTAAATTTCCACTTCCAAGACTCAGTCGAAGCAAACTTGCGGCAGGATCGTTGACCGGGATTGAGACGGATTGCATCCGATTGACATCGGCATCATTGAATTGTCTTGCCCAGCTAAATTGTCCCAGCCATGCTCGGAGGTTCGAAGGTGCCAAAGGCAACACGGTAAACACAATGTTACGTTTGTTTCGAGCCACCGGGAGATTGACCCGCAGTTCCTCTCCGGCTGTCATTCCAACACCTTCCACACACTGCGCACCAGAGGCGGTTGGCATGACAACGTAGCGAATATCTTTGTATGCAGAATCATCGCTTCCCATACGTCTCTTGGTTGGCAAGGCTGGCCAAATAAGAGGTGAAGCCGCAGAAACTCCTGCTGGAAGTTCGGGCGTGATAAATTGCACTCCCGGATCCAGAAAAAAATCGAACAATGGGACAGTCAGATAATCCATGCGCCGCATCAGAACGCCCAATCGGCGCTGCTGCTCTGAGCGCGGAAAGCGTTTCAATTTTTTTCTTTCTTGTCGATCCTCTTCCATTGCCGGCAGCGGCCAGTGCCCTACAAAACTCGATTCTCGAGCCGAAGAAAAATCACTCAAAAAAATTGGCCACGGATAACGACTCACAAGCCAAGCAATCGCCAGAAGCAGCGACAACAATATTAAACTTGCTGAAATGAAATAGTTCAGACGCAATCCATTTCGTCGTGACATTCAACGAATCCTCGCTCGAGCGGAAAGCTCAATAGCCTGAAGGGCATCGAGTTCAAACCTGGAGAAGAAATATTGGCTTTCTCTTTCATCCATGCGCCGCCAAGTCCAAGGTAGATTACCTTCAGACTGTGCAGCTCCAGGAACAAGATGAAGAACCACAAACTCTTCTAAAACTTCGGGACGAATACTTTTGGGAAGAAACGACTGCAGAGCGCCGGGAGTCGGTGCTTTTGTCTTTATCAAGCGTTGTGCATCGGTACTTTTTTGATTGCTCTTGTTCAACAAAACTGACCCCCCTTGACGCAATCCCTTTGAAGAACTGTTCCAAGCCTGCATGCCTCGGTGTTTGAGTAGATAAATCTCTTCAATCGATTGATTTTGGGTCCTGCACAAAAACCCCAAACCAAGTTCACGAGACACCAAATTCGCCATGCTCCTACCCAAAAAAGCCAAATCAGAATCAGGCATAAGCGGCAGTGAGTTCAACAGCTGCCCTAAGCTCCGCTCCCTGACATCCACAGGTTGAAACTTGAAGTCAGGATCAGTGAAATCGGCTTCAGTCTCGAAGCAAGAAAGTTTAGCAACCGATTGTGCTTTCAACTGAGCCCCTTCGGATGAACGAACATCAGTTGAGTGAGCTACAGGCAGCGTTAAGTCCCTTTTTTTAACTTCATCTAAATACCCGCTCACTTCGCGAGAAAAGTCTTCCGTGATTGCTCCAATCGGTGCACCCGAGACAAATCGCTCCTGTTTCAACAATTCAGACCTCGCAGAAACGATGGCGAAACTTCGAGGGTCAGTGCGTCTATCGTCGGCATAAGGCAAAATCAT
>CAIZJW010000243.1 GCA_903933385.1 uncultured Silvanigrella sp. | reverse complement strand
GGCTTGTCGTTCCAACATTGCCAAACGTAACAGTTCCCTTGTGAAGGCCTATACCAATCTGAATTGGATGATCTGATTCAATCTCATCCTCTCTAAAACGTTTCAAAGCTTCTTGCGCTGCAAGCAGAGCCGACCGCGCTGCAGCCTTTTCGTCACGATTGGCTTCGATCGGAAAAACAGCCAGAACAGCATCTCCAATAAATTTGAGAATCTCGCCACCTTGATCCGAAATCGCTTTGCCAATGACATCGAATGTATGATTGAGCCGTTGCAGAGTTTGTTCAATCGTGTGCTGATCGGTAAAGCTTGTGAATCCTCTTAAATCACTGAACCAAATGACTGCCTCAATGGAAGTGCCATCACCTCTACGGTACTGACCGGAACGAACCAATCGACCCGCATGACGCCCCAAATAAGTCTCGAGTAAACCTACAAGAGCACTTTGTTGTGACATCAAAGCAACAGCGACAGTCATATAAGGTGTCAGAGATTTCAACGAGGAGATTTGCGCTTCTGTGAAACCGTCTTGAGCTTTGGTTGACCAAGACACATATGCCCGCAGCTGTTGTGTGATGGGGAGAGGCTCAATTAAGTAATCTGTGTAGCCTGCGGCTTGAAGGTCACGCAATACAGGAAAATCATGTGGTGCAATTGGCAAGACAAGTTGCTGACGAAACCCAGGATCGCCAGCTGCAATCTTAGCAACGGGGCTATTCATATATTTCGGCGTCTGTATGTTTCCGTGTGGCTTTGGACTCAACATCGCACCATCGTCAAGCGACCACAGCGCAATTTCCGCGCCAACCTCTGGGTGCATAGTGCGAATGGAAAAAGAGAAACAATCGATGGGGATTTCAGCAAGACGCAGCTGTTCAGCAAGCCCAACGACAAAATCTTTCGGCAGCATGCTGCGAGCAGTGGTAGACAAAATCCATTCACAAACCGTCATTCGATAACTCCATCATCGAGTGATAGTTTATTCTTCTCGGAGAAAATTTGAATACACGACTTCTGACAGAATTATGACTTTTTTAAACCCACATAATGCGTTCATTCTCGCGCACTAGTTACAATTGGAGGACCGCAGATGGGATCGACGAAATTCACTCAATTCCTCGGACGGCATGACCTCTTAACTCTCCCCCGTCACTCAATCACAAGAACATGCATTCTCAAAAGACGATTCTCTCTTTAATATGTTCTTTTTTGTTCTCGTTCAGCCTCATTTTCAATTGATTGATTCGCATATTTCAAAAAAGAATCTAAATATTGAACAATCTAAATTTCTGCATGCATTGGGCTTACCCGCACGAGCGCCGCCCATTGCATCCGAAAAAACTCAAAACACACCTGCTTGGTTGAGCTGTCCAAACTGACCGAAGACGGCGGGAGTTTGCCTTTTTGCCCCATGCCCCTCGGAATGGGAGAACTTGTGGGGAGCTGACCTCTGGAATTCACAACATCGAAGTTCAGGCATTAAATGTTCACAAAACTTCTCAAAACGTCATCACGCGTTTCATTCATTTTATCAATATTACTCTTGTCTTCATGCAAAAAAATGAACGAATCGAAACCTGAAAGCACAAAACAAAGTCCTTCCTTTGATGTCGTCTTTGCGCAGTGTTTTGCGCCGCAAGGCAACGGAGGCAATTGGGCAGCCACGCTTTCATGGGTTTCCGAGCAAATCAATGTTCGCGTTCAGGAGGCAATATCACTTTCTCAGCAAGGAAAACGGGTTGGTCTGTATCTCGGATGTATGACTGGGGGCAGCTCCGGAAGTGTCACCACAGCCGTGCTCAGTTCAATTCTCTCGAACAAGAACATCCTCCCTGCAAAATCTGCACAGGATATTTTATCACTCGAGGAAGCCACGCTCGTTGCCAAGGCACTGCGCTATGTTGCTTTTTCAGTTGATCTCAACCTCAGAGAGCTTGTGCGGTTTTTTGGCCAGGCCTTTTGGACACAGGGAAGCAACTTAATCAATCAAAATGCTCTCCAGCCTCTGATTGAGAATCTCTTTGGTAAAGACACTCCCCATGTATCCGAGCCTGACACCAGTCGTTTTCTGTAGCCAAAATACAATCCACAAGATTCTCTCGTCAGCGCTCTACCGTCAGCATGTCCAGAGCGGGCACCCCTATGCCTCAAGATACGTTTTGGCCGTCGTTCCGAGCATCCGTGGTGCACTAGTCCCAAGCATTCGAGAACCAAACATGATGGCGCCACTCAGAAGTCCACTCGCAACAGGAGATTTGGAAGTTCGGGAATTCTATTATCCTGCTTGGGATAAAGAAAAGAATGGATCATTCACTTTTTCTCTGATGAATGCTGAAAAGGTTCAAATGGGTCAAGTGGAGTTTGCGCCTCAACTGGGTGTCGCTGGCGGATTTCCAGATCGACGAGTCTCAGCTTGGATGATTTCATATTTCCTCTTCGATGCCGTGAGCAAACAGCTTAGTTCACAAGCAAGCGAAGTGAGAACATTTGTGAGTCTCTTCGGTCGCGACAACAAGCGCGGTGGTCCGGCCTTCCATAAAAATGCTGTGCTAAAAATCTTTTCTCCTTCGGAACAAGAGGGTAGCAAGAATCTGAACGACTGGATTTCATTCACCGATGATTACTGCGACACGATGGCAACTCATCTTCAAGCCTCGCTCCAGGCCAAGATCGAAAACGTTGCGGTGGATTGGGAAGTCTCGCGCCTGCCCGCAGCCCAGCAACCAGGCGGAGCATCCCGCCTGCTGGTGGTCAGGACCACCAATGCAACCCGCAGTCAGACCATACATCCATCGACACCCATGAAGTTTGTATTTGACCCACTGATGAAAACAGAGGGAAGCTCAATCACCAGTCGCACGAACCCTTGCAAGGAGCAGTGAGTCGATGAACACGAACCCCACGCTGGGCGCGGCAGGCGCTCGGTCCAATTGAATTTCAAAACTGACTTGCCGAGTTTCTTAACATCATGTTTGTTGCAACAAGACGATCAGTGATGATTTCAGCAAGCTTGCGAAATACCTCGTAGCCAATTTTGGGATGACGCTCAAAAGCGTCGATCAAAACTTGAGTCTCGGCAACAAAGCAACGGCATTCCACCTCCGCGACGGCACTTGCAGAGCGGCGTACAACTTTAGCCAGGGATAGCTCACCGACACACTCACCTGGACCAAATTTTGCAATACTGGTGGTTCCCAAAGGTCCAATCAAGGGCAACTTCACTTCGGTAATTCCAGAAACAATCAAATATAAATGAGCTGTCACTGAATCCTGTTGAATAAAGGTCGTACCAGCAGGAATCACGACTTCCTGAAAAAAGGGTGCAATGATTTTTGCTTCCTCGAACGTGAGCAACGAGAAAAGAGAAAACTGCGAAAGCTGCTCTGCGGCCATCTGCGTAGTCATGCTAGACACACTCCGGTTCGGGTTTCAAAATCGAAGAGACTCAAGCAGGGACGAAATATTTGAACTACCAACCCATAGCCAAGCACAGGATGGATGGAGCCAAGTGTAAGCAATAGGATGCTGTTGGCAAAGTGAATGAAATCATCCGCTGATAAACTGACAATTGACTGACGTTTGGACGGGCCGGATTTTATTGCAGGGCTAAATAAATTTCGTGATGAGTTTAGCCCATTAAGTCGACAACCGCGATGAACTCTTCTAATTAAAGCGAACGCCCCGAAGAGCGAGTTGCAGCCTTCGCCATTGGAGAACGCAGCGCTTCTTTTCGATAGGCGTCTTCGCTTATTTTCAAAGCACGAACCACATCGGGAAGTATTTCGGTTTTTCTCGAACGGCTGTTCCAGTGCGTGATGCGAGCCTTCACCGCCTGCCCTGCATCTGCGGAAACCACAACTGCCAAAGCTGCCAGCTCAGAGCTCTTTTCATCACCTGAAGAGCCACTTTGTTGATACAAAGCAATGGGAGAGTCATCTTTTAATCCGAACAGGTTCAAATTCGAAAACGACAACTCAACCAGGTTTCCCTGTTGCCGAAGAACATGAGCCTCAAACGGAACTGATTCCACGAATGATTGAAAAGCTCGACGCGCTGCGCTCTCAGGAACCTGCGACGTTTCTTTTCCAAATCGAAATTCTTTTTCGAAAAAAGAACGTCCCTCTGGATTCTTCGCAGAAACACTCACGCTCTGATTACCTTCGTTATAATCAATCGCAAGCAAAAAATCCCATTCTCCTGAGAGTTGAGTTTGACTCCAACCGTTCGCAACAACATCTGTCGCACTTTCCCCTGCTGCGTTAATTCTCGCTTCACATTCACTTGAAACCTGACTTCGCAAACTTGATTGCTGCATCAAACGAGCCATAAAATCGCGTCGCCAACGCCTCAGTGGTGAACTCTTCAAAATACCCTGAAATGGACGACCTTCGGTTTTTTCAAGAATAGCGAGTGCGGGAAGATAAGGTTCATCGGGAGCCACAAGATATGTCAATGGTTTTGAACGCAGTTCACTCATGTCACTTGGCCGCACAAAAAACTCACTCGGTTTGCCTTGTCGCAAGAGAATTCTACTGAGAAGTTGATCGGGCGTTTTAGTGCTGTTGTAAAGCGCAAAGCCATCCTGCCCAGAGACCGATAATTTACCTTGGGGTGACAACAATTCAAAAGGGCCCACTTTGCGTAAGTGACCGTAAGCCTCTTGCCGCAACAAAACACCCAAGCCAGTTCCTGATTGAAGTTCGAGTCGAACGCGCTCTTCCCCTGCTTGCTTCACAATTTTTGCAGGCAAAGTGCGCGGAGCGCAGCAATCATGAAACACAGTGACAGTTTCACCCCAAAATTCGGGACTATTTTTTACCAGCAGCATCCCGTCGGAAGAGGAACGCCCAAGTTCCCTCACACGGCTGTCTTTGAGGCGGCTCATAAAAACGAGAGCTCCCTCTACAGGCTTACCGCCAAGGGATATTTCAATTCGAATTGGCCCCTTCGACAGAGAGCTTCCATTCCGCCCAACAAATCTTTTGTCGGACTCCTCTGATCCCTGATTTGATTCGCTAGAAACGGACGTTGGACTAGCCTCAAGCAGCATTGATTCACTCAGATTTTGCCTGGGGGAAACAACCGATGCAGCAACTTCAGAAGGTGCATCAAAAAATGGTGGCTGAACTGATTTTACTTGCGAATCGCACATTTTTTGCGACAACCCAGCCAACAGACACGCAAGCACAGAACTATTTTGGGAGCTACTCTTTTGCAGAAAATCTTCCAGGCGTGCGTTTATCCCCAGAACCGATCCTGAATCAGACAATTCTTCTTCAACAATGCGGCTTGCATCGACCTCTGTGTCGGAATTGCTATTGCCGCTCGTTCCATCGAGAGCAAGTGGAATATCAACCCGAGAACCCTCGGCAGATCCAGAATCGGAGAGCATTGAATCCGACTCAATGATGGGAAGATTCACCTCCAACACCGATTCGCTGCGGAGTGGATTCCAGGAAATTTGAGTGCGAAGCGATTTGGAGAGGTGAAGGGTACTGACGCTGGTGTCGGAGACTGTTAGCAACGCCGAATCAAATTCGTATCTACGCCCTTTTAAAACAACAATACCTTGAGGATTTGTCGAGACAACCTCGCGATCATCCAAGGCAACCCACGCACCCTCGAGCGCTCCATTTGCATCACTCACTCGAATTCGCAGCTCGTACTCTGAAGTTGCCAGACGCGCGACACCACCGGCAACAGCAAGAAATAATCCTGCCGTACCTCCAAGCATCCACATGAGTCTGGAGTGAGTCATTATGAAGTGCCCCCCTCACTTCATTGTACGCAACCAGCAGGGGATTGTGCGCTTGGGTGTGGCAATAATGACTCCCCGACTCAGCGTTGCCAAAATGCAACAAAGCATGCAATAGTTCAGCTTTGCTAAGATAAATCGACGAGGAAATCATGATTCAAGCCCCATCCCGCCCTGTCAGGGTTCGAATTGCGCCGAGCCCAACGGGCGACCCACACATCGGCACCGCCTATATTGCTCTTTTCAATTATGCGTTTGCCAAAAAACACGGCGGAAAGTTTATTGTCCGCATTGAAGACACCGACCAAAACCGATTTCGCAAAGACAGCGAGGCAATGATTCTTGAATGTCTCCGATGGGTTGGCTTACCGTGGGATGAAGGTCCTGACGTTGGTGGCCCGCACGCACCCTATCGGCAGAGCGAACGCACTCAACTTTACCGCGAATATGCGCAGGTTCTTCTCGACAAAGGACATGCTTACCGATGTTTCTGTTCCGCTGAACGCCTCGATTTGGTGCGCAAAGAACGCATGGCACAGAAACTCCAAGGCGGATACGACCGCCATTGCCGTAGCCTTTCTGCTTATGAATCGGCACAGCGTGCAAAAAACGGCGAATCATTCACCATTCGCATGAAGATGCCATTGACCGGCAAAACCGTCTTCAACGATGGCTTGCGTGGTGATCTTGAGTTTGAAAACGACGGTGTCGACGATCAAGTTCTGCTTAAATCCGATGGTTTTCCAACCTACCATCTTGCCAACGTTATCGACGACCACGAAATGCAGATTTCTCACGTTATTCGCGGCGAAGAATGGATTTCATCAACCCCAAAACACGTCGTCCTTTACGATATGTTTGGTTGGCAGCGTCCGGAATTCACGCATCTTCCACTGCTGCGAAATGCTGACAAAAGTAAAATTTCTAAACGCAAGCAGCCAACAAGTATCAATTACTACAAGCGTAAAGGAATTCTTCCCGAAGCCCTGCGCAATTACCTTGCGCTCATGGGCTGGAGTTACGGTGACGACAAAGAAATTTTCACAACAGAAGACATGATTGAACATTTCTCTATCGAGCGCATGACGCTGGGTGGCCCAGTTTTCGACCTCGAAAAACTCGCATGGCTCAACGGCCACTACATGAGAGCTTTATCGACAGATTCTTATGTAAAGTTTCTACAAAGAGAATTATTTTCAACTGAACACCTCGAGAGAATTGTTCCACTCATTCGCGACCGCATCGAAAAATTTGAAGACTTCATTGGTGCAACGCATTTCTTTTTCTCTGGCGATCTCAGGTACGATACAGCGCAGTTACTTCCAAAAGGTCGCTCTGCTGCTGACACAGCTCAAGCTCTGAGCGATGCACTGGATGCCCTCGAGGTGATTGAGTTTTGGACTGTGGCAGAGATCACCTCTGCCATGGAAAAATTTCTAGCCGCAAAATCTCTCAAAGCAAAAGACATTTATATGCCACTGCGCGTTGCAACTACGGGCGCCAAGGAAACACCACCGCTCTTTGAATCAATGGAAGTGATAGGCAAGGAAATGGTGCGCAGAAGAGTGCGCTGCGCTATCGCTGCATTGAATGCTGTACCAACCTCCCCCGCCTGAATCGTGTTAGTCTGTGCTCTGTCGGTCTGCATAAAACCGACAGACCTCACCCAACCCTCGGAGAGTAGAACCGATCATGTCGACTGACTTTAAATTAAGTGAAGGCAACAAGAACGATGCGGTTCAACATCGCTACCTAGCGAATGGATGTGAATGTTATTTGGAGCAAGTTGACTTTGCACCGCTTGTCACTCTTCAACTCTGGGTCAAGACAGGCAGCATCGATGAACAGCCCGAAGAATTTGGAATGGCACACGTGCTTGAACATATGCTCTTTAAAGGCACAGAGCGCTTTCCAAAAACAGGCGACGTTGCCAGGCAGGTTGAAAATGCCGGCGGCGAAATCAACGCATACACAACCTTCGATCACACCGTCTTCTACATAAATGCACCCCGCGAATTTGCTTTTCAGGGAGCTGAACTGCTGTTCGATGTTGTGTGCTCAAGCTTACTAGATTCCGAAGAGCTTTCTCGTGAACTCGAAGTTGTCATTGAAGAGATTCGGCGCAGTCGCGACAATCCATCGGCACGCCTCAGCCACACGCTCTTTGGCAAATTATTCAGTGACCACCCCAAGGGCCGTCCGGTGATCGGATATGAAGAGGTTGTAAAAACTTTCAACCGAGACAACCTGCGAGCTTTCTACAAACGCTGGTATATTCCCAACAACATGTTTTTTATTGCAGCGGGCGATTTTCATCTTGGGGAGATGAATGCAAAACTCGACTCTCTGGCGACTCAGTTTCCCCCCAGCAGTTTGCCCGAACGGCACTGGTCGAAACATCATTCATGGCCCATGAACAGCGGGGCCGTGTGCGAAGTCATCCACGGACCATACCAAGAAACCCGTTTGCAGCTTGCTGCACCAGCACCCTGCCTCGAAGACGACTCAACTCCATCGTGGGAAATGTACGCAAGTATTCTTGGCCACGGCGACTCCTCTAGACTCTCGCAAAGCGTAAAAGACGAAGCGCAACTCGTAACAGCCATCGATGCCTCTTTATACACCCCGCGCTTTCCCTATGGCTTTTCGGGCTTCGGCTTTTATGCGCGGAGTGAAACAGCCCGTGATGCACTCATTGCATCGGCTCTGGAAATTGCGCGGCTCGCCAATGATGGCCCGACCCCCGCAGAGCTTCAGCGCGTTCTAACAGCCGCGAGAGCCGATAAAATATACTCCCGAGAGAGCATCGAAGGACTTGTTCGCAATATTGGAAACAATCTTCTCACGAGCGCTCGACTTGAGTTCGATACTCTTTTTCTGCAAAAACTCAGCCAAGTTTCAACAGAACAAGTTCAAAAATGTGCACAATTGATGTGTGAAAATATCATTCAAGGGCGTATCACCTGTATCGCTGCGAGCAGCCAAGACCATGCCGATCTCATCAACGCAGAAACAATTCGCGATACACTCAAAGCCTGCGCTGAACTTCTGAAGGAAGGCCAAAATAAAGTCGCTGCGAAAGGCTCTCGCCACTTTGCCTTTGAGTCGAAAACAATTTCTTCAGAGCGAAACCCTGGCATTCATCACACCAGCGCAAATTTGGGCGCAGGCAGCAATCTTCACTTCAACACTCGAACTTCCAAGCGTCTACCCGTTGCAAGTCACGTGCTTGTCTGGCGTTGGGGACAACACGAGGAGCCAGAGGAGAAAGTAGGCCTCAATGCATTCCTCGCGCAGATGCTCACACGCGGAACTGCCCGCCAATCGTATCGTTCTTTCGTCACTGAGCTTGAAGACATGGGAGCTTCGATCAGTGCCTTCTCAGGACGCGACCTATTTGGTTTGCGACTCGACGCTCTGAGTGAAGTTCAACCTCGCGCGATGCGAATGCTCATGGATTGTCTTGTCAGGCCAGCTTTTGCGTCTGATCAATTCGAACGAGTGATGCGCGAAACGGAAGAAGTTTTGGTTGCACAAAAAGATAGCCCTGGTTCACGGATGGCCCGCATCAATGGTCCACTCCTTTTTGGTCAACATGCCTATTCTCGTCCCGCCTTGGGTTCATTGGAGACACTCAAAAATATATCGCTCGACGATGTCATCGAACAATGGCACCGCCTCCTGCTCGTTCAATCGTTCGTGTTCTCTGGAGCTGGGGATTTTAACAGCGAGGCGACCCTCGATACTGTTGCCGGCGAACTCTCTGATACGACCGCCCAACATAAAGTGCGCTCGGCACAAGTGCGTGCCCTCCTGAATCCTGAACAAGCACCTCAAATGCAGACTGGGCCGCGCATCGGCTTTGATGAGCTCGATCGCGAGCAAGCCCACATCAGTTTGGCCGTGCGAGGCTATACACTTGCCGATAAGCGCCGCACTGCTCTCGAGGTTGCGTGCGGAGTTTTGGGCGGCCAGGGCGGTCGACTTTTCATGGACCTGCGTGATGCTCAATCATTAGCCTACAGCGTAGGATGCTCTCAGTCCCCTGCCTTATGGGGAGGTTCATTCAATTCCTACATTGGAACTGCGGCTGGTAAGGCCAAACAAGCCGTCGCTGGTTTGAAGTCCCATCTTGAAAAAATAGCCACCGAGATACCTACGTTGGAAGAGCTGAATCGCGCAAAGAATTCGCTCCTAGGATCGCAGAGCCTCGACAGTCAACACCATCATTATCAAGCATCTCAACTTGCAATGAGTGACATCTACGGACTCGGATTCGACAATTTCCTTGGATTTAAAGAGCGCGTTGAAAGTGTCACTCAAGAGCAAGTTTCAGCCTCAGTGCGTGACCTCCTTCAGAGTGAAGCTCCCTGTCTCGCAATCGTTGGTCCAAAGGGCACTTGGGTTCCCGAGAGCAATGATCCAGCTCTCGGCCGATGGAATATTTAACCCATTCAAAATTTGGATAACAAAGAACCCCGGAGTCAGAGAATCTGAGTCCGGGGTTCTTTGTTTGAGCTACTCTCGATTTTAATCAGTCGAGGCGAGACTCTGAAGTGATTGCAATAGCCGACATCGCAGTGAGCGTCACCTGAGCGAAGCCGTTACGAACCTCAACGCGTGAGCCGTTGCAGGCATTCTCAACTTTGTTTTTTCCACCTTCAACGATATTGCAGTAGCTGCCATCGGCGACCATAGTGGCAACAGAGACAGCCAGAGGCTTGTTTTCTATATTGAGGGCAAACCAACCCTTTTCACCGCGTGAAAAGGCAATCTGGCCGCCCGAACCACTGCTCCACCAACGGCTCACCGGAGCTGATTCAACGTTTTTGCGGAAGCCTACCATCGACAGCAATCCGGAATCTCGGTGCTCGCAAATCCAGGAGCCTTTGCCGCAGCGTGAAAAGCCTTGCTCTGTGTAAACAGGAAGTGTTTCGCCTGTTGGTGTGGATGGAGGACCATCTGAATCACGCACAAAATCGTAGCTGCTCATGATTCCCACTGTTCCATAGTTGAACGCGAGCAGGAACGTGTTGGCAAGATTGTGCAGAACGCCATCACGATAAGTGAGGACCCAGCCTCCACCACCATGACCACGCTGATTGTCGTGGTTGTCGGTGAACACCACAGACTTCCGCGACGGGAGAAATCCCCAGTCTTCGCCCATTGTCTCAAGGACTGAAAGATTGCCCCTGCGGAAAAGAGTTGCCAATGCCAAGCCAACCCTGAACTCGGTCACAGAGCCTGCATTCAGATACTCACCAGAGGAAATGGGCTCACCACCCTGATCGATGACTTCTTGAAAAATATACGCAGGCTTATCGAGTTTACTGACAATCGCATTCACGTCAGAAGAGCTAATATGCTTCGCTGCATCAATTCGGAAACCGTTCACGCCAATTCTCAGCTGCTCATTCAAAAAGTCGGCAATCTTGCCTCGAACAGCGTCAGAGCCAGTATTCAGGTCGGCCAAGCCCAAGAGCTCACAGTTCTGAACTTCCCAGCGGTCTTGGTAGTTGCGAATAACACTGTCGGAATAACGGCCACAGTGATGAAAGTCAGTATACGAAAACAGGCTGGGATAAAGGTAGCGAGAGTATGTCGTTCCTGCCCAGCCAGTTTCACTTTGATTGTGTGGAAGTGTTTGAGCCATGTGATTGATGACGGCATCGGAAATGACATCAACTCCAACCGCATGGCAACGTTGAACCATATTCTCAAATTCGGCACGAGTTCCGCCGCGGCTCTCTAGCTTGTAGCTGACGGGCTGATATCTCTGGAACCAGGGGCTTCCAGGCATAATTCGATGCTCTTGGGGCGGAGATATTTGAACAGCATCAACGCCCGCTGGCCCCAAAACCCTCTCGCACTCGAGTGCAATATCCTTCCAGGTCCATTCAAATAAATGCACGTACGATAAGTTCGAGGGAGCTGAACGGATGCGAGTTGTTGTTGTGCGTTCGGAAAGAGATGACATTTCTGGCGATGACACTCGGCCACACGCCAACAAGGAAGTGGCAAGCACCAAGCAGCTGAGCAAAGTCGCACCGATGTATGACAACCGATTTGATGACAAACTCTGCACTCCCACCTTGCTTCCCCGGAAGCCAATTGTGAACCACACACTAGCCCATCTTTGGTCCATCGGCCAGCCTAAGTCACAAAAAAATTTCAATAGGGTAATAAACCAAATTTATTAGACTTTATTTGTTGATAAAATCAACAAACCTGTCGATAAACAAGAACTGCTCAGAAAACAAGCGGGTTGAATCCACAGCCCAGTCGAGACGCTCTTTCGCATTCCAGGTTCTCTGTCGTCTGACATACTGCCAAGTAAGAGTTGCAATACGCTCCGCGAGTTCCGATTCGCAGCGCGCGCGCAGGCGCGACAAGTCAATTGCATTGGAAACTGTCAAGCAATCGTTTGCCACGATCCACTCCCAGATCTCGGGATAACCTATTGCTTTAAGCGCCTGACTTTGCGCAAAAACATCGCCAATATTGTTTCTCAACCCGATAATTTCTTCGAACCATCCGGAGCTGAACATGCCAGCGATACGCTGCGAAATTCTCTGCTTTAATATTGCGTCAGCGCAGTCGACTTGAATCAAAAACACATCACCCACCGAACTTTGCTGCGAGAGTGGTTTCAATTTGGTGAACACATCTTTAGGAGTCACACCTTCAGGGAGCTGAAAAACAATCTCCAGCGCACGCTCAATTCGGGTTTTGTCGTTTGGATGAAGCTGGGCAGCACGCTCGGGCGCCAACAACTCCAACCAACGGTGAAGTTCGGGCCACCCCCACGCCTCAGCAGACGCGCGAAACATTTGTCGCAGCTCATCGTTCCTTGAAGGCAACGGATCTAAACCATGCAGAACGGCACGCAGATAGAGGCCACTTCCACCCACACACACAGGCAGGTTGCCGCGAGCATAAATTTCTTTGCAGGCTCCCCACACGAATTCCGCATAGCGTGCCGCATCCATTGAAGCTTCTGGGTTAAGAATATCGATTCCGTGGTACTTATAATGAGCAATTTCAGCGGGCGATGGTTTTGCGGTGCCCGCGCTCACGCCTCGGTAGAATTGGAATGCGTCGATATTTACAAGTTCGCAGCCCTTGCCCTGTGCAACCAAAGAATCAGCAATTGCATGCGCCAAAGCTGTTTTTCCAGAAGCCGTCGGGCCAATCACAAAAACGGCCTTTTCAAAGAGCTTCATGCAAATTTCCTTAAATTCGCGCAAACCATTGGGCCACGTCGGAATCGGTCCAACGTCTCCAAACGGGCCGACCATGCGGGCAATGAGCAAAAAAATCGACCTCAACCCCGCGCATCAAGAGTCGTCTGACCAATTCAGCATTCATGGGATCACCACTGCGCACCGCAGTGTGACATGCCACCGTAGCCAAATGGAGATGGAACAATTCTTTACGTGTCAGATTCGCTGGTCGCACACCTACCTCAAGCCACTCCTGTCCGAGCCGCCGAGCCCGCTGCACAAGCGGATGCGCATCGGCCGAAGAAAAACCATTGATAGCCAATAAACGCGCAATGACATCATCAAAAAGGACTGCAGCCCGATTGGCATCCACCTGAGTGGGTAAAGAGTGAAGCGCGACACTTCTGTTCGCGAGAAGTTCAACCTCAAAACCCAGGTGCAGGAGATTTTTTTCTTCATCCATTAGTACCTCAGCGACGGCCGGAGGCACAGGAACCATCAGCGGAGCCAAGAGTGATTGCCGAGCCAGACCAGCTTCAGATTCAATTTGAAGGCTCAGTTCCTCGAACAAAACTCGCTCGTGAAAAGCATGCTGATCAACAACCAAAAGATCGCCGCGAGCCTCAAAAAGAAGGTAACAATTTTTATACTGCCCAAGATAAAGCGCATCAGCCAAAGGATGATCGACATTCGTCAGGAGCTGCTTTTGATCTCCCGCAGGTGCCAAAAACAGACTCTCAGTTAAGGGTTTCTCCGCTTTTACCTCCGGCCGTGTGGAGAACGACGGGGAGGTATTTGAAGCAAAGCCCAGCGGAGCAGCGTTCGGAGTGAATTTTGCTGAAGGCGTTGCCACGGTTGCATGACTTCTTTGAGCCTGGCCAATTCTATCTTCAAGCCAGTTGTCACGCCGTAGCTCAGGCGGAACCCGGACAATAGTTTCTGCCGTAGGAAGAGTGCTCAGCATCTGATTTTGGGTGCTACGACGCAGGTCTGACTGAAGGGCAATAGTGACCAAATCTTGAACCAAAGCCGCATCGGTAAACCGAATTTCAGTTTTATTCGGGTGAGCATTCACATCAACGAGTGCCGGATCAATCGTTACAAAAAGCACGCACCCAGGAACAAGACCTTTCATCGCCAGGCCAGTGTACCCGGAGAGAACACCGTTGCGGACAATACGATCTTTTACGAGTCGACCATTCACAAAGGTCATGAAATGCTTGGGAACGGGCCTCGCCAGATCTGGTTTTTGAACGAAACCTTCAAGCTTGAAAGATCCCTTTTCATAGTGAATTGACACATACTCGGAGGCCTCGGCAGTAAGAATGCTCTTGAAACGATCCGAAAGTGATTGCGCAGGAGAAAAATTCAAAAGCTCACGGCCATTGTGGCTGAGCCTCAACCCAACCCGATAATAGGCAAAGGCCATTGCCTGAATAATTTCCAGAATGTGCCCAAGTTCGGTGGCAGTTGCGCGTAGAAACTTCCGCCGCGCGGGAACATTCACGAACAAATCACGCACAATAATTTCTGTGCCGACGGCCATCCCACATGGCTTTTCCTGTTCCTTCACACCGTCGCGGACGTGAATTTCAATCCCAGTTGAGTCTACAGATCGACGTGTGCGGAGTGTAAAATCAGACACTGCAGCAACACTGGGCAATGCCTCTCCTCGAAAACCGAACGTCGAAATATGATTGAGGTCATCTACGGAGGCGAGCTTGCTCGTGGCATGACGCTCTAAAGCCATCAGAGCATCCTCAAGCGACATCCCGGAACCGTTGTCGACAATCCGAATGAGCTGCCTGCCCCCATCGAGCAACTCGATCTCAACCTCTTCGGCCCCGGCATCAATCGAATTCTCAAGCAACTCTTTCACGACGCTTGAAGGCCGCTCAACAACTTCCCCTGCCTTGATCTGGTTGATGACGTGATCGGGCAGTTTGCGCACTACAGACATGACACTTCCTCAACTTTGCGGGACGCTCAGCCTTTGATAGCCTGTTGACACCGGAAACTGAAGCCCCAACGGAAGGAGCCTCGAACAATGTCGCAAGTGAATGCTGCATCGCCGTATCTGAGCAAGCCCTGGATTCCCACCTACGCAAAAGGTGTTCGCTCGGAAATACCCGCCATTCCCTACGAAAACATCGGTGCCCTGATCTCAACTTCTGCCCAACGCTTCGCGGCAAGAACCGCCTTCGTGACCTGCCTGCCCAACGGTATGCAGGGGCAAGTGACCTTCTCAGAAATCGAAGCTTACTCGAATCAGTTTGCTGCATTTTTACTCAAAGAGCTGCAACTGCAAAAAGGCGACCGTGTTGCTATCCAAATGCCCAACTGCATAGCGTATCCAATCGCTCTCTTCGGTATTCTGAAAGCAGGTTGCGTTGTTGTGAACGTGAACCCTCTTTATACTGACCGAGAAATGGAACACGCATTCAACGATAGCGGTGCCACTGTTCTTGTGATTATCGACATGTTCGCTGACAAACTTCCAAGAGTTCTTCCCAAAACGGGAGTCAAACACGTCATCACCGTGAGTCTTGCTGATTTCTTTCCTGTTCCTCTCAAAATGCTCATCAAAACTCTGCTCAAACTCAAAAAACAAGTTCCTGCATGCACAGTTCCGCATCTGCCTTTCCGCGAAGCTCTTGCGGCAGGACAATCACGCCTCTCTCAAACAGAAACCGCATGGGCACGCCCAGGTTCACAAGGACAAAAAACCCTGTCTCTGCCGAGCGTCACTCTCGATGATTTGGCAGCACTGCAATACACGGGCGGAACAACAGGCGTGAGCAAAGGCGCGATGCTGACCCATCGCAATCTGTTATCAAATGTTTATCAAATTCTTGAATTCGCCAGAACCACAATCAAAACAGGCGAAGAAACGATCATCACAGCGCTGCCGCTCTACCATATTTTCGCTTTCACAGTGAATTGCTTGTCCTTCTTCGAAGAGGGAGCGACAAACATTCTCATCCCAAGCCCACGTCCGATGAGCAATCTTCGTAAGCCATTTAGCAAACACCAAATTACCTGGATGACCGGTGTAAACACCTTGTTCAACGCTTTGCTCAATGAACCTTGGTTTGCACAAAACCCGCCTAAGAAAATGAAGATGGCGATCGCAGGTGGTGCAGCGCTTCTTTCCTCTACGGCCGATCGATGGAACAAGGTTGTTGGTACACCTGTCATTGAAGGCTATGGCCTCACCGAAACCAGCCCTGTGCTTACGTTCAACCCCATTGGTGGAAAGACTAAAAAAGATTGCATTGGCGTTCCGATGCCCTCCACAGACATCCGACTCGTAGATGACAACGGTCAGGACGTTGCCGTTGGCGAACCTGGTGAAGTTATCGCACGTGGTCCGCAAATCATGGCGGGTTACTGGAAACGCCCTGAGGAAACCGCCAAAACAATTAAAGACGGCTGGCTCTACACAGGCGACGTTGCAGTGATGGACCCAGAGGGTTTCTTCAAAATTGTCGACCGCAAAAAAGACATGATTCTGGTTTCTGGCTTCAATGTGTATCCCAACGAAGTTGAGGATTGCATCGCCAAGCACCCAGATGTTGTTGAAGTTGCCGTCATTGGAATTCCCGACGGACAATCTGGCGAAGCTGTAAAAGCATATGTTGTTCCGCGCACTCCTGGCCTCACACAAGATGCACTCCGCGCTCACTGCAAAGAACTTCTTACGGCCTACAAAGTTCCACGCGTGGTTGAGTTCAGAAAAGAACTTCCGAAAACTCCGATCGGTAAAATCCTTCGCAAGGATCTCCGTGCAGAGTTTCTTTCACAACAGCAACAAAAGAACAGCTGAATATCATGATTCAGACGTTCGTCGCGCAAGGCTTTTTGCTCGCTGAGCATTCAGTGTACGAAAGCCTTGCGCGGGAACTTATGAATGGCCTCGAGGAGCGAAAGCCACAGCGCTGGAATATTGTTTGCGAAAGAAAAGAAGACCTCCTTTTCATTCGAACCCAGATCTTTAGCCTTCTTAAAAAGCTCCATTCAGAGCGAAATCCTGAAGCCGATTTTCAAGCATGGACGGGTGTCAGTTTGTACACCCCCGACACTCTCGTTCGCAACTTTGCCTTAACGCTCTCGCACAACTCTCAGGAACAGCTTGGGAGCGAAATATTTCGAATGTTGCGCAGCCCATTTCTCGATGTGGTTGAGCAAGAGCGCATGACGCGCCTGCTGCTCCTACAGCTCGGTTATGCGGGAAGCGACGTAGCACCGCTGGCAAAACAGATTCTCACACTCGCAGATACCGAGTTGCCTCGCGACGAAAGCTTCCTATCCGTGCTTCTCGAAGTGCAGAAAATGAGCACGTCCTTGAAGAACCTTACCGACATCCCCGACATATCACTGAGAACCATTTGTGTTGCCTACCAGTTGCTGCAGAAAATGAACTCGCATTTTTGCAGATTACAGTCGTTCGTGGGCGATTATTGGGTTCCTATCTTCAAGAAAAATCTAAGCTGCTCTCTCGAAAAATCGGAGGGGTTCGAAAAATTTCTTCTTCCACAAAAATTTCTTTCCCAGCCTATGCTCTGGGTTGCTGCACCTGAATATTGCCGCGATGAAGAAAAATCGAAAAGCACGCACACGTATCGACCAGGTAACTTCCAAGCCCACTGGATTGATGCACTGCGCGATGTGCTGTTTGAATCACGAGAAATGTTTGCATCTACAGAGGTGCAAAAGACATCAAATAGCACATGGTGGGCAAGGACAATCATACCCACGAACACGCTCGTACCAGAGACGCCTTCGGCCGAAATTCACGTTCTGCGTTCACAGGCTGCGCTTGAATACCATCTTGAAACCCTCGAAAAAAATTCGCAGGGACAAACACAATTCCTATTAGGCGACATAAACTCCCGATTGTGGAACATTTCACGTTCCGATGGTTCAGGAATCCATGCGCTGACACCCGCAGACTTCGCATTGCATTTAGCAAACACGCCGTCTCAGCAGAGCGGGTCCGAAAGCGCAGAAAAAATAAACGTAAATTCGACCGAATGGATCAACCCTGCCGCAGAACGGGTTGCATCATTGCATGACGATTTTAAGAAAGACTGGCAGCGCCTTGAGAAGTTCAATTCTGTCATCCAAGAAGCTTTAAACCAATATGAGTTGAGCCCCTCACTCCGCCGCCACGGCATCACCTTCGAACTTCTTTTACATCGTTTTTTCGACAGTGAAACATTCAATGTTGGAGATCTCGGGAGCGTTTCACAATTGCCTCCAGCACTTTCACTTTTGCCGGGACTCTCGCATGTGAAAGAGTATTGTGTTGTTGGAGTGCCACACTCAACAACGACTCCTAGTTTTCATTTACGCATTTTGAATGCGGTTTTTCACCATCTTCGGAGCAAACAAATCGCACTTGATCCGATTGCATCGGAGCAAGCATACCGAGGCTATTGGCAATCCTTCCTCGCTCGTCCGGAAAAAATCAGATTTCTCGTAAAAAACATAAAAGACGTTGAAAACTTCCCCGAGTACACGAAACCGTGGTGCTTGCCACCTTTGCTCTGGAACACTCGCATCAACGCAGGAGAAAAAACAACATCCTTTGAGAGCTGGTTAGGCAATGGAAGTTCAATAGAAGATAGACAATGGACTCGCCTGCTGACAAAACAACCCGCAACTTCAAAAACGATTGTTGCCGTCACGGCATTTGAAGATTACGTCGAATGCCCTCTTAAGTTCTACTGGCTGAATTTGCACAAAGCTGACACCGACTCACATCCAGCGTTGCAGCCAAATCGCTTAGAACTTGGACACAGGGCCCATACCTTGGCGGAGACATTTTTACGCTCTGTGAGACATCTTTCACTTTTTGATGACTCCAGAAATTGTAATGATGCACTCTGGCAGCAATTGATAACTAGGATAGACGAAGATTTTATTTCATCTGATGCTTTTGTTTCAACCCACCCAGACACTTGGGCAGCCAAACTTCTTGAAACAATAGAAAAATGCGAATTGAATCCGACGCAAATGAATCATGCGCTGCCCATGATTTCTGACATACGTGCAACACTCTTTGGCGAGAAACTTTCAAAAGCCCCTGGAGCAGTGAGCGAAAAAAAAGCTACAGATAACATTCTACAAACGCAGCTCACACGCGAAGGCGTGCGACGCTCGATGAAAAAGCTCCTACAAAGTGAGCTCCTACTTCTCGAAAGAGAAGAAAACATAAATTCATCACAAACGACAATCACAGGGCGCGCGCGGGCAGCATTTCTCGAACAACCCGTCTCTTATGAACTCACTGAATCTCTTACACTCGCGGGGCGTATTGATAGGATCGATACGCATCCGACAGGCGATAAAATCATTGATTATAAAACATCAAAAGTTCCTAAAAACGATCCTGTTCTTGTGCTGCGCCCCTCGCAACTCAACACAACAAACAAATTGAGCGTCCAAGGAGCAATATACAGTCTCGCATGGGCTCGCCATCAAGCAGAAAATGATGACAACGCGACACGTGGGGTGCGCGCTTTTACGCTTTTGCGCCTCAAGACACTCGATTTGAGTCGGAGTCCAGAGCTGACCTATGAGTTCGATACCCCGCTAAAAAAAGACAGCGACTCATTTCAACTCATTGAATCAGAATATATTGAATACGCGAGGAATCTCACTGCAGGAATATTCTCGGCCCGTCCACTGCTGAAAGAAACATGTAAAACATGCTCATTAAGGACTTTTTGTCCAACAGCTCAAAGAGTTGATGGAGGGGCGCAGGCGTAATGGAAACAAAACTGAGTCCTGAGCAATCTGAGGCGGTCTTTTTTCCTTCATCCACGCCTTCAAGCGAGGATCCAACGAAAGCCCCTAGAAATCTCGTTATCGAAGCGGGAGCAGGCGCTGGAAAAACAACCCTCCTCACAGAAAGAGTTCATTGGCTACTCAACGCGGCACCTACCGCCTACCGGCTTGAGCCTCAGGAACTCATTTTAGTGACTTTCTCGCGAGCTGCTGACGAAGAGCTTCGCCGAAGAGTTGAAAAACGATTTAAGTCATCGAACTTGAGCGATGAAAGTCTTGAAAAAGTGCTCGGGAGACTTCACATCTCCACCATCGATAGCCTCTTCATGCAGCTTACAAACAATCTCTTTCCGCTGTGGTGGGAAGAAAAGCGAAGCCAATTATCGGAAGCTGTGCTTGCAGAGTGGGGTCTCGCAAGCCAGCGTTTTCCGCCCACTCTCACGCTGGTTTCGGAGGAAGAGCTAAGACCCGAACTTTCGGAGCTGGTACTCAATTTCATTGAGAAGAACGCAAGCAATCCATCCGAAGAAGTGTCATTGCTTGACTTCATCCTTGCTGGAGCATTTGAGAGCAAATCCTTCCACACGGGTGGGACAACATCGGAGCGTTATAGAGGCCTCGAGAGAATTACCGCTGCCATGCTTCATGAAAACCTACTCCGAGACGATGCGCCACCGCTGCATTTTGCTTTGGAGAAAATTCATCCAGCATCACTTTCAGTTCTCAATGGCTTGCAAAATCTTGCGAGAACACAATTCCATAAGCGCCTCATGCACGGCCGGGTTACCCACAGCGACAGAATGCTTTTTCTCTACCACCTCCTTGTCGCCAGAGAGCATTTGCATGAAGGCTCTTTTTTCCATGAAAAAAATGAGCCGCATTTGCCAGTGCAATGCAAAGAGTTGATTGTCGACGAATACCAGGACACCAACCAACTTCAACACGAAATACTCACAGCACTTCTCTCTCCCAGGAGTGGAAGAATGGTTGTTGTGGGCGATCCAAAGCAAAGTATATATGGCTTCAGAAGTGCACATGTCGGTGTTTTTCAGCGTCTCAAAAACAATCCAACTTGGAAACTCATTGAGCTGACGAGGAATTTTCGTTCACATCCCGATCTTCTCCCATGGATTAACTATCTTTCTGACATGAGCTTCGCTTATAAAAACAACAAAATTCCAGAGCAATTTCTTGGAACAACATTCTCCCTCACAGCGCAGCAAACATTCGTGGCATCAAAAGCACTCGATGCTGGCCGTGCCTCAGAGCTCAGCAAGTCCGATGAGGAGCAGCCGCGGGTGCTATTGCTCGGTGCTTCTCTTTCCAAAGAACGCTGTGAATTGCCCTTGCCTGAGAATTCCCCAAATCAGCATGCCTTCACAACTTGGGCGATCGCAAAAGAATTGCAGCTCATAAGAGATAAAAGTTCGCTCCGCTGGAAAGACATGGTGATTTTGTGTGAAACAAACGAATGGGCTGTAAAAACGCACCTGCAATTGCAGAGCTATGGGCTTCCTTCGGTTGCAAAAACAAGTCGACCAGCCGATCACGATTCAGAATATCGTCTCCGTTGCGAAGAAATTGGTTTGCTGCTTGGAAAATGGTTATGCGGACCGTTGAATGCAAAAGAATTTGCCCAACTCATTTGGAGTGGTTGGTTTGAATTCAGTCATGTGGCGGCTTCTGAGCTCATTGCCGCTGCAAGTCATGGCCGACTCGGCGGAAACTTTGTTACCAACAATGAAGCTCGTCAGAATCTCGAAGGCAAAATTGCGACTTCGACTCCTGAGACATGGCAACCAATCAGAGATCACCTTGTTCGCTGTCGGGCTCTCGCGACTCAGCATTTTTTCTCGGCGTGGCAGGTCTTTCGCTGGGGATTTCAAAATCCGGCCGCGGCGCAACAGAAAGCCATGAACATTGAAATGGAAAACGTCGCACTTGCACTTCATCAAGTCTTGGAAGTGTGGTCGACACGCAGGTCTCTTGAAACTTCGCAGGGAGTTTGGCCCGATGAACTCCTTCAAAATAAACTCAAGCAACTTCGCTTGAATGAAGCAGAATCAGACCCCTCGGAAGATGCTATCACTGTCTGTACGATTCATGGGGCAAAAGGTCTCGAGTGGCCCATTGTCGTTTTTTGGCCGAGCAGCAAACGCGATCGTTCTCCCGAAAATTTTGTTATGAAAAGCGGAGAAAATGCGACACAAATAAAGTGGCTCGCACAAGACACCGAATCTGCTTCACTGCTTCCTTGGATTCTCAATCCAAACCCACCCGAAGATATCGTCTCCATTGAGATTGAGAATAACTCAGGCGAACAAATTGTTCGTTGGAGTGCAGATCTCCAAGATCGTCTGGAGCAAGACTATGAGCGGCAAAGGGTTTTTTACACTGCTTATACAAGAGCCCGGGAAATGCTCGTTTTGGTTTCACCTGCTGTGACAGGGCGAGTGCAAAAAAATCTCCGCGACAAACTCGCTGCTCTGAAGGAAGGCGATGAATTCGACCCCGTTCAATTGAAACTCAATGGGCTCGAATCGACCGTTTTTGGATGCTTTGCTGATACGTTTTTTGATTTACGAAAAGCAAACAAAAGAGGAAGCAAACCCAAAACACCTTGGCTCGGACACACAGTTGATGCTGCTCTCCGGAACCAAGATTGGAAGGGAATTCTCGCGGCGCGCGACTATGGCCCTGATTGGTTGCATGAAATGAGTCAATCGTTGCCCGTGAAGCCAATTTCTGAGAACAATCAGAAGCCCCCCGAACTCGAAAATAATTGGCAAGATATCTGGGCAGAAGCGCGCCACCAAAAGGCGCTCCTCTCCCCCTGGCAAAAGCCAGCCATTCCCGAAATCACTCCGCTTGTTCACGGCGTGGAAAAATCAATCAGCTCAGTGCAGACAAAGGAATCTGTGCCTGAGGCAGGCCCCTCTGAGTTGCAAGAGAAGCTTTCAGCAAGTGAACAAGGGTTGAGGTTTCACGCTCTCATGGAGCACGGCGGAGCATCGTTGCCAACCGAAAAAAACTTTCTTTCCAAACTTCTTTCGAGCGCGCTTGTGCGCGAGCATGAACTAGAGATGTGGGGAGCATTTGATGTCACTCCCTCGTTGGCAGACATAGCAAGCGGTCTGCAACGCTCACAGCGCCGAATTCTTGATCTTTATTGTGTTGTGCCAGCATCAAAATGGCCTAAAAAGCTTTGGGATGCTTATTGTGTCGGGGAAAATCAAACAGCTCAATTTACATTGGAAAAGACACTACAAACAAAAATTGCAAATGAACCAAATCTGCATCTTGTGATTGACTTCAAAACAGGTCAACCCGACCCAAAGCACCTTGAACAGATGAGGCAGTATCTTCGTTGGGTGAAACACATTCTGGCTTCTCAGCCTCAACTTCTTGTTGGTGCACTGACTGACGGAACACTTTTTGCAGGATCCGACAAACCTCTCCTAGGCATTCTTTACTACACGTCGGCAAATTTAGCCGACCTCGATCCACTCTTTGCAGGGTGTCTTGTTGTTGTCGACAAAAACACGTCACTTCTTTTTGTCAGTGCTGAATAATTCCATCTTTGTCCGAAACATCACCAGACCGATAATTGTGGGTGAGACACGACCCACGGATGGGGTGGTAAATGGTGGCACGCTTCGGACTCAGCTTGTTGATAGCAAGTACTGTCATTGGCAATGCATCGGCAAATGAACCTTCTTCGCAGAGGTTCACAAAAGATGCATCTCAATTCTGTTTTCCGAAGTTAAGTGCGGATGACCAAGTTAAATACTACTCTAAACTCATGAACGTTGGCGCGAGCTACACACATGGCTGTATAGGCTGTGACCAAAACGACAATTTGCGGGCATACGCCGACCTCACGGGCGACAACTTATGGTTCAGAAGAAACTACCTCGTCCACTTCCTCTCCGAAGTCCAATGGAAAAAAACCGGCTATGGTTCGGCGGAGAAAATTGCCATTCTGGAAAACGATGCCCGCAACAGACCGAAAGGCCTTGTGCCTTCGTGGTCATTGAAGCGAGATGGCTACACGGGAGAATGGATTTATGATCCAAGCCGCGACACTGCGCATTTGACTGACCACGATTTCTCAAAATGGCTGCAGACGAATACAAGCTACGGCGATTCAATTTCATTGGTCGGGGGAATTGAAAAGGTCACTGATTTAAGCGGCCCACGCAAGTCAGCTAGAAAGGGTATTGTTTATCAGACCTTTCAAACCAAAGCAGCACAAGATCCAAATGCACCTCGAGTGATAGATCTTGCTCTCGATGGTGGGCGCATGCATGACTTCTTCGCGGCATACGTGAGCCCAGAGATTATTGTTCCACTGCAAAAATCGAAGTGGTCGAATCAGGCGCTGAGAAGAAAAGCGGTTGAGGAAGCGGTTAAATATATCAAGCAATTAAATCCAAGCATGATCATGGCCATCGATGCTCTCTTTTGGGATTCAGTCTCACATGCTCTGGCCTATATGAGAGAGTCGAAGCCTAGAAGTCTTATTACGAGAACGGTGCTTAACTTTTTGGCATTGACTGAAAAGAATGGCGTCACTTTCAACGAAACTCGCCGTTTCAATGTTTCTGAAGATTTCTACAAAGTTCTCGAAGGAATCTCCCAAGAAAACCAATACGGACCAGCCATCCCAATCCTCTTTGGTCGCTTGGCGAACAATCCACTTCAAGTTTTTGCTCAGAAAAAATATGAACCAATTTTAGCGGCGGTGTTTGGACAGTATTTCGAAACCATCACAGGCCTAAATTTTGCTGGGCAACTGGCTGTTTGGCTGCGCCGCATTTCATATTCCGAGAACCCTCATGCGCAGCTGAGTGCAGTTGAACCCGGGTGGACGTCTCAGCATTCCTTGGGAACACTCGCATCAAACAGAATAGAGCGCATAGGTGGATTTTATGATGAAGAATTGGACACCTACTTTTCTGCGAGCGAGGTAGAGGCTGCTCGCGATGCATATGAAGAATATGAAAAACAGTTAAATAATGCCCTCACCGAAAAGGGATTACTGGTTGGGTTATCATCAACAAAGGTGTCACAAGATGATGCAACGATGCGGACAAAGAAACAATCGCCTTTGATTTCATCGCTTGCCAATTGGATTGTTATGAAGGCCATAAAGGATCTTCCATTGTTCATGGAATCTCTAGAAAAGGGCATGCAATACGAAAATAGGGGAATACGTGCGTTCACAGGCTTGCAAAACAATAACACCCATCTTGTGAATGTGGATAAATTTTTTGAGAATTTCCCCTATTTTCTCAAACCCGAAATCATGCACCCCTCAGTTTTTGGTGCGAGACAAATGGCAGGCATGATAAACAAAGCGGTGTGCCAAAGTGTAGGTGCTCAATGAGAGATGTACTCCGGAAAGCAACCCTCAGAAATATTCTCTGCGCGACTGCCCTGTTCGCAACGGCGGAAGCTTCTGCTGCCTCGCGACGAAGAAACGCAAGCGACACCTCAAACCAACAGGCGGGCGTAAGTTCAGCGGTTGCGATCCTCGATGTGTACCCATTCGAGGAAAAAAACAGAGCCTTGCGCTGCACTGCATTTCATCTGGGCGATGGCTATATGGCCACATCTGGCCACTGTTTCCTTGGAGCCTTAGACTGCAACGGAGCCAAGGTGCGTTGGGCCAACTCTCAAATGGTTTCCAATTGCAAAAAGGTGGTCTTTAGCAACGCAAGCGAATCACTTTATCGAGGCAATGAAATTTCAACAGACCTCGCGATCTTTTTGGTCGACAACGCGCCGCAGGCAAAATTCTCCCTCACAAGCGGTAAAGAGTCCATTGAACAATTGGCTACCCAAGAGGTTCATGGCCTCAATGTTCAATTGCGTTCGGGACGCGTGAATGGTGAATTCACGAATTCATGCCGATTGGTCACAGGGCCTATCACTAACATTTTCGGACAACCAAAAACCCCAGACACGGCAATCCACGATTGTCTCATGAGTGAATTTAGCGACGGATCACCAATTATAGATGCAACAACCAAAGCATTACTCGCAATTCACCAAGGTTCGAGCGTTATACCCGCATTTGAATCTGCGAGTGACTCATCGGCCAAGCTCAAATCCGTAAACTACGCAAAAACCATTTCCGACCTCGACCTCATTCGGATCATTAACTCCGAGAATGTGCACCCCAACCATCTTCGCATTGGTGGATTTTCGAGCGAGGTTTTCAATACTGGATTTTACGAAAAAATTTCCATGAAAATTGCGACACTCGAAGCGCGCGACAACTCAGAAACAATTTCCTTTACTGCGCACAACGGGATAGACTCATTGATTGAAGTGACCGGTGCCGACGGTGGCAAAATGGTATTCTCGGGCCCGCGCAGAGCCGGATTCGAACAGCGTTTTCAATTCAAAGCTCCTGTTTCCATCATGCTCAAAAGCGCACACACGGGCATTGCGCCCTCAGCCTGGATTGAAAATATTCAAAGCCCCTGAATAAACGGGAAATTCAAGGTACCGTTTTCATTGTTATATTTTATTTCTTGAGTTCCTCTGCACTTTCAACAACAACACTCTGCAACGCATGAGCAAGTGAGCTCATTGCTTCGCCCTTTTCGAGGCTAGCCAAATGCAGAGAGAAGTTCATTCAGAATCCAATTCACCTTCATTTGTTCCCGAAATTCTGGCTCCTGTCGGAGGCCGTGAGCAATTCTTCGCAGCTCTCAATTCGGGCGCTGACGCAGTTTTTCTCGGTCTCAAGAACTTCAACGCACGCGCTCGCGCGGAGAACTTCACCCTCGACGACCTGCGCGAACTCGTACCTTTGGCCCATTCACATGGCATGAATGTGCTCGTGACCATGAATATTCTTATCAAGAATAGCGAACTTAAATCTCTGGTAGAGACCCTCGCTGCACTCGAAGACATCGGTGTTCACGCGATCATTGTACAAGACCTCGGCTTAGCACGCCTGTGCAAACAATTCTTTCCCAATCTGAGACTCCATGCCTCAACACAAATGGCAGTTCACAACCTCGATGGTGTTCTTGAGGCCATGCGGTCCGGATTCAAGAGGGTTGTGTTGGCACGTGAGCTCACAGCGCTGGAAATTAAAAAAATCAGAGCAGCAGTGCCGCGTGAGCAGGTAGAACTGGAAGCTTTCTGTCACGGAAGTCTCTGCTACTCCTACAGCGGACTTTGTTTTTTCTCAGGGGCAGAAGACGCGCGCAGCGGAAATCGCGGCGAGTGCGCTTACACCTGCAGAAAACCCTACAAAATTGTCAATGAACCTGGCCATGGTTTCCTCTTTAGCATGAAGGACCTCAATACGGTTGAATCGCTGCATTTGCTCGTTGATGCGGGAATCGACACACTCAAAATTGAGGGACGAAAGAAAGATGCACAATATGTTTCAACGGTTGTGCAAACGTATCGGCAGCGTCTCGACGATATCTATGGCCGCGCAACGCTGCGCCGCGACGCGCCCGCGTTGGCTCATGCCATCACTGAGAGCAACACGAACTCACCGGACAAGTTACGTGAAAATTTGAGCCTAACGTTTCAGCGCGAGAGTTCTTCATTCTTCCTAAAAGGCCGTTACCACGAGAATGTCATTGACCTGAATAACCCCACCCACAAGGGACAACCGGTGGGCTCCGTGGTAAATGTGCGCGGGCGACTTGTTGAAGTTGAAACTCGCTGTGAACTCGAGCGCTACGACGGACTGCGAATTGATCCCGCAGAGGCCATTTACCACTCCACGCCGCAACATGGCGCGACGAGCAGTTCAACAGCCGAGGGCGTGAGTCAGAAATATGAAAACAACGTTTGCCACTTCTCACTCAGGCAAATGTTCCTTTCTGGAAAAATGGTGACAAGTGCTCCTGCAGGAAGCCTTGTGGCAATCGAAATTCCAGATAATCTTCCCCTGCCCGCCGTTGGCGACAACGTCGTCCGAACTCGATCCGATGCCCTACGCCGAGACGTGGAAAAGCTCTCTCGACCTTCAACCGATGCACGACTGCGACCACTGAAGCAGATTGACTTGGAAATCTCGGTTGATGCTCAAAACGAAATTCTTTCTCTCAATGTTTCTGTATTGAAGTTCGGCATACCCCTACTTAAAGTCACGCAAACTCTCAATGCGATGCGCCCTAAGCACGACACTTCAACGCTCGTGAACGACCTGCGAGAGAGTCTCGGAATTCTTGGGAACATTGGCTTTGCCTCGTCCAAAATAAACATTGCCGGCGACACCCATTGGTTTGTGCCCAGAGGACAATTGAAAGAACTCAAGCGCAACCTCGAAGCAAGTTTGCCAGGTGCCTTTGATACGTTTTTAAGTGAACGCCTTAATGTCGCCCTCGAAACAGTTGCGCCTCGCCAGCAGGCCCGCGAAACAACGCTTTCGAGCTCATCAAGTCTAACTATAAAAGTAGACCGTTTAGAATACCTCAATTGGATCATTGAAGCTCAGGCAGAAGCGAGCTCCCAGAGTCAGCTGAGCATCAAAGAGGTTCTTTTCGAACCAAAACGAGCATTTCTGCCCGACAGTTCGTTTGCTTCGACATTGGAAAAGCTGAAGGAATTTAGAAACAAAACAGGGCTCACTCTTCGCCTGGCAATCCCAACGGTGCTGCGTGCCTGGGATGAACCAGTGATGAAGAGATGGGTTCAGCTGTTTGTTGAAAGTGGTGTTACATCTTTAGAAATTGGAAATTTGGGCGTACTTTCAATGCTCGAGCGTTGGGGCTTACGGGAAAAAATCACCTCAATTTCGTCCGATTTCACTCTCTATTCTCTCAATACCGCAGCAGTCGCTCATTGGCGCGACAGAGGAATTGAGAGAGTTGCGCTTTCAGTGGAAGACGATTTCAAAAATGTCAGTGCTCTGTTGGCAGCCTGGCCTGAAAACGCGTTGCCAGAAGCTATTTTGTTTAAAGACACTCCACTTTTTATAGCTGAAAGTTGCAGCCTCACAGCTTTGCACAACGGATGCCCAGGCAATACCGTGTGCGGCTATAGAACACTCGAAATTGAAAATGACGCCGGAGAACGTTTCTTTGTCGCACATGAATCTTGCAAATCGGTTGTTTACGACAAGCGCGCGTACTCCATCACACACAGGCGAACCGAGCTTGAGAACCTTGGCATCAGAAATTTCAGACTCGATTTCCTCACACGCCCCTATGAGAAAGAGCGCTTTGTCAGCATTTTAAAAGACACCTTTGAGAACAAGGCTATCACAGAAACTCACACTGCAAACTTCGACAGGACACTCTTGTGAGCTCCGTGAAATGCAAACAGACTCTCGAACAACTCCGCTCTGAGATCGATGACATAGATTCTCGGATTCTAGAACTCATGAAAAAGCGAATTATGATTGCTCTTGAGATGGGAGATCTCAAAAAAGAACAGGGCCGTGTCGTGAGAGACACAGCCCGAGAAACACAGGTTCTGGAGAGAATAGCGGCGTTAAACTCACAGAGTGAGCCGCGGCTTACCGAAGAAGACCTCCGAGCACTTTATTCACACCTAATGACCATTTGTCTTAACGTGCAAAAGTAAGCTCGTTGAGGCGCTTTTAGCGGTTATAATCGCTGGGTGAACAGTTGAACGAGAGTGTCTGCTGCATGAGTGTTGTGTAGAACAGAAGCATCGTTTGTTGAGCGGGTGTAAATGCTGGAGGCGGCTCACCGTTGCTGCCATCGAGCGTCGACATAATGGAAGCAATGGATTGATAAACAGCCCAGGGTACTTTCACCTGCTTTGTGCAAACATCACCCGTGCGCATGACAGTTGTCTGATAGGAATTTGAGTCGTCGAGATAAATAACGGGTGAGTTCACGACAACTGGCCTATCAACAGCGCTGTCTAACTGAATATTGACTTCAAAAATCACGCACTGACCATCGGGATTACAGTTACTCCCACCCTTTTCGGGTTGAGTCACGTTCGCGCTTGCCAAAGAACTGAGACCAGCAGAAATCAAAATCGGGAGAATAAATTTAATCATCTTCTTCAACCTCCAAAATAGAATATCTCAACGTCCACACTGAAAATTCATCGTCTGTTGCATGATGGTGTTGTAATAGAGCAACATCGTTTGCTCGGCAGGAGTGAGGCTTGCGGGCAGGGCCCCGTTGTCGCCGCGCGTCAAAACAGAATTAAACATCTGCGTCACAGCTTCATAAACAACTTTTGGAACACGAACTTCTTTTCGGCAAACCTGTTTTGCTCCCTGAGAAGCAACTCGACTGACCGTAAATCCATCATCGTCAATTGTGCCCACAACCACACCTGATGGTCGCAGTGGAGTTTGCTGCGTTAACTCCTGCTCAACTCGAATCAAAGCGCAAAATCCATCCGTTCCGCACTCTCCAGGAATCCATTTTCCATTTGTTTCAGCAATTGCCTGCGATGCAAATAAAAGTGAAGTACATGCAGCAACCTTCTTTGAAAAAGCCATCATCGAACACATTCAATCCACCTCCTGTGTCGGGTGATGTTCATATAGCTCTTCCACGTGTGGTGACGTCCACTTCAGATTTTCCCAATTCAGGAAGAAACAAGTTCGACCAATCGACAGAGAGATTTTAGCCTTTTATGTTCACGCGCGTTCCTCAACTTTTTCATAGGAGAGCGACATGAAGATATGCCTTTCGCACCTTGGATTTTTAGCTCTTTGCCTTTCTGGATTCGGAGTTCAAAACACGGCGCAAGCGCAGCAAAGTGGTGGCAGCGTGACACCTCCAGGAGCTTGTCAAGATCTCGTGATTGTTATGAAAGACGATTCGGGAGATTTGGCGAGCCCGAAAAAGATGACTGTGTTTCTCGATTGTCACGAAAACGCTGGAAATCTCCCCTCCGCAACAACAATGAATTTCTTCATTTTTGATCAGGGACGTTTGTGTCATGGATATCGTGTTTGTGGGAATTTGAAGGGATGGGAAGGAACGTTCCGTGTTGGCGGTAATTACTATTTCGGTAAGCACTTTGGCGACGCGCATGATGTTGCAGATCAATGCGACAATGATGATACAAGCTGCCGTTCTTTCGATCACCCCTATGGTGGTTGGGGTATTGGATCTCCCTACGGTGGCTATGGCGGCTATGGGCAAGGTGGTCGCAGCAATGTTCGTATGGATTTCGTTACCAAGTTTTCCAACATCGATAGACACTGTGGAAGCCTGCATCAATACCAGTGCCTCGATCTTCCCTCCTACCCTTCGGCACCTGGCAAATGATCGCCTGGTGCCCGGATGGGGCTGTTTTTAACCCCATTCAAAAACTCTGCATGACAAGTCTTTACGCCATTGGTCCGTTTTCGCAGGACATGAAAAGGTCCTGCGAAAACGCCCGAGGCAGTGGCTCACCCGATTGCGCGGAAGACAACTGGGATATATTTTTTGCCGGTGTATTGCGCGGCACGAGCGAGTGTCCGCCCGGAACGAAGGCAAGTGCAACTTTATCTGTGTGCTCTGACGATACATACGCATACGGGCCTTTTACGCCGTCGCAGGTGAATAATTGTCGAGATCTAAATTGGGGATTTGTTTGCGAAGTGATGCGCTGGCCTCTAGGCATTTTGCGCGGCGATAAAGCTCCCGCTGCACCTTCCATCAATATAGCAGCAGATGCATCGATGCGAACCCAGCCCAACGCAGTGCGTGGCTTTCGAGGAAAGCTGTTGTCGTTCTATACCGATCCTCAAAACTATAAAAAAGTTCACACTCAGGTGATGGGCTGGTTTGGAACAACGAGCAATGCGTGCGTTGCGTTTATGAGCACTGCTCTGCGCAATGCGGGCTTACCAGTGCCGCGCTCGCTCAATTCAAAAGGCTACAACATCAGCACCTGGACGGCTGCACTTTCTGAATACCTCGAATTTACAGTCGGGTGGAATAGAGTGACAACGCTGCGCGACCTTTCTCCTGGAGATATCGTTTTTACTCTCGACATCGATGGAAGCCGCGGAACTCCTGCACATGTTTTTTTGTTTGTGGAATGGGTCGACGATGGCTCATCCTGGGCTCGGGTTGTCGACAATCAGGGCTTTCTTCACAAACGAAATCTCTCAAGCTACAACGGCGGCAACTTCACTCCATTCCAATATGCCTTGCGCGCGCCGTAGTGAAATATCTTCAATCCATGTCTTCGCAAATATTTCTCAGCTTTGAAGTGGGCAATGTATCGCAATCAAAGCCGTTGTCGCGTTTGAACCAAACCCGGCACTCTCTCCATTGATTGGCAGCCACCAATCGCGACACAGTTGTTGAGAAAAATGCTTTCTTGGAATCCCGGTAAACTTCGTCGAGGGTTGCATCAAATGCTATCTTTCCGGCGCTTGGATAAACATTTTCTCCACTTGCAACCTGATCATCATAAAGTCCTATGACGCTTTTAACCTTGGCAGTAGGGCTCGCCGAAGGAGGGGCGAGCGAACCATCTTCTAAGTAAACGGAAACGGGAAAGCTAAAATTATTTGTGCGCTTATTACCATCAGCGCAAGTGCCGCTGGTATTGCAATCAGTGTCTTTGCCCGTCCATCGGAGATCCAAACTCGAATTGGGCCCTTGCAAATTCATATTGTCAAAGGCTATTCCCGATTTAATCTTGAAATTTTTACAGCCGGGCCAAGCAACGAAATCGTTATCCGGAGCAAAAAACAGTTGTTTGCCGAGCAGATCTCCCACGAGCAGTGGAGGAAGCGGCGGATCTTCTAATTCAATCTGAATCACACCAGCATCCCAAAGCTGCCGCCTTCGGGTGAGATTTCGCTCTTCAACTGTAAAGCGCAACACAGCTTGTCGACTTGCCATCAATCTGAAGCCAAAATCGACTGGAATTCCCCCGGCAGACAGGGAATCGCTCCCAGGCAAAGGAGTTGACGAAATATAGCAACTCCCAGCCTTCGTGGGAGTTGCTGTTGACATCGGCGCGGAAACACTGCCATTGCAATTGCTCGCCAACAATTCCATAGAAATTTTTGGATTACTCTGAGAGAACCAATCGCCCTCAGCCGGGGGCATCAGTGCGCCTAATCCAAATGCCTTTACATCCCAGTCAACAACATCATCACGCGTTTCGTTCACTGGCGGAATACAAACATCCACCCCTAACTTTGCACCAAAGTTTTCCGACTTCAAATTAAAACTCAACGGTTCGAGAAATGGCAGATTTGCCACCAATGAATTGAAGGTCAAACCGAGAGTTGTCAGGTAATCAACCGAATCACCTGCCACAAATGAATAGGTGCTGGTTCCTGAGGCAGGAGTTGGCTTCGCATTGAAGTCAACAAAATTCCCCACTGCATCAACCACTCCCGGGTGCCTTAGAAAAACATTGCAAGGCCATCCCTTTGAGACAGTAATATTGACTGCCATTGCGCTTTGCGAACAAAACCCCAAACCCAAGACCGCTGCAAACAAGGAGTAATTTATTCTGTTTGGTTTATTCGGTTTCATTGGCACACTGCCTTAATAAGAGTTTGAGATTCGTCGCTGTAATCCCGTGAATACGAAGATTGGCGCCACACCCTGTAATCTTTAGTTTTACCAATTCCATCTTCGAATCGTTCGAGGGTGAAATCGATTCCAACCTTCAATTTTGCTTCCCCAGAATTTGCTTTTGAGCAGCCATCGTCGCCGCACATTTCTTCAAAATAGGGAGGCCAATCCACCCCCTTAAGAAGCGCCCGCATCTGATTCAACTCGAGCTGAAAGTCGTTGCCGCCTCCTGGTGCAAGCGGATCAACCACTGGCAAAGGGGAGTTGGGCTTCAAAGTATCGAGCCCTGGCATACGCGAGACAGGGGGAATCGGAAGCAGTGGCGCATTGGGATCAATGGTCCACAACCCACGTTGAATCAGAAAACTCTTAAACCCTTCTTTAAAGAGCCTGTGATAGATAGAAAGATAGGTGAGATCGGCCTCGAGGCGGTAGCGACTTCCTTCTTTGAACTGAAAGTTCGTGACATCGCGTTGCGACGGGAAAAAGCCTTCCCAAAATGCCGGCGACACACCTCCCGCATACCACTGATCAAGGG
>CAIZJW010000242.1 GCA_903933385.1 uncultured Silvanigrella sp. | reverse complement strand
TCTTAAGTTCCCAAAAAACAGATTTTTCGACTCTAAATTTATCTACATCGATGACTACGAGTTCAAATTTTGTTGTGCGTTCTCCGCTAGAGGCGAATTCGGCATTCTTGTAGCCACGCTTTGCCGAGCTTCCCGTGCGAATAAGAGTCCGCTTGACCGAGCCTTTTCGAGTTTCAGTTGCACCTTGCATGAAGCGAACTTTTTTCTGAATTCTTTTGTCTGCGCTGCACGACAGGCCACCTAGCGGAGACTCCCATACGACATTCTGTTTAATCTCGGAGGAAATCCTCAATGAGGCTGCGGCTTTCTTAAATTCTTTTGCCTTATCGGACTTTCTTTCAACAGAAGCTTCAAGGCGAGTTTCGTTGCCGGAGCACTGTGGGGAATCGTCAAGTGAAAATAATTGCTGCTCGTTCAGAGCAAACGATTCGCCGAAATGCAGCGTGAGTGGGGTGGAGAGGTTGCTGCTGTCGCTTCCCGTTTCAAAGATGCTCTCGGCGAGTTCTAAAAGCTCTGCCTCTGTGGTGTCTTGTGCGATGATACGCGGTGTTGTTGGGCGCTTAATCACTGGGTTACCAGTTTCTGTTCCGCAACTTGTCACCAACATGGCCAACACTGCGCCCAGAAAGGGTAAGCTTAACACCGTCTGGAATTTCCCTTGGAGTTGAATTTTCATCGATTGCTTCATGGGTTTATTCCTTGACCGACTTTGTAAAGGGAAAAAGTTGGATATTAAGTTGGTAAACGCGATCCGGATCTTTTGATTGTTCGGAAATTTCAAGAATTCGTTTTCGAAATCCAGAGATTTCATCAGCTATTTTTTCGAAAACATCTTCCGAAATCGACATTGTCACCGAGCTAATATTTCGCTCGGTGTGGTCAAAGTTCATGACCGCTTCTCTTCCGATTTCAATCGTTCTTTGATGGTAACGAACAACAGCGTGGCTCGCGATTTCATCACCTGTGCTAATGTGTTGTTGGGTCAGTTCAAGTTGCTTTGTATTTTCATTCCGTTTCACAATCTTGAGTTCTTCAAGTAGAGCCAAACTTTTTCGAGCTTGATCGGGCAAAACTCGTGGTTCAATGTGTTTGACGATCCAATGCGGATCCGGATTGAAACCTCGTATCCCCACCATTTCTCGAATGACGGGATGAAACCACTCATTGTAATATTCTAGTTGGCTTTGCTCGAGTGGGGATGAAAGGCTTTTCGACTTGAGATCCATAAGTCTCGCAAAGAGGGCTTCCCTGTCTGATGCCAAGCGAGCGTTCTGATAGCGCACAAGGGTTTCGAGGTACAGACGCTCTGTGCTCTTTATTAAAAGAGCTCCTATGATTCGCTCTGCACCCTTCACACTCAACCGTCGTTTTCCACGGATCATGAGATGAATGACATTGGTCTTGGAAAACCCGAGGTCTTCCGCAAAAAGAATGTAAGAATAACTTTTGCTGCGGAGTTTAACCCACTGAAAAACGTCTTCGAGAAATGTTTCATACTCGAGATACTGGCTCGGTTTGATGTGCTGGCAAACTTCTTTAAGGGGGTTTTTTTGCTCATTTTTCATGATTTCAATACCTAAAGATGAACTTCACTCGGATATAAGATGCTTTTCGGTTGAAAATTAAGCAAACTTGAATCAAGAGATAAAATTAATATTTTTGGTATCTTATATATTCTGGTAGTTTTTGGCATGCGAGGATTTTGCAAATGTCAGAAGCCCGCCGCTGTTGGCTTTTTAGTTGCTCTAGTAACCTTTGTCCTAAATTTGAAAAATACCGAGGGCCATGACATGTGCGGAATTCTCGCTTTGCTTGAACTTTCAGAGGATTGGCAAAAGCTACGTCGCGATTCACTTGCACTCGTGAAGAAACTTCGCCACCGCGGTCCCGACTGGAGCGGAGTTTATTCTGATGAGAATGCAATTCTGTGTCACGAGAGGTTGGCCATTGTCGACGTTATGAGTGGTGCTCAGCCACTTGTAAATAATAAAACCGGTGCAGTGTTGGCAGTGAATGGCGAAATATACAATCACGTTGAACTGGCCGCGAATCATCTCTCTGAAAATCATGAATTTCAAACAAAGTCTGATTGTGAAGTTCTTCTGTATCTCTATGAGGAGCATGGTCCAGAGTTTTTGAATTTGATTAACGGAATATTTGCGTTTGTGCTCTACGATAAAGAGAGAAACACATACCTAATAGCGCGCGATCACATTGGTATCATTCCACTCTACATGGGACGTGATGCTCACGGAACTCTCTATGTGGCCTCTGAAATGAAGGCGATTGCGGACGTATGTAAGGTGATCGAAGAATTCCCACCAGGCCATTGGTATTCAAGTGTAGAGAAAAAGTTTGTCAAATATTATAAGCCTGAATGGGATAGAGTCGATGTCCTTCCATCGGTTTCTTCTTCTAATGAAATGTTATCCAATGCCTTGGAATCTGCGGTGAGACGGCAACTCATGTGTGATGTTCCTTATGGTGTTCTGATTTCGGGGGGTGTAGATTCTTCGGTTATTTCTGCACTCGCAGCGAAACTGAGTTCACGCCGCGTCGAGAGTCAGGGACAGGAACGTGCGTGGTGGCCACAGCTGCACTCTTTTTCGGTTGGACTCATTGATTCTCCTGATCTTAAAATGGCAAGAAAGGTGGCTAACCATATTGGTTCCACACATCATGAAATTAATTTCACAGTCCAAGAGGGCATCGATGCAATTAGTGATGTCATTTATCATCTGGAAACTTTCGACATAACCACAATCCGTGCAGCGACTCCTATGTATCTCATGGCACGAAAGATTCGTGCGATGGGGATCAAAATGATTCTTTCAGGAGAAGGTGCTGATGAAGTCTTTGGTGGTTATCTTTATTTTCACAAAGCTCCCAACGCACAAGAGTTTCATGAGGAACTTTTGAGAAAACTGTCGATGCTTCATAAGTACGACTGCCTGCGAGCCAACAAAGCCATGGCTGCTTGGGGAATTGAAGCGCGAGTTCCATTTCTTGATAAAGAGTTTTTAGATACAGCTATGTCTATTGATCCGAGCGACAAAATGTGTGGCCACGGAAAAATTGAAAAGTTTATTTTGCGCGATGCCTTTAAAGGTCTTGTGCCTGAAGAAATTCTCTGGCGTCAGAAAGAACAATTCTCGGATGGGGTTGGCTACAGTTGGATTGATTCGTTGAAGGCACACGCGGAAAAAGAAATCAGCGATACCATGCTGAAGAATGCGCGGCATCGCTTTCCCGAGAAAACGCCACAAACAAAAGAAGGGATGTGGTATCGCTCGATTTTTGAGGGGCATTTTAAAAATCCTGCAGCCGTGCAGCTGATTCCCGATGGGCCGAGTGTCGCCTGTAGCACTCCAACGGCCATTAAATGGGATAAGGCCTTTTCGCAGATGGCAGATCCGTCGGGTCGGGCTGTGCGTGATGTTCATCAGTCCGCTCAGTAAATATCTGTAAGGATTAGAATAATTAAAATGAAAACAGAGTTTGTGCAAATTTCTTAAGATTGCACGGACTAGTTGCGATACTGCGACTATGCGAGAGTTTATCTGTCTTTCATTGTTGGGTTCTGTGACGGCTGCTTGCAGCGCTCAAAACGCGCCCAACCAGCAGTGCTCAAGCGTGAACGCTGTGCAAGTTCCAGGCACAATCCTCTCACAATCCATAGAGAGTGGTGAAATTCCCCTTGGTTGGGGCGGAGTTCTTGACCTTCTCGAACATCCGGAAAAACCGGAGACTTCTACGAGGCAAAGGTGCACCG
>CAIZJW010000241.1 GCA_903933385.1 uncultured Silvanigrella sp. | reverse complement strand
GCACTTCCATTTCTCTACATCATCTGGGAACTGTATAAGGGTCTCGGTGAATCGATTGAGCGTCAGCCAGCAAATGTTCGTGAACTCATAAAGAAGGCGCGGCTCCTCACTCTCGCATCGTGGGGCTTTTATCCAATCGTGTTTATGGCACCATATATCAACATCTCTGGTGCTGACGCCCAAACAGTTATTCAGATAGGGTACACAATTGCCGACCTCGTTGCGAAGGCAGTCTTTGGAATTATGATTTGGCTTATCGCTGTTCACAAAACTGCAGCCGAAAAAGCTGGCGGGCATTAACCGCCACAGCATCAGGAAGTCATAAAAATTGTTGCCGTCAGATCTTCCAAAACTTCAATAGACTGAAAATCTGGCTTGAGGGCTCCATCTGGGCCCTCAAGCAAAAAAGAATGAGCCTCAGCCAATCTGGGATTCCAGAGAAACAGCCGACGAGCTAGAGCGAACCATCTGCTTGGGCCGAGACGGATGCTAAGAAATACTGTCCATCGGCATGCTTCAATGGGATCCCGGTCGATGTAAAAATAAGCTGGAGAGCCTCCGAGCCTCTCTTTGGAAAGAGAGACTCTGCAGACCGATGGTTATCGACGATGTCCTGCAAATAGCGATTGAAGTTTGGAGCTTCTCCCCAGCGTGGTTTGCTTTGCTAAATCGTTTTAAGTCCTGCGAGCCCTTCGCGCCAAGGAAGAAATTCAACGCCATTATCAAGATATCGTGTGCGCGTTTGACACCAGCACTGAAGTTTCGTCGCGGGATAATCCGCTGCAAACGATTTCAAACCGCGCACGTCTGTAAATCGCGGCGCAGTCTCTGACTTGATTTCCACAGCCAAAAGCGGCTCACCGAGTCCCCGGGAGACAATCAAATCGACTTCTTGATCTGTATTGGTTTGCCAATAGGAGAGTTTCAATTCCAAATTTTTATAGTCAATAGCTCGAAAGGCCTCTTGAACAATCCAAGCCTCAAATAAATCGCCGTAGCGTGAAGTCCCCTTTCGCGGTATCAGAGCCAGTTCGCCTTTCAATGCATTCGCAACGACATTATCGAAGAGATAAAGCTTGAGGGAAATGCGCAATAGCTTTGTCGGCGACTCGCTCCAACCCGGCAAACGCCAGCACATCAGCGTGTCCTCAAGAATCTGAAAATAGGCAGCAACCCTCTTCTCGGAAATACCAGCAGCCCTTGCAATCCGCGACATATTTGGAATCTTGCCGTGGTATTGCGCAGCGATATCAGGAAATCTTGAAAAGCCTTCCACCTGCCTGACGAACAACGAAGGATCAGAAATGAGCGTGCGATAGAGTTCGTAGTCAAGAAGATCAAACCACAAAAGCGGCTGCCAGTGCGCTTCACAACTTCGGATTAAATGCGTTTTACCTACCCCGCGCTCCTCCAAAGAGGAGGCAGGATTCCATCCGTGAGAGAATGGTCTCTCACTGGACATTTCTTTTTACCATACTCCATATTTATAATATATTTCCGGAGTATGGTCACTTTTTTTTAAATAGACCGACTCCTTCTTTAGTCAAGATATCGCGATTCTTTCTAACAATATCCGCACGCAGCCAACCGACACTTCCCCGACCAAGCCCCACAGGCCCCTGCCCATCCAGATTCTCTTTTGTCGCACGAGGAAAATGGAGAGGACCGCCGAAGTCATAGAGAATTATTGTCAATAATTTAGATTGACAGTATCAATTGTAAATAAATTATATTGACACATCCGGACGTTGTTCATGATCTCGTCACGGCAACCGCGTCAGCAGACAAGGGTGACTTTGGCAAAAGCCCAGCCCATACAAAAAGGATTCCAGAGAGTGAATCTGAGCTGATCAAGAAAAAGATTGCTGAAACAAAAGCAAGCAAAGGTCTGCCTAGTTCTATTCGATTGCCGCCGGAACTTATTGCGGAACTGACAAAACTAGCGGCCGCATGTGGAATGGCTTACCAGACATATTTGCGAATGGTTCTGACCAAGCATGTCTCAGAAATTTCCCGCAATGAAAAAAAGAAACATACCGCTTAAGCAGCCCTTGCAGTTGAACCATAAAATTGTCTGAGCCTTGTTACCAAACCCGAGGCACCGATGGCAAAACGAACCTACGACATCCGCATCCGCAACTCAGTTGCACTCAGCCAGAATCCTGATCTTTGTCCGAAGTTAAATATTGCCCGTTCAACGGAGAGAGATTGGATTCGTGATGGAGTCAAAGATGTCGTCACCCTCCCGCTGTTTGATCAATCCAGTGACATGCTCCTTGCCGATCATGCTCAAGGACAGGACATCTTGCCCCAAGATATCGCCGACGAAGATCACCCATCGGGAAGAATTGGTCATTAGAAATTTACTCTCTGCAAGTAAATACTTCCACTTTAGCATTGACTCTCCTGCGCAAATTGATGTCGAGTTTTAGAACTCAATGATCAAACGATTCTTTCGCACACTCAAACACAGATGGCTTTATTTTAGATCGCTTCCAAATATCGAAAGCGTCCGTGACGCCGACCGAAAAATTTATTCAAGACTAAAATAATGTTATTCCGCATTTTGCGCTCGATGGCGCGACACCCTTCGGAGTGTTCTCTGGCAAGTGGACAATGACTGAACAAACTGCACTTGATCATTTGAACGAAGTCGCGCGAGAAAATCGCAGGAATGCAAATCTCAAATCCTCATGCGGGCTCTGCCTCGTTTGACCGTTGAGGCACACAATTCACGAAAGAAAAATTGTCTTTGCCACCGAGAATGTCGCAACCCGGTCTTCTTTTCAGCCGTGCGAAATGTCCTAACAAACACCGAGCATGAAAAGAATTCTCGGGTTGGGCTGAACGGATATCCGTTAGCTCAATCGCGGAAGGTGTTGGGGAGTAGCAGGGCTAGACGTTCTGCGCCAACAAACCTTTCAGTCGAGGGCTGTGAGGTGCACAAGAGCAGCCGTTCACTTCAAATCCGGGGTAAAACTTACCTGTTCCCCCTCAATGATTGGTGACTCAGCAAATGCCGTTTTAACAACGTCTTTCTCCTGTTTCGAAAGATTCGCAAAATTATTGGTACGACGCGTTTTGATCGTAAAGTTTCCTACGGAATCATTTTCTATTTCCTGATACCCCGTCACTGGCGGTGCGCAAGGTTCGGGGCTCTTGATAGATAATTTGCCAGACGCGCCAGTATCAGAACCGCAATTGAACACTGCAGCTTCAATGATATTGACACGCTCTCTGTCTGTAATCCCCGGAGGAGCAAAAGATTCATTGCAAACCGAAGCCCTGCCACTCGACATCACCCTATCCTTAATTGCGGTTGCAGCAGCCATGCTGGAGCTCATCGCGGGCGCATCTGGATCGCGCACAACTTCTTTTATAATTTTTAAACATGTGGCGATCAGCTCATAACCCGCTGGCAGAGAGAGCAAATGTGAAGCTGTTCCTGTATCCTTTGTGCTGTTGCCATTCGACGAAGCTGCATTGCCATTCGGACTCCCTCCTGGTTGGTTTTTAGGTTTCTCGACCACTTTTATCGGAGAATTACAGGCAGCGACTAAGAATAAACAAGCAAACTTGATGGATATAACAGATCGTATTTTT
>CAIZJW010000240.1 GCA_903933385.1 uncultured Silvanigrella sp. | reverse complement strand
GCAATGTTGAATGGCACTCCGAGAAAAACGTCTGCCGATCGCTGATAGAGCTGACAGCTGAGCGCACCGCCTGCAACGTAGAACTGGAACATGGAATGGCAGGGAGGAAGAGCCATTTTAGGCACGTCCACAGGATTCCATGCTGAAACAATGAGCCTACGTGAGTCGGGATTGTTTTTGATTTGCTTAAGTACGTCGGAAATTTGGTCGACACCAGGAAGATCCTGGGAAAGAATTGTGCCGCACCATGTTTCTCCGCTTTTACGTGCGCCGAAATTTCTCCACTGATGACCATAAACCGGGCCCAGGTTCCCATCTGCATCAGCCCATTCGTCCCAAATCGAAACGCCATTTTCTTTCAGATAGTTTATGTTTGTGTCGCCCTTCAGAAACCAAAGAAGCTCATGGACAATTGATTTGACGTGCACTTTTTTTGTGGTGAGGAGCGGAAATCCCTCATTGAGCGCAAAGCGCATCTGATAGCCAAACACACTCAGAGTTCCTGTTCCGGTGCGATCTTCTTTGCGATGACCGAACTCTAGAATGTGACTCAGGAGGTCGTGGTAGGTTTTCATCTGCGCTCCTTCGCTGATTTTTCAGGGTTCATATCCCATTGAGGGAGATTTTACGAGTTGTTCCAAGCCTCAGATTGCTTCACCAGCTATATCCGGCACCTGCCCAAAACATGTTCAAATGACTTTTTTGAGTTTTGTTTTGTTGAACGGTTTTCCACCATCCAAATTCCGCACGCGCGTGCAAGGCCAAGGGGTAAAGGTGGCCAGAGTGGAGGCTGACCCCCAGAGGGAAACTGCCGAGCACTTGTGCATTCTGCTTGCCTTGATTGAGCCAGGTCACGCGGGGACCATCGTCCATGCATACAAGCCAAACCGCATCTGGGACGTAACAACCTGAAAATCCAAATCGTACCAGAGCAGCTCGAGCCACTGTTTCACTTTGAAGGCTGGAGAGCGGGGTTGCTGATGAAGGAGTGACGTCGCTCAAAAGGGCATCGGCTAGCATTCTCAAAACAAAACGTCCGGGATGGGGTGCTGTGAACGCACGGTAGTAAATGAAGCCAATTAATGGTCTGTTTTTACTCTGAAGGCCGTCGCCGCCACTCTGCGCAACGCCCGTGAGAAGATTCGCTTCTCGGAGAAATGGGGCCGAGTTGGGAGATGGATCTGGTGAAGCTGTTGCTTTGGATACAACAAGAGCGGAGAGGATAGCGGCTGTCCAGTGGACTTTGAAGTACATCTTTTCTCCTAACGCTCCAAAATTATGAGTGAAAAAATTCTACATTCATAACCAAAGTCATGAGCTGACGTTTACTTAGCCGTAAACTTTGACCGCCCGCAAGTGGCTAAAGATTCCACTGTCATGAGCCGAAAACCCCAAAGGTGACTGGAAGTTGAGGCTCACCAGAGGGGGGAGCGCAAGTGACTGCATCCCGTGGGATGCTCAGAATCATTCTTGCAACGAGTGCATGTTTGAATGCGGCGTGCGGTCCTTCTTTGACCGAAGTGCCCTTGCGTTCGCGCTTCAACATCTCTGGAATTCTCAAGATGAATGAGCAACAGAGCTTGGCGCTAACGTCTGAGTTGCCCAGGTTTTCAATTGTCGGTGCCTCCGGCGAGCGACGTGTTCTTTCCTCGGCAGAGACCTCATTCGAGCCAGCAACGGGTTATTTTTCATTTGCAGTGACAAAAAAGGATTTCTACCCGCAGATTGGATCGTCACCCGCAGAATTGCTTGCAGGGTTGGGACAATTAAACCCTTTAACCTATCTTCCTTCGAATGGATTTCGCGAGAGCGAGATGGGATATCTGCGTTTTGAATTATTTTCTCCCACCGAACTTGCAGATGCCGGGATTGTTCCTATTTACGCCCAAAAATGGGTTGGCTTGCCAGTGATGTCTCGCTTTCGCGACAGCGGTTCGATATCAGCATCGTCCGACGTCATCGTTGCGCAGCGTGTTGGATTGGTAAAAACAAAAGTTGTTGATGCTCAATCGAAGCCGATTGCCAATGCGCTACTCACCATCGTGCCGCTCGCTTCCACAGCGAACCAAGAGGGCGATGCACAATTGCTCGATTTCACGGCCGAGAAAACTTTTACTCCTGTAGCCGCCTATTCCGACAACCAAGGAAGAGCATTGCTCTGGCCAGCTCCAGTAGACGAATCTGGAAAAAAACAATTTCAAGTGATTGCAAGTGCACCTGGTTTCTGTGCGGCTGCGACAAAGCCTTCTTCGGCAAAAGTACTTTCGGCAGAGGCTGTGCTCGAAATGCAATCTTGCAGCGAAGAACAAAAAAATGCTCGAGATCCTGCATGGGATGCCTCACTCCTCACTGCGACCTACAAACTCGAAACTTCAACAGCATCTTTGCCTTCTGGAACTTTTCTCACAAATGCAGAAAGTGTGGAATTCGCATTTCAACCTCGCAGTTCTGTGCAACGCGGGGTTGTTGCCTCTATCTTTGAGGGAACCAAAGCCGAAGGCACGCTGCTATCACAGCAGTTCTTTAAAGTTTATTCGCCGAGGATCAATGTTGCACTGCCATCCCTTTTTAAAGGTAGAACCTCAACTCGCGGAATATTTGTGGTCCAATTAGAGAGCTTGCTTTCCGAGAAAGATATGGAAAAAGGGATGATTCCAGCGCGCGCAATTTTTACTTTTGAAAAAGTCGTCCGTAATCCGAGTGCTGTGTTTGCTTCTCGTTTCCAGCTCTTCAGTTTGACCGGGGTTGAAAATGTGATTGCAGCTGATGCGGCGGGGCAATTCAGAGTCAAGTACCTCGACTGCATCGCTGGTCAGAAAATCGCAGTGGCACTTTCTGAGATCGGGATTTCAGAGCCACAATTGGTTTGGCACACATGTAAACCAGAAGGGAATCTCGTAAGTATCGCCAGTCTTGGTGCAGCATTGAACGGACAAGGAGGATTTAAAACTGTTCAGTTTTTCATTAAAGATCGGTATGACAATATTTCGCGCGATGACCCTTTAAACACTTTGAATTGGCGCGGCAATATTTGGTTTGATTTCGGGAAACCGGATCCTGCTAGTTTGAATCTAGGCTCCGAGGTTGACATCGTTCCAGCTGGAACGGTGCTTCCCATCAGTTCTGACCAGTCGCTTGTCGAATTGAAGCCCTCCAAAGTTGCACAGCATGTTTTTGACTTCAGACAATGCGTGTTCTCGACGGT
>CAIZJW010000239.1 GCA_903933385.1 uncultured Silvanigrella sp. | reverse complement strand
ACTTTTTGCTAACCAAGAGCATGTTTCCGTTGCATTGTGGACGCGAAACCATTCAAGCAGGCACTTTATGAGAGAGTTGGAATGAAGAGTGCGACTTTTAATTCCTGGGGAGTGGGTCTTAGAGCCAAACATTTTCAAGATTGGCACGCAGCGTCGAGCATTCCCATGCTGGAAATTATGGCTGACAACCTTATCCACCATGAGGGTGGCCCTGCACTTTGGCACACATCACGTATCGCAGAACGAGCGGCTGCGGTGGTACTGCACGGCGTAGCCATGAATATTGGTGGCGCAAATCCTCTTTCTCTGAATTATCTGGCAGGAATTCAGAAACTCATCGAGCGCTTCAAACCTATCGTTGTATCAGACCACCTCTGTTTTTCGCAGGCGGCTGGCTTGCAAAGTTATGAATTGCTCCCACTCATACGGTCGCGCGAAACTCTTGAACACGTCATTGAACGCGTCGATTTTGTGCAGCAATTTCTGGGGCATCAATTCACTCTTGAAAATGTTTCTGCCTATGTTTCTTACAAAGATGATTCCATTCCCGAGGGAGATTTCCTCAGTGAAATTGCGCACAGAAGCGGATGCGGAATTCTGTTAGATGTCAACAATGTGTTTGTCACTTCAAAAAATTTCAATCTAGATCCTCTCGATGAACTCAAACGATTTGATCTCAATGCAGTCAATCAAATTCATGTTGCAGGTCATTCTCTGAAAGAGGATTTTTTGTTCGACACACACGATTCTCTGGTCTGCACTGACGTTTGGGATTTACTCCGAAAGACACTTGAAACATTCAAAGCGTGCAACGACCGTCGGGTGCCAGTGATTCTCGAGAATGACAATTCAGAAGTGATTCTTTCTGATCTTTTGAATGAATTGGAAGCTGGAAAGAAATTCTGTTTATTTGGCACACCAGGCACAACGTCTGAATCCAGCGGGAGACCATCAGCCAATGGCAACTGAACCTCCGCCATTTGACTTTAAATATCAAAACCAATTCGTAGAGTGGATGACCGCCCTCGATTCACGTGCTCCAGACGCCTCTCCAATGGCGAGAGAAATTTGCGAAAATACCGTCTACCGCCTTGAAGCATATCAGTCGAGTTATTTGGCTCGTGTGACTTCCACTCTTTCAGATACACTCTTTGAAGCCTGCGAGAACCTCTTTGGCATTGAACTCGTTTCCCAACTTTTGGCTGGATATTTCAAACTCCATCCACCCCATGCTGAAAATCTAACAGACGCGCCTCAAGGATTTCCTCAATACCTTCGTGCCCAAGCGAAATCACGAGAAGGTCTTTTATTTGCTGACCTCGCAGACGTCTGCCTTCAGCGTTGGAAAATGCTGACAGCCCACGATCCTAAACAAAAAATCCCAACAGCCGAGACTCCATTATCGCGAATGGCTGTTCTCTCGCCTGCTGCCTATATCCATCCTTGTTCCAATCATGATCTTTCTGCAGCCTGGGGGTTTGCTCAAGAAAAGACAAATGCAATGCTTAGCGAGAGCATTTTTGAAGAAACCCGAGGTGTGTTCCTGGTTAAATCTTCGCCGACTGATTTTTCTGTGATTGGAATTCCCTCAGCGCTCGCCTCAATGGCAAAATCTCTCGCGTCGGGTGAGAGTCTTGAGGCTGCAATAGATGAACTGAGCAGCAATGCGAATGCCGACGGAGAGAGCATAGCACCACTCGTTCAGCACCTTGTTGCAGGTTTTTCAGCGGGCGGTCTTTTCACGGAAATACCCTTTGGCGAAGAGATGGAACAATAAAATTTAAATCTTCGTTCTCTCATTGCGGTATTCTGCTTATCCATAAGCAAGCCAAACAGAAGTCAAACTGCAGTTCGATACTTGCGCATTATTTTTTTCCTAAAACACCCTAGTCACACTATAACACACTAAGATGCTTATTATATTATTTAATAAGCAATAAAAAATGACCGAATAGTATTGTATGAATGCACTGCAGCCATCCAAAACTTCGAGGAGTCCAGTCATGAAAGTTTTTAATGCCGCAACCCAAGGTTTTGTGAACACCTACAGAACAAATCAGCAGGCAGACTTTGCCAATCTCTCTGACCGCGAGAAGGCTTGCGTTTAGCTTCAGTTTACCTTGGAGAATATCTAGAGAACCTCACGGTACTGTTTTTTTCGAGCCTCAAAAATCCATCACTTGATGTGTCTGACATAGTTTTAACCATTACATTCATGAACGCCCCATAAGGATAGTTTCTACGAGCGGTCATGGCACCAAAAAAACTGAAGTCAGACGAACTGCGGGGAGGAACATTTTTTCCAAATTTGATGGTAATTTCGTCACCCTCATCTGATAGCTCTGACTCCGCTAGAATGATTTGATGGGTGCAGAGCTGAGGATTATCACTCACCGCAGTGCATGAGATATCTGTTGATGCATCGAAAATCTCTCCAGCCTTGACTGATCCATGTAGTGCACCCCTAAAAAACAGGACACCTAGTATTCAAGGATAGGAGGATACTAGGCAGATGACAGTGATTCGAGGTGAAGTATTGCTGGCACATGGTCGCCAGCCCAGACGGCGTTTCGCGCCAGCCGAGAAAATGGCAATGGTTCAGGAGAGTTTTGAACCAGGAATGAGTTCTTCAGCTGTTGCCAGGAAATATGGTATTTCTCCAAGTCAGATCTTTCAGTGGAGGAAGCTTATGAGGGACGGCGAGATAAAAGCTTTGGATTCGGAAGAAAACGTCGTTCCTGAAAGCGAGCTCAAAGCTCTCAAGAACAGGATCAAAGAGCTCGAGCGTGCATTGGGCAAGAAGACGCTTGAGGTTGATACATTGAAAGAACTGATCGAGGTCGCACGCGAAAAAAAACTGATATCGTCTTCGCAGCCGTCCAAGAAGGACGTGTCAAAATGAAAATTGCCTGCGACGTTCTTGGTATTGCCCGGTCAAATATTTACGAGCGCAAAAAGGAAAAATCGGAAGTTCGCCAACGGAAAACAGCTAAAGACGAAGTGATCCTTGAGAAGATTAAGAAGACGGTTCGGGATAGGCCGTTCTACGGTTATCGCAGAGTCACCGCGATGTTGAACAAGAAAGCAGACCAGCGCATCAATCAAAAGCGTGTCTACCGGATAATGGGCGAAAACAACTTGCTGCTGCAGCAGGCACCCAAAAAGCCTACTCGCAACCACGACGGCAAGATCATTACCCTGGCGTCGGACTTGCGGTGGTGCAGCGATCATTTTGATATTCGCTGCTGGAACGGTGACATCGTGCGAGTGATTTTCAGCCTTGACTGCCATGACCGCGAAGCGATGCGCTTTCATGGAACCACAGGCGGGATCACGGGAAAGATCGTCAGGGACTTGATGGCTGAAACAGTCGAATACAGGTTCCCTGGCGTTACGGAACTTCCGCGACCGCTGCAATGGCTATCCGACAATGGACCAGGATACACAGCGCGAGAAACAATTGTTTTTGGCCGCAGCCTGGGTTTCGACGTTTGCACCACTCCAGCGTACTGCCCCGAATCAAACGGAATGGCAGAGGCCTTTGTTAAGACGTTTAAACGCGATTACGTTTACGTGAATGAACTCCCAAATGCAGAGATCGTGCTAGCTAGCTTGCAGTCTTGGTTCGATGACTACAACGACGTTGCACCCCATCAAGGATTGAAGATGAGATCGCCAAGAGAATTTAGAAGTGCTAACTCAAACATACAGGTGTCCGGTTAAACGGGGAGCATTCCAATCCAAGTGGAACAGAAATTCCAACAAACCGACCATTGCGTGTGATTTTTGTATTTCGAACGTGTCTTCTGGTGCTTTGAAAATTCGTTTTTATAAAGGCTGTTTCCCAGCCGCGAGAGAGAGCTAGAATATCAATTTTTGTTCTTGCCGCTCCAGACTCCATAAACACCGACGGAACACCACCCGGCGCAAGGGGGGTCGAGTTTTCATTTTTTCTAGCAATCGCAAGTCTTGGAGTTGAACCACCCACCACAGATCCTCGGAGAACGAAATTAAAGACGTTCATGTTGGGGTCAGAGATCTGAGTTTCACCTTGCAACACAGTAACACCATGGTGCTGAATAAAATTCGTTTGACTCACATCCTTCGCAATCACCACGCCCCCAAGACCAGACATTGAATCTTGTCTAATTGTGCCGGCAATTTGCACGATGTATCTATTTTCTTCTTTGTATCTTCGTGAGCCCTTTTCCTCCCGTTTTGTTGCAAAGTCATTTGTGTACCCAGTTCCAGCGCGAACAAAGACAAGATCACCATAAGAGAGGCCCTGCACTTTCAGCGACTGAATGAGCGAAGGGGTTCCGAATAAGTCGACCCATGCCAGTGATGTAATTTCAGCGCGGGCTGTGCGCACAAGCTGTCCATTATTTGGAACAACAATTGGGAGTGCGAATGGATTGAGTTTTAATCCTGATTCAGAGGTTCCAGGCAGCGAATGAGTTGCGACAGTCCCCTTCTGCTCAATTCCACATGCTAGAACACCCAGTGTGAGGAAAAGGAGAACTGCCAAGATTTCTGAATAATTCTTTTCAACCATAGGATTTCTCCAGGTCAGACCAAATTCAACGTCTGAATTTTAAAAGGCAGACATAGAGCCGCACAACAATGCTCGCAAATTCGCTCTCCAGACTATTTCTTAATTGGAATAACTTCTGGTTGAGCGATTATTTGGGCAGTTCGCTGAGTGATTAAAAATTTCTCTGACGACAGGTTTTTTCTTTTTTAACTTCAATCCTAATTTCATTTAGAAATTGAATTCTGAAAGTTAAAACAAAAAACCCCAGGAGATTTCTCTCCTGGGGTTTCGAAATAAAAAGGCTGCACCGAGCTACTCTCCCACAGTTAAAACTGCAGTACCATTGCCGCAGGCGGGCTTGACTTCGGAGTTCGGAATGGGATCCGGTATT
>CAIZJW010000238.1 GCA_903933385.1 uncultured Silvanigrella sp. | reverse complement strand
GAACATTTCATCACCGGAATGCCATTGATACTGGAAGGTATGCAGGGGCGTATTTCGCGTTGAGCAGTTGCACTTGAATACTTCCATCCTTCACTCCATCCGCTCGCCCATTCAAACGGGCCATCTGAAACGCCTGACGCGGAGAAGTCGATGCCCACTTTAGCAACTGCATCGCTGAATTTAATGCCAAGCTTTTTGCCGCAGGCGTTGAATTTATCTTCCGACGCCCAAAGCTGCGCAGCATAAACGTCTTTACCTTCTTTTTTACCGGCAAATTGCTTAAAGAAAATCTTTTCACCATCCTGTGGACCCTCACAATTCTCTTGGCCAGGGGCGCAAACAGAAACGTAACCTTCAGGAATGACGTCGAGCTTGGACAGTGTCCATGTGCCAGTAAAGTCGAAACCAGCTCCCGAGAAAGTTCGAATTTTCGCTTTGAAGTTGTTTACGTCTGCCTTGGCTTTTCCGGTCGCAGTGTCGAGCGAAATTGTGCCCATATTCGTGTCGCCGGAAAAGGCGAGTCGAGAATCAGACTTTGCTTGTCCATCGACATTCTTGGATGAAGAGTCATCGAAGGTCATGCTTGCTACCGTTGTTGTGCCGTTCAGAACGAAGCAGCCAACAGCCACGTTATTAGCGTCGATACTGAGTGAAAAGCTGCCGTCGGCTCCCACACTGCCTGTGCCTGCTTTTGGAGGAAATGAGAACGAAACACAGTAGACTTTGAGATCTGTGAGAGTGACATCAGTCGCGTTAAAGGCGTCGCCGATGAGAGAAACGGAAGTTGCTGAGCTTTCGAGTTTAAGTTGCCCGGAAATACTGATCCCAGCACCTTCAGCCAGTTCATCGAGTTTTGTTGATTTCTTTTTTCCACAGCCAGATACAACAGATGCAGCAGTCATAAGTCCTACAGCAGCCAAACACCATCGTCTCATTTTCATACCCAATCTCCTTTTTTAGGGGTGTCGAAAAGAATGAGTCGGCAGTTGATCGCACGACTTTGAGAGAGATGGATTGTCACAGAAGTGTTGTAACTTTAAAGAATTTCGCCAAGCGATTGACTAATCGCTTCTTGTAAAAGAGTAGAAATGTGGGTATGGCATTTTTACTGAGAAAGCATTGTCAACAGTAAGTAAAAACACTTAAAAAACTAAATGCAAAAGGATTCGCGATGAAACTATTCTCAACGCTCGTTGTTCTTAGCTCGCTTTCACCAGCCATTGGTAACGCAGATGATTTTAAAGGCCAGGCACTCTCTTATTCTGCAGGAGCTGTTTCTTTGGAAGGCTACAAAGTCGGTGAAGGAAAGCGTGGTGGCGTATTGATTGTTCACGACTGGATGGGCCTCACTGACAAAACAAAAACCAAGGCCGATGCCATTGCAGCATTGGGATATACAGTTTTTGCAGTTGATGTATTTGGCAAAGGAGTCAGACCAAAAAACCCCGAGGAAGCACGAGCAAACTCAGCGCAATATTATACAAACCGAACTCTCTGGCGAGAGCGACTCAATGCAGGTTTCGCTCAACTTGTAAAAATTTCACCAAACAAAAATCTTGCTGCGCTTGGTTATTGCTTTGGCGGAACGAGCGTCATTGAACTTGCTCGAAGTGGGACAGATGTGCGCGCTGTGGTGAGCTTTCATGGTGGGCTCGACAGCCCAACACCGGCTGATGGAAAAAACATCAAAGCTCGAGTTCTTGCGTTGCACGGTGCGGATGACCCTTTTGTTTCCCCGGCTAACCTCAGTGCCTTTGAAGAAGAAATGCGCACACACAAAATCGATTGGCAGCTGATTAAATACGGCGGTGCAGTTCATTCGTTCACCGATCCAACTGCTGGCACTGACGCTTCGAAAGGGGCGGCCTACAACTCTTCAGCTGATAAACGCAGTTGGCAGGCTATGAAGAACTTCCTTGAAGAAACGTTTGCGCAATAGTTCATCTCGAACTCATCTCGCTCTTCATGCGTTTTACGGTGTGTCGAGAAACTCGAGGCCTTTCGCCTGAGGAGTGAGGTTTTTCTCGTTGAGCCATTGGGCGTTGAAAAGGCGGCTCAAATAGCGGCCAGCTCCATCGCATAAAATAGTCACCACAGTTTTGCCCGGGCCCAACTTGCGAGCTACATGCACGGCACCCAAAACATTCAGCGCAGCTGATGAACCCAAAAAGAGCCCCTCGTGGTGAGCGAGATAGTGCACCATTTCGAGGATAGGTTCATCGGCAATGCGTATGGCATCATCGACGGGAGCATTTTCTAAGTTCGCAGTAACGCGCATTTGTCCGATGCCCTCTGTGATAGAGCCACCAACAACATCTTCTAAGTTTCCTTTTTTGAACCAGCTGTACATCGCTGCTCCATGAGGGTCGACACACACGGTATGAACTGAGCTGCGTTGACTTTTCAGGTAGCGCGCAACGCCTGCCAATGTGCCACCCGAGCCCACTGCAGTGACGAACGCATCAACCGTTCCCTGAGTTTGTTGCCAAATTTCTGGACCAGTGGTGTTTTCGTGGAAGGTTCGGTTGGCGACGTTGTCGAATTGATTTGCCCAAACGGCATTTGGTATTTCCTCTGCAAGTCGGCGAGCAACATGATTAAAATTCTCGGGGTTCGAGTAGGGCACCGCAGGAACGGGGCGCACATCGGCTCCAAGAGCACGCAGATAGTCGATCTTTTCTTGAGATTGGGTGTTGGGAATAACGATCACTGTTTTGTATCCCAGAGCATTGGCAACATGTGTGAGGCCAATGCCAGTGTTGCCCGCTGTGCCTTCAACAATAGTACCGCCAGGCTTCAACTGACCATTTGCGACCGCATCGAGCACAATGCCGAGGGCTGCTCTGTCTTTGACAGAACCTCCTGGGTTGAGAAACTCAGCTTTCCCTAAAATACGGCACCCTGTGAGTTTCGATAAACTTGGAATTTCAATCAGAGGAGTTTTTCCTACGGTGCCACAAAATCCGTTCGTGATTGACATAATGTTCGACCTCACTGTTGCATCACTCGGCAGAAAAGAGCTCTTGCGAGAGTATGTCAACCAAGGAAAGTTTTAAATGTCGGAACGTTTGTCTACCATCAAAAAATTATCGTTCTGATTTGAGGGTAAAATTACTGCTTGATACCTTTCCGAGACGTTTTTCCAGGGAGGATTCACTATGACGAGCAAGTTTTTATTTTCTGTTGTTTGCCTATCCGTGATTGCTGCAGGGTGCAAAAAAAACGACGAGGGCGCTTCGGCCACGTCCGGCGCCTTTTTGAAGCCCTCGGATTTCCCCACCACAGGCCTCACGCAGCTCACAAGCGTGGAGGCATTGAACAAGCTCCAGGAGGGGAGCGAAGTCTATGACAATAAACCTGCCGGCAGCACTCCCACCGGTGGCAGCGACAATCCTAATGACCCCGCCAATGCTTGTTTGGAATCGCAAGGCCCCAAAGCAAAAATCATCAATAAAGAAACCATCAGCTTCGATGCCTCAATTGATTTGGCACCGTGTTTGAAAATTCAGGCTGGTTCAAGCACTCCTACAGATGCGGCCACTCCTGCAGATGCGGCCTCAAAATTTGAGTTTCAGGCACGATTTTTGCAAAACGTCACTTGTCCCGGTGTCGATTTGAGCGAGTTTAATGGAAAAACGATGAAGGAATTGGGTGCTGAGGAGACGAACTCCGGTATCCCCGCTGCTCTTGAGAGCAAATGTGGCTCGCTTCCTGCCGTTAAAGTCTTTGGTAATGCCACGATCGTTGTGAAGTTTGGGACTCTTGATGCGTCTGGGAAAATCGGAATTTTCAATAAAGAGGGTGGAGCCTGTGAGTTCACTAAAGTGGACGGTGGCTTCAAATTGAACAGCTGCCTCTCTGCCAACTATGCGGTCACTAAATATACGGAAGACGATGGCCAACAAAAAGAAGAAAAGAGCCTCGTACTCCTTGAAGCTGTCAATGTTGTTGATTCTACCGAGCCCGCTGCTGTGTGGTATAACGGCGGAAAATTCAATGTAACGGTGAACAATTTCACGGGCACACTTTTGTATAGCGGTGCCGCAATTGCGCCAACGTACACCCTGGCAAGCGGGAGCGACAGTGTCACTGGCCAATTGAGTGCCACTCCGAGTGCACTTGAACTTGTGAGCAACCCCCGCAATGCGAGCAACTTTGTGAGCAAGCAATTGCAACGTTTTGTGAAAAAAATGCCCCGCTAAGCGAGCTGTGCAATTTTTGAAATGTCATTTTTGAGCGCGTGAATCAGGCGGTTCATGCGCTTTTTATCTGCAAATGAAAAGGTTGTTTTCACATCCCAAACACTTCGACGGCGAACCATCGGAGCTTGACTTGCACCACACGGCGTTCAAGTTTGTTGACATGGTGCAAGAGGGCAGTGTGTTGCCGAAGTTGAGGGTCGGCACCGTGGGGCCGCGATAGTTTGGATAACAGGATTCAATATTCTCATGATAATTTAACCATGATGGAACTTTATCTTTGATTTCAAAAATGGCCGAGAGTTTTAATTCCGAGGGAGTGACAATAGCCAGCCGGAAAAAATTGGGCAGTGAGTTTGAGTAGGGTGGATTAGCCACTGAAATACCACACTGGGCTGTCGATGCTGTATTAAAGCTGCCAGTTCCCAGTGTGTACGCAACATCGTTACAACTTGAGAAATCGGTGAGGAGCGTGGCGCCATTGCTAACCAAAGCTGATTCGTTCGCACCATCCCAGCTTTGTATCAATGATTCAGACAGCGAATGCATCAGCTTAACGCTTGCAGCTGCTTCAACTGGGTGGCTCCATTTGAAGCGAGCAATGTTACCTGCACTTTCGTTTATCAAACCAGTGTAGTTTGAAACACGTTGAGTTCCTTTGGGCAGAGGCAGTGAGTTTGTAGCAAACAAAAGCCTCTGCTCTCCCTCTGAGTTTTCGTCGTCGCGGTTGACTCCCCATGGAAGGGCAAGGCCGAGCGCCCGTGCAAGCGCAATTTCAGCTGATGTCGCCGCGTTTGCGTTGTCGATGAGGGTTCTAATGTCCGAGGGTAAGGTTGTTTCCAATGTGAGATTCGATTCTCGGTTCGGGAGGTCTACCTCAATCAAAAACACTCCAGCCGGAATTTTGCTCACCGGAATTTTGAATTGGCCCAATGTATCGGTGCGAGTTGAATGTTTGTTCTCAATAATCTCCAATGCGGCAGATGCAATGACATCTCCGTTTGCATCATTCAAAACGCCGGTTAAGTAGGCCCCTGCCACTGGAACAGGGGGGAGTACGGCCCCATCGTTTTTAGTGGGAGAGGCGTTGGGTGTCGGGCTCTTTGAAGGCAATGATTTTCCCGAGACGCCCGTGAAATTCACAGCGGTGCAGGCCAGCAAGCCTAGAAGGGATGTGGCTATCAAAATCTTAGAATAATAATGGCTTAATTTTACGCCCATCATCCGGAGAGAATCGGAAAAAATCCTGCGAAGCTTGAGCTTCTTCGCAGGATTTTCTTGCTTGAGCTGTTTTTTATGAAAAAACGGCAGGATGGGAGTTATGGCAGGGTTTTGTTTTGGCGGGACGATTTGAGAAGAGAGCTCAGAATGGACAGCCCAAGCAAGGAACCAATAATAGCAAGCGAAATCAGAGGAGGTATTTTGATATAATCAACCGCAATCATTTTACATCCAACAAAGAACAGCACGGCTGCCAAACCAAATTTCAAGTGCGCGAAGCGGTTGGCAAGATCGGCAAGCACAAAATAGAGAGAGCGCAATCCCATGATGGCAAAAACATTCGACGTATAAACTATGAAGGGCTCTTTTGAGATTGCCAAAATCGCAGGAATTGAATCCACTGCAAAAACCACATCGCTGGCTTCAATGAGAATCAATGCTGCCAACAAAGGTGTTCCAACCCATTTGCCCGAGTCACCGCGGACGAGAAACTTCTCGCCGTGCAGTTGTGTTGTGACTGGAATAAATTTACGCAGCACGCGCATGGGCAAACTTGATTCAATATGCAGTTCTTTAGTTTCAGCATCTTTGAGCATTTTAATGGCCGTAACAACCAAAAGAGCGCCAAAGAGGTAAATGGTCCAGTGGAACGTCTCAATTAACTTCACACCCGCAAGAATCATGATTGCACGCAACACGAGCGCTGTGAGAATTCCCCAAAACAGCACTCTATGCTGGTAAATGCGTGGAATATTTAAAGCAGCAAAAATGAGTGTGAATACGAAAATGTTGTCGACACTCAGCGATTTTTCAACCAAATAACCGGTGAAGAATTCAATGCCGGCCTGCTTGCCGAATTGTGTATAAATCCAGCCATTGAAAATCAATGCAAGAGCAACCCACACTGCCGACCAGCTCAGCGCTTCTTTGATTGAAACAATATGTGAATTGCGATGAAAAACACCTAGGTCAAGTGCTAGCATGGCTAACACAAAGACGTGGAAACCAATCCAAAATGACGCTTGTACGTCGCCCATAGGGACCTCGATTTATAAAGATGAAGAGAGCTTCCCTGAAGCTGGAGGTTCAATCGCATGACCTCACGGAAACCCTCGATGGAGTCAGTATCGTTAGAATTTAATTTGATAAAATAACATAAATAGATATATTAGGTTCGATTAAATCGAAGGAGGCTCTATGAGCTGGCTCAATTACCACCATCTCCTCTATTTCAGAACCATTGCCAACGAGGGTGGTATCGCGCGTGCTTCAGAGAAACTCAATGTTGGTCAGCCTGCTCTCAGTGCGCAGTTGAAAACTTTTGAAAGCACATTAGGGCAAGAACTTTTTGAACGCACTGGCCGAAAGCTTGTTCTCACAGAGGCAGGCAGAGTTGTGCTTGCCTATGCCAACCAAATTTCAGATTTGGGCAACGAGTTGTTGCAGGTTCTCGCCGACGGAGCTCTTTCGAAAAGAGTGACTGTGAACGTTGGTCTTCAAGATTGTCTTCCGAAGCGCCTGGCTGTTTCAATTGTTCAACGCATGACAGAGCTTTTTCCATGTCGAGTGAGAATTGCCGAGGGCCATGCCTCAGTGCTCTTCAACGAATTGGCAAATCACAATCTAGATTTGGTGATTGCCAATCAAATGCCCTTTGCGGAAGAATTAAAGGGGCTCCGTTCTAAGCGGGTGACAAGTATGCCTGTTTCTGTTTTTGGTTCGGAAAAGTTCAGTCAGCTGAAGAAAAATTTTCCGCATTCTATCAGCGGGCAACCGATGGTTGTGCCTACGGTGCACAGCCGAACTCGGCATGAGGTTGAGCGTTGGTTGCAAGAACATCGTGTCACGCCACAAATTGTTGTGGAAGCGCAGGACACCGCAGTTCAAAAATCGCTCGCAGCCTCTGGAGTAGGGTTGGTTGCTGTTCCAGATTTGGCAGTTGCTGACCTTGTTGCGGCCAAACAACTCTTTAAGCTGGGGACACTCCCTGGTGTTTTAGAAGAGGTTTGGTTGTGCACAGCAGAGCGAAAAATTCCCAACCCCGTTGTCGAGGTCCTCGAAACGGTCAAAGATTTACTTTCGGATCCAGAATGAGCATGGCCCAAGTTCTGCAGGGCTCAATGCCATTGCCCAACCAGGTCTGTGTTTCTTAAACAGCTTCATTTCAGGTAAACTCTTTGCAGGTGTTTGAATCGAACTGTTTTTGTTGGAAGCAAGATCATGAGCGCAATCGACAACACGAGCAAGCAGGAAAGAGCGCAATTGGCGAAGCGTTCTGCCTATGCATCCTTGGGCGTCCTGCTCTCTCGCTTCTCAGGGGTGTTTCGCTCACAAGTTGTGAATGCAGTTTTTGGCGCAAGCACACGCCTCGATGCCTTCAATGTCGCCCTGCGATTTCCCTCGGTGTTGCGAGACCTTTTCGCTGAAGGTGCTCTGTCGGCTGCCTTTACCAAGGAGATTGTAGAGGCAGAGCGGAATGAACCGCAGAGCGTGCGTAATTTGGTGGCTGTTGTTGCAGGATTTTTTCTTTGCATCACACTTTTAATTTCGCTTTTAGGCTGCATTTTTGCCGAACCAATTATTGGTGCCGTCACCTCCGAGTCTTTTCATCAACGCGGTGGCTTTGCACTGGCAGTTTATTGTTTCAGAATTCTGGTTTTCTATTTGCCGATCGCCATGCTCTCTGCGTTGGCAATGAGTCTTTTGGGGAACCGTGGACAAACCTTCCGCGCGACAATTGCTTCGGCTTTTTTCAATGTTGGAACAATTGCTGGCGCGCTTCTTGGAGGAACTCTTGCATCCTCCTTCTCTTGGGACCCCATTGCTGGCTTGGCCTTTGGAACACTGATTGGCGGATTTCTGCAGTTTCTTTATCAGCTCCTGCCGTTGGTACGCGACAGAGTTTTTCCATGGCCAAATTTCTCGCCCCGCGCTTGGATGCAATGTGAGCCTTTGAGGGCGATGCTTCTCATGATGGCACCGCGCGCTGTGAGTCAAGGCGCTTTGTCTCTCGCGTTGTTTGTGAATACGCATTTTGCAACGGCAGCGGGCGAGGGTGCTATTACGTACATCACCAATGCACAGGTGATTATTCTAGTGCCGGTTGGGTTGTTCGGTGTGGCTGCAAGTTTTGCAAGTCTGCCGATGCTCAGTAAAGCGGTTCAGGAGCGCAATGCAGAACGTTTGGGGGTTCTCCTCTCCGATAGCTTGCAAGGGGCCTTTTGGCTCTCCTGGCTTTCGCTCTTTGCTTTTGCTCTTATGGGTGTTCCTTTCTGTGTCTTTTTGCTGGAACACGGGCAGGTCAATCCGTTCGATTCCGTTCAAAATGCTGTGGCCGTATGTGCCTACTCAATCGGAATGGTTTTTAACTCCGGCAGCAAGATTCTTATGCAAGGATTTTATGCATTGAATGATGTTCGGCGCTCAGTGATAAATGCGTCCATTTATCTGGGAATCAACGCAACCCTCAGTGCCCTTCTCGCGCCTCGTTTCGGAATCATTGGTTTGGGACTCTCTAATAGCATCGCTGCAGCGTCTGATTTTTTGCTCAATTGGTTCTTTTTGAACCGAGTCGCACGCAAGCAAAATCTTTCTCTGAATGCACTGCACGGAACAGCAGGGCGAACGCTTCGAATTCAGCTTGTGGTGCTTGGTGTAGGTGCATTTGTTTTTGGCTTGGTGGGAGTCGTTCTGGCTCAATTGGTTTGGGACCCCAAGGCCCAAATCTGGGCTGTTTTGAACCTTGGTCGATTCTTTACGTCTCTCGGAGCGTTGTTGCTGTTGGGTTCGCTTTGGGCAGCTCTATCAGCACTTCTTATTTGGTTCTTCGGCCCCGAGAATCTCAAACGGCTTTTAAACCGAGTTGTTTCACGCTCCAAACCTACCGCGCGCGGCTGACAGAGTTTCAGCCTCCGAAACCTTGACTGAAAGATTCTTAATTTTTTTCTGAGCAAGTTTTATCATTGTCGATTTGATGAGAGTTGCTTCAACTTCCACATGGCTGAAGTGGTCAAAAATGAAGATTCCTCCCACCTGAGTGCGGTTCAACCCTATCTCTTTTGTCAGCGCACCGAGAATGTCGCCTGGGCGAATTTTGCTCGATTTTCCTTTATTAATATGAATTTTCCCAAACGAAGCAGGTGCTTTGTATTGTTCAGATTCCGGAGTTGAATTCTCACTCTTCTGTGTTGCAGTGCTTTGCTTTTCCGAAGCGAGATTGAATTTTTTAATCGCAATGCCAGCTTCAGCCATAAGTTTTCGGAGGAAATCCAATGACTGTGGTGAGCACAGGCTGATGGCCCATCCCGGTGAACCCGCTCGCCCCGATCGTCCTGCGCGGTGAATATACTCTTCTGGGGTTGAAGGGAGATCAAAGTTGATGACAACAGAGAGTTCCTTCACATCAATTCCACGTGAGGCCAAATTAGTTGCCACGAGATACTGCAAGCCGCCCGACTTAAAGCGACGCAAAACAGTGGTTCGTTCTACTTGTCCTAATTCACCCGAGAGCGCTTCGGCCGATATGCCCGCGTCCCTGAGAAAGCTGACAACACGTTGAACATTTTCTCTTGTTTGGCAGAAGACAATTCCCGTTTCAGTTTGAGAACGGATTTCTGTCATCAGTTCGAGAAGGGCTGAATCCTTTTCATTTCTATCTGCAATAGTCCAGTATTGATGCCTGAAGGAGTCTGAGTTTCCGTTCGAGTTCGCTTCGTCAGTGTTTTTGCCACGAACATCAACACGGGTGGCTCGATGGACCAAACGGTTTTGCAAACGGCTCTGCGATTCGCTTTCTGTGGCAGAAAAAAGAGCCGCTTGAAATTTCTTTGGGAGAAAATCGCAAATGGCGGCCACCTGAGTTTCAAATCCCATTCCGACCATGAGGTCGGCTTCATCGAGCACAATGGCCTTCAGTGCATCAATTTCTATCGTTCCTCGCTCGAGGTGCTCGAGAACACGGCCCGGAGTTGCAACAAGAACCGCAGGGTTTTTTAAAATTTCTTCTTTTTGAGATTCCGAGCGTTGTCCGCCGAATGCAGTTCGAACCAAAAGGTGTGAACTGTTGTTTTCATTGGGTAGAAGTTTGCTTATTTTTTCAGCCACCTGAGAGATCTGCAGTCCCAATTCGCGGGTCGGTGTGAGCACAAGCAGCTGCACTTTTCGAAGCGAAGGATCGAGACGGCACATGAGTGGGAGAAGAAAAGCGAGTGTTTTTCCTGAGCCTGTGGGTGCAAGGCCAAGCAAAGAATCTCCCTCGGCGAGAATTGGCATCGACTGGCTTTGGATTTCGGTGGGTTTTTCGAAGCCCAGCTTTAAAAGTAACTCGGTTTCGAGCTTTAAACTTTGTGTGTTGATATCCATGTCAGTCTTTCCCCGCTCAGTGGCCCGTAGGGGGTCGTACGTTCTTTTAAGACTGTTGGATAGGGAAATCTATTGCACTGATTTTGAGGGGTTGAGCCGGGCTTTTTCAAGCCACAGGTGCAGTTTCGGGTTCGTCCTTGGAGAACCACCGCGGAAAAGCAGCATTCAGACCCATCGCCCCCAGAAAAATCCCGCTCAATAAAAGAGTGAACACATGCTCTGGGATTTCTTTGTCGATGGTTAACTCGCCGAGCGGCCCCAAGGGCAAATTCTTGAGTTTCAGAACCATATTCAATCCAGCCAAGCCAACCAGAAGAAAAGCTGTTTTCACAAGCACTGGGAACTTATCGATGAGCTTAACAAAAACAGTGGCTGCAAAGCGCATCATCAAAATTCCCAAAAGAGCGCCTGCGACAAGTATCCATTCTTGGTTACTAATGGCAAACGCGACGCCAATGGAGTCGATGGAAAACATGATGTCCATGAGCTCAACCGCAACTATGGTCGACCAGAGCGGTGAGAGTTTAAAAAACTTTGTAAATCCCTTTTCATGTGGATCAGGCAACACGTCGCCCTTGCTTTCATTCTCAGAGCGTGGCCACAGCTCTTTCACAGCGAGCCATATGAGGTACGCAGCTGCGGTTGCTTTGACCCATTCAATTTTCATGAGTGTGATGCCCACGAAAATGACCAGTGTTCTGAAAAAATAGGCACCCCAAATACCATACCGAAGCGCGCGTTTTTGATCGACTGGGTCCGACAGCCTCGATTTAACCGTGGCTGCCAGGGCTAATGCGTTATCGAAGGACAGCAGGCCTTCCAATATGACGAGGGTCCCGATATCGAGCATATTTTGGCCCGTAATTGGTCCCCAGGGCGCTGACATGAGAGGGGAAGTGAGATCGAGGCCTGAGAGAAACGAAAATGACGAAGTGCTCATTCGAAAGCCTTTTTCATGCTGGCAAAAACGTTAAACACTTCTTTACGGATTTCGCTCAAAGGTGCAAGTGCCAGCATGGTTTGCCGATGTGCAGCTGGATTTCGAAGATCTTGGAGAGCAACGAGTTTGTGAGCGAGGGTTTGATAAAGAAGAGGATCCTTTTTCATTTGGACCGCACCCCAAAGACGCTCGTGTCCTGAGAAAATAAGTAAAAGAACGGCCCATGCTTTGAGGCCATCAATCACTTGAGTTCTTTCGCGCAGGATGCGCCCAGAGAGAATGCTCCTCGAAATCATCATCATTTTGCTTGCTGGAAATGTGTTCAGGTCAAAAACATGCTCTGCTCTGAGATGCCGCATGACAAGATTTATATTCGGCGACTCCTGGTCGAGCTCTGCTTGATGGAGAATATTCTGAAAAACGTGGAGTTGTTGTTCCATTTTTGGAAACAAAATTCGCTGTCCAAAATCCTTCTCTAAGGCCAAATCGATCGCCTTGCAGTACTGAACAACAGATGCCGACTTGTCGACTGTCCCTTCAAAAATCTCGGGTTGATTCAAAGGAAGTTCTGCGCTGCGGAGCGAGGCTTTGATTGGGTCAGCAAGCTTCGCGTAATCGATGATTCTGCTTTCAAGCTGTTTGTCGAGTTCGCGTATCACGTCGGTGCCAGGCAAGCTCCGCGCACCTTCTTGTGTGCCCGATCGCAACCTTGAGGCTAATTCGAAAATGTCGTCTTTGAGTGCGGCGTTTCCAGTGTGGTGCATGGCCTCTTCAAGAAGAAGCGCAAGCTGCGAATCACCTTGATTTGGTGCCTTCAAGCTGCGCAGAACTTTGTCAGTAATAACCGGATCGGCGAGGTGTTTAGTGAAGAATGAAACTACAGCTTGGCGGGCAGTGGAGTGTTCTATCGCAAGAAGGGCATCGAGTGCACGCCCGGACAAAACCTTTGAAGATGAAGTTAAGCAGCGCTCCAGCTGGGTAACGCACTTTTCGTGTCCGAGTGAACGCGCTGCGACAATCGCAGAAACCACAGTACGCTGACTGGTGAGCTTGGGATCGCACAATTCAATCACTCGCTCGAGAGTGCTTTGCCTTGGATGAGCGGCAAGATATGCGAGTGCTGCGAGTTGTTCATCAGACTTTTCACTTTTGAGAGCATTTTGTAGAATTTCTTCCGATGGAAGGTCTTTCTCTATGTTTTTCAGGCGTGCGCAGGCGCGCAAGAACAAGGGAATATATTCTTGTCGTTCCGTCAATGTGCTTTGAGTTGCTTTGAGCAAAATGGTGTTTTGATGCTCATCTTCACGTTCTAGCATGAGAAGTGCGCTGGCTTGCAGAGTCTTTGATTGAAGTACTTTCCCGAGAAGCTCTTCCGACCACTTCAAATCGCTCAATTCGAGTTCTCCAAGAGCACGGATCCAGCGTCCTAAAACTAAGTGATTATGCTCTTTATGGACAAGCTCACTGATGTTTTGCAGAAGCTTCTTAGGCCAAGATTTTTCCTTTCGCAGAGCAAGAGAGCAGCTCACAAAAGCATTGATAAGCTCAACTTTGTTTTTCTCATGCCAGTGATTTGTGTAGTCTTTGGAGTTGAGAAGATCTAAGAGTTTTTGAAGCGGATCGTCTTCAACACAGATAAATACTCTCAGCCACGCAGAAAAGATATCTGTGCTTTCTGCTGCTGAAAGATGGTTGTGTAGATGGTGTTCAAAGAGTTTTGCACAGATAATTCGAGAAAAATCGGCACGATGAAATGCGAGACTGCCAAGCAGAGATACGCTCTGCTGAGGGGACAGTGTTTCAACCTGTATGAAGCGTTTGTAAAGTTCATCTGCATCGAGCAAAGAAGCAAGAATGCAGCACATCCTATCAAAGTGTTTGTCTTCCGATGCGAAAAGCGAAACGGCCTCAGCAAGGTCGTGAGTCGGAAATGAGTTGAGCTCCAAAGGGAGTGAGCGGTGGATATTTTCCGAAAAAAATATCTTTCCTAGATAATCTTCCAAAGTCCATTGCTGACGAAATGAAACCTGTGTCTGGCACTGCTGAAAATACTGCTGATGAAGCATTTCGCTTTCAAACGCCCGTTCAAACTCTTCAAGGTCGGAAGGAGCGCGAGAGAGCTTTCCGATGGCTGAAAGTAGGGTGAGTGATGTTGCATCGGGTTGATGGCCATTCACCCGCACACGATTTTTAAGCATTGTGCAGAGTTGTTCCAAGATTGAAGTGTCTTTCATTTCTGAAAGAGCAACAACGCAGTTGCGAAGAAGTTGTGGATGCTCTGTTGATTCCTTGCTGTTCAAAAGTGCGCGTAATGCAGGCGCCGCGCGGAGATCAGGAACTCTAGCAAGTGCGCTCACAATCCAAGGCTTCATGTAAAGTGGTGTGTCGCTGAGGCGTGTGAGGAGAAAAGTCGCAGCAACGGGGTCGCCAGTTTCACCGAGTGCCAAAAACGCTTCTTGGGAAATTCCAATGTCTTCTGTGCGCGCGGCTGTTCGGAGAAGAAAATCGATAGCGCGTTCGCTGCCATTGCGTCCTAATGCGCGCAGGATACTTATCCGTGTGTCGCGCCAATGGCAGTCTCGATATGCTTCAATCAAAGCACGCGCGGCATCGTTGCTCTTATTTTGGGAAAGGTGTGCAAGAGCTGTGCGAGATTCGTTTTCACAACTCGAGTGAATTTGTGACGCCAGAGAGGCCTGTTGCTCAGGTGAAATTGTCATTGAGCTGGTCATGGGATGAGCAGACATGGGTGATGAACTCCGGGCTGTTGATACAACCCGTTCATCCTAAAACAAGAGGCGCTGGTATTACACCAGCGCCTCTTGGGATTGCGTCAATGAGCGGGTGATTAATCGGCAGTTGCAGATGCACCTGTGCGCTTGCCAGAGGAAGCAGCCGCACCCGATGATTTACCTGTTGCAGTTGCCTGTGCAGGCAGTGCCTTTGTTGCGGCAGGAAGTGCTTCAGCACCCTTCTTTTCGGATGTTTTTTCGGCAGCTGTTGATGTTTTGGTGAGGAGTTTTTTGCGAACCTCTGATTCGATTTTTGCCATGGTTTCAGGGTGCTCACGAAGATAGTTCTTCGCATTTTCACGACCTTGGCCAAGGCGTTCCTGACCGTATGTGAACCAGGTTCCCGACTTTTGCACAATTTCATGCTCTGCAGAGAGATCGAGAACGTCGCCTTCGCGGCTGATACCTGTGCCGAACATGACGTCGAATTCAGCCTCACGGAATGGAGCGGCAATTTTGTTTTTGACGATTTTTACGCGGGTGCGGTTTCCAACGACCTCATCGCCGTTCTTGATGGCAGAGGCACGCCGCACTTCCAGACGAAGGGAGGAATAGAATTTGAGAGCCTGCCCACCGGTTGTTGTTTCGGGGTTGCCGAACATTACACCAATTTTCATACGAATTTGGTTGATGAAAATAACTGTGGTGTTGCTCTTTGAAATGGATCCGGTGAGCTTGCGGAGTGCTTGGCTCATGAGGCGTGCATGCAGACCCATGTGGCTGTCGCCCATTTCGCCTTCGATTTCAGCTTTGGGAACAAGTGCTGCCACGGAGTCAACGACGATGAGATCAACGGCTCCACTCCGAACCAGCATGTCTACTATTTCGAGCGCTTGTTCACCGTAGTCGGGCTGAGAAACCAACATGTCGGCTGTGTTTACGCCAATGCGGCGTGCGTAGCTGACGTCGAGAGCGTGTTCAGCATCAATAAATGCAGCCACTCCACCGACTTTCTGGCATTCTGCAATGGCGTGGAGGGTGAGCGTCGTTTTGCCGCTCGACTCTGTTCCATAAACTTCAACGATACGTCCGCGAGGCAAGCCCCCTGCGCCGAGTGCTACATCCAAGCTCAGTGAACCTGTAGGAGTGGTGACAATCTCACCGATCTCCCCCGAATCACCTGACATGCGCATGATACTGCCTTTTCCGAATTGCTTTTCAATAGCTGAAAATGCAGCTTCGATGGCTTTGAACTTGTTTGCGTTGGAGCTGGAGAGATCACTCATTGCGTGTTTCCTTATATTGAAAGGCGATTTCATAGCCTTTAACTGCCTAATACCGCAGCACTGAGGAACAGGGAACCATACATTTGTCGTGTATGGTAACTTTCTACCTGCCTTGTGAATTTTCGGCAAGGGGCTCGCAAGAAAAGTTTAATTAACCTCGTTTATCAAGGTTAATTTGCTTTTCAAGAGGGGCTGGGATCGGCCGTACTTGAATATGAGTCTCTCGAGCTCAGCCGCAAATCGCTTTCACAATATTAACCAGTGAACGCGCTCCGAACGAAGTGGCTCCGCGGCCGCGGATGTACGACGTGCTGCGGCCACTCCAAGCCATGTTGGCAATGTCGAGATGCACCCAAAGTGTATCGCTTGGCACGAACTCTTTTAGGAATGCAGCTGCGTACATGGTGGCCGCACCAGTACTCCACTTGTTATGCATGTTCGTAAGATCGGCTACATCGCTTTTGAGATCTTCAAGAGCCTCTTCAAGGATCTCAAGATGCAGAAACTTTTCATCTGCCTCGAGGCATGCTGATTTGATTGTAGAGAGTTGCGAATCATCGTTTGTGCACAAGATTCCGGCCATATTGCCGGCAATTTGGGTTGTTCCCCCCGTTAAAGTCGCAAGGTCGATGATTGCGTTTGGTTTAAACTGCGCTGCATAACTGAGAGCATCTGCAAGAATGAGGCGACCCTCGGCATCTGTATTGTAGACCTCAATTGTTTTTCCGTTGTGCGCTTTGTAAACGTCGCCAGGACGCTGAGCATCGGCACTGACCATGTTTTCAGCGAGTGGCATGATTCCTACAAGACGAACCTCGGGGAGCTGTGGTGCAAGAATTTCAAGTGCTGCAACAACGTTGGCTGCGCCGCACATATCGTATTTCATTTCATTATGGTGCTGTTTGCCCTTGATTGAGTATCCACCCGTATCAAAGGTAATTCCCTTGCCGATGACGACAACTGTGTTCCTGGCGTTTTCTGGCCCCGATTCAAAAACGACGAGTCGGGGACGATTCTTGCTTCCTTGACCTACAGCAATGACGCCGCCAAAGCCCTGAGCCTCCAGCTCTCTCTCGCTCAAAGTCATGACTTGTCCAACATTTGCAAGTCTTTCCTCAATGAGCATGGCAAAGCCTTGAGGGTTGAGCGAATTTGCAGGTAGATCGCCAAGGTAACGGGCGTAGTTGAGCGACTGGCCGCGGCGAATTCCCTCATCCAAAGAGTTCTCCACAATTTCTGGCGGTATCTCTTTGGTGAGTAGGTTTGGCAGAACGAGGTTCACAATGAGTTCGTTTTCCGCTTCAGGGCGGCGCATGGCATAACAACTTAATTCGAGTGTTTCGCTGAAGGTCATCAAAAGGGTATCAATGGGAACCACGCTCACAGTTTCGGGCGTCAGGTCCCAGTAAATTACGAGCTCGCGCGTTCCAGATGAATCGGCGTCTGCAATAATATGACCCACCGACTTGCGCAGGTTATTCAGAATCTGCTCGGGCGAATTTCCATCGAAGAAGTGACAATCACAGACAACTCCCTGTTTGGTTTCGAGGCGGTGTCTTCCTTTCAGTCCCATAACCGCTGACGGCGCGATAAACCTTTGGGACGAAGATTCCGGGGAACCCAAAAAGTAACAAAATCGACCTTTAGGTTCAGGAGCTTTCTCCCAGTGCAACTTCTTGAGGCGTTCATGGGAGTTTTTTTCGAAGAGTTGACGCATGGGGAGACCTCTCTGTTTGATAGCCGCTTTTAATGTCGTGTCGTCATGATAATCTTTCATTCGAAAGACACAAACCAGTTCCGGGAGGCATTCTATGTTGGGGCACCGTGATATCGAAAATACCGTGGGTGTGATTTTTGGTGGTCGTTCTTCCGAGCACGAGATCTCGTTGCGCTCTGCGGTTTTCGTACTCAAGCAGATGCCCAAACAATACCGCATCATTCCAGTCGGATTGCGCCGCGATGGCTCGTGCGTGAGTCTCGAGGGCACTTTTTCGAGCGACGATTTCAAAGATGTTGAACCTGCTGATTTGGCTGAAATGCTTGCAGGACGTAGGTTGCGCACTTTGCCTAAAGCAAATCTTGTTGAGAGCCTCATTCTTCCGTTCCGCACGGAGACACTTGCCACTCTTCCTGAATATCAAGTGCGCCTGCTCAACTTGGAAGCTGGAGTGTTTTTTCCAGTGCTCCATGGTCCCAACGGTGAAGACGGCAGATTACAAGGTGTCTTTGAAATGGCCGAAGTCGCTTATGTGGGTTGTGATATCCGCGCGAGCGTTATTGGTATCGATAAGCATCTTCAAAAGGTTCTTGCTAAGCAGCATGGTGTCAATGTTGCCAACTATGAGCTTGTCGAGCTTGAAGATTGGCAAGAGCATGCCTCAAGGGTTATTGAGCGGGTGCGCAATCGAATTGGATTTCCATGTTTCGTTAAACCAAACTCACTCGGTTCTGCCGTTGGCGTGAACCGTGCCAAGGATGAAGGCGAGTTGTCGCGTTATATTAATGAAGCCCTCGCATTCGATGACAAAGCTCTCGTGGAAGAGCCAATGACGGGAACTGAAGTTGAGTGTGCATTTCTCGGAACTGGCGTACATCCCAGAATTACCGTAGCGGGCGAGATCGCACCCAAAGACTTCTATTCCTATGAAGCCAAGTACCAAGTTGCCGATGGGGCCGACCAATTTATTCCGGCGCGCCTCGATGCCAAACGGATGGAGGAGCTTCGAGGACTGGCTGCAAAATTGGCAAGGGCATTCTCACTGACCGGGTTGTCTCGTTTGGATTTCTGGAACTGCTCGAAAACTGGCCGTTTTATATTCAACGAGGTCAACACTCTTCCAGGTCTTACCTCTATTAGTATGTTCCCTAAGCTTTGGGAGTATGAGGGTGTTTTGGGACCTCAGTGGATTGCCGACTTGGTTGAGGGTGCCAAGAACCGACGCACCCAGATGCTACAGAGGCAGTTTGGAATTACTGCCAAATCCTGAACTCAAACCATTGATAATTAAATTGAGATCAGTTATCGAGGGCGGGAGTTTTGGGCCGCCGCGGGTGGCTCATTGATTTCTCCCACCATTCTTGAATGGAAGACAGAAATTTATGGCGACCACAGGCAAAGATCTCTCCATTGTTCGCAATATTGGTATCTCGGCTCACATTGACTCGGGAAAGACAACCCTTTCCGAGCGTATCCTGTTCTACACGGGCAAGATTCACAAGATTGAGGAAGTGAAGGGTAAGTCCGGTGTGGGCGCAACCATGGACTTCATGGAACTCGAGCGCGAGAAGGGCATTACGATTCAGTCGGCTGCAACATTCTGCCAATGGAATCAATACGAAATCAACCTCATTGACACTCCCGGACACGTTGACTTCACCATTGAAGTGGAGCGTGCTTTGCGCGTTCTCGATGGCGCAGTTCTGGTTCTGTGTTCTGTGGCAGGTGTTCAATCGCAGTCCATCACTGTTGACCGCCAGATGCGTCGTTACAACGTTCCACGCATTGCGTTCATCAACAAAATGGACCGCGCTGGAGCGAACCCTTACCGCGTGTGCGAACAGCTCCGCGAGAAGCTCAATCACAACGCTTGGATGGTTAACATCCCAATCGGTGCCGAAGATCAATTCAAGGGAATTGTTGACCTCATCACTATGAAGGCCAACTATTTCGATGGCTCCAACGGCGAAAACATTCGCGTTGAAGACATCCCAGCTGAAATGGTCGATCTCGCACACACGAAGCGCAACGAGCTTCTCGGTGCACTGGCTGACTTCGACGACAACCTCGCTGAAAAGTATCTTGCCGAGGAAGCAATTGGCGAGCAAGAAATTCGCACAGTGCTCCGCAAGGCAACGCTGTCGCTTAACTTCACTCCCGTTATGTGCGGTTCTGCGTTCAAGAACAAAGGCGTTCAAAACCTTCTCGACGCAGTGGGCTATTACCTGCCCAACCCAACAGAAGTTGAAAACACAGCGTTCAACCAAGACAAAAACGAAGAGAAATTCGTTATCAAAAACGATCCTAACGGCCCACTTACAATGCTTGCATTTAAGCTTGAAGACGGACGTTTTGGCCAGCTCACTTACATGCGCATCTACTCTGGTACGATCCGCAAAGGTGACACAATTCTCAACGTCAACAATGACAAAAAAGTTAAGGTGCCACGTTTGGTTCGTATGAACGCAAACGAAATGGTCGAGTCCGAAGAAGCTGTCGCTGGTGACATCGTGGCTATGTTCGGTGTTGAGTGTGCTTCAGGTGAAAGCTTCACCGACGGCAACGTGCGCTACACAATGGCTTCCATCTTTGTACCAAACGCCGTGATCTCTCTGGCGGTTGCTCCTAAAGATAAGTCTGCTCAAACGAACTTCTCAAAAGCGTTGAACCGCTTCACCAAAGAAGATCCAACATTTCGCGTTCACCGCGATGAAGAGTCAGGCGAAACTATTATCTCTGGAATGGGCGAGCTCCACCTCGAGATTTACGTTGAGCGTATGAAGCGAGAGTTCAATTGCGAATGTATTGTTGGTAAGCCACAAGTTAACTTCCGTGAAACGATCGGTGGTCGTGCTGAAATCAACTATACCCACAAGAAGCAATCGGGTGGTTCTGGTCAGTTCGCGCGTATCATTGGTTTCTTGGAACCCATCACTCCCGACGAAGCTGGTGTGATTAAGGCGTATGAATTTGCCGACGAAACCGTTGGCGGTTCTATTCCTCGTCAATACATCCCAGCATGCGACAAGGGCTTTATTGAGCAGATGCGCACTGGACAATTGGTTGGCGCGCAAGTCACTGGCGTGAAAATTGTTGTCAACGACGGTTTGCATCACCCTGTTGACTCCTCGGAAATGGCGTTCAAAATCTGTGCGATGGCTGCTTTCCGCGAATCGTACCTCAATGCGAAGCCAACAATCCTCGAGCCAATTATGAAGGTTGGTATCGAAGGACCTGAAGAGTTCCAAGGTACAATGATGGGTCTTATCAGTCAGCGTCGTGGTATGCTCACTGGCTCCTCAAGCAACGGTGGCTATGCTCAAATTGAAGCTGAAGTACCACTGAGCGAAATGTTTGGATTCTCGACCGACCTCCGTTCGGGAACACAGGGCAAAGGCGAATTCTCAATGGAATTCTTCAAATATGCTCCAGTGCCAAAGAACGTCCAGGACGAAATGATCGAGAAATACAAAGCTAAGCGTGCTGCTGAGAACAAGTGAACATGACACTTGTTTCTTCAGAGCTTGTTGAAGGAATGAACCAACTGCTGCAGGTGCTGACAACAGCTCTGCAGCAGTTGCGCGTTCACCGAGCGAAAACTCGAGTCTGGGGATACTCCAAGCTTCATGCTGAACTCTCCGAACAGGCTGTGACACTCTCAGAGTTTCAGGATGCGGTTGTGTGTCGCTTGTTGGTGATGGATGCACACGTTGATCTGCAGAATGTGGGTCGGCTTCGCGTTGGCCAAACTGTTGAAGATATTCTCTCGAGCGAAAGAGGCTTGGCTCTTGAAAGCGTTCAGCTATGTCAGCGACTTTATGAAATAGCTCGGGTCGATGTTTCGACACGTGTGCTGCTCGAACGGCTTGCGCTCTCGGAAGATGAGCGTTTGCAAAGCTACGATCAGGGGCTTGAATTGATTCGTCAACTCGGCACTCCGCAATATCTTGCGACGCGTTGCTAATTGCTGGGGGCAGGGTGAGCTTAAGAAATCCCGCACTTCCTTTTTTTTTACTTCCGTTTTTCCTGCTGGCCGGTGTTGCCCTGCAATCTGCAGGACTCTATTTATGTCTTGTTCTCTGGATCTTTTCCACAGGGCAAGGCGTTGGTGTAGCGTCACGGAGAGCGATTTTGAGCACCGCTTCTCTTCTTGCTATTGCCTACCTCATCCCTGTCGTTCTGCAATCAATTGTTGCCTTATCAGTGAATCCTCTGCAATTCTGCTTCATTGATCCTCCTCGTGTTACCAAATGCCATGTGGATCTGAAGAGTTGGTTGAAGAGTCCAGTCAGCACAACATTTCTCGGTTTGTCAGTAGGATGGACCATTTATATTCTGAGCGGAAAAGTGTCGAGCGCAAAAAAGTCATCGCAAGATTTCTCAAGTTTGAATGTCTGGAATGACGATAACGTTCGGCTACGCGGCTTCGCGAATGGATTGTTATATTCGACCGCGATATTTTTCGTTTATTGTTTGTTTCAACACGTCACTGGCTTCAATGTGTTACTCAAAACTAAGATGCTCGCTGACGAGCATCAGATGCCCAACGGAAATTACCGCGTTTTTGGCTTCTATGGCCATCCGCTTTCGTTAGCATCTGGTTCGTTGGTGTGGAGCACCATGGCGCTCTTTGGTCTTTGGTCGATCCACAAGAAGAGATCCGACGCCTTCGGTTTGAATGCAATTGGGTGGGGTATTATTGCTGTTTTGCATTCAGCGCTCGTTTATATGAGTGGAGGTCGCACGGCGCTCCTGGTTCTCGCAATCTTCTGGGGAATTTTGACCCTTGTTGTAGGACTCAGTTTGATGAGTTTGAAACTCACGATGAGCAGGCGCAAATTTTTTAACACGAAAAATCGCATTCCAATTCTATTAGGCGTTATTCCTGCAGTCATCGGAGTATTTTCTTCAGTTGTATACTTTAATAGGGATGTACTTCAGGCCGTCGCTGAAAAAATTGTCACTCGAGGGATCGGTGGTGGCACTCTCGGGCAGGGACCACTCGGCGATCGAGAGTTATTCTGGCAAGTTTATCTTGCTATGTGGCGCGATGCTCCGCTGCTCGGACAGGGTTATTTTGCTGTAGAACATGGTTTACGCACCCATTATTATGTTCAAGAAGGCTTTGCTGGCCTCCGCGATAAATTCAATGCACACAACATTTTTCTCGAAGTTCTTGGCACTACGGGGCTGATTGGCTTTTTTGGCTATTTGCTTGTGTGTGTGTTGCTTTGGGTCAATATGAAAGTTCTTGCAGGTAGGTCGGAGCAACGTCGTTTTGTAGTGGGTGCCTTGGGTTGTGCTTTCCTTGCCAATTTGCTTCATGGTCTGACTCAAAACACCTTTTTCGATTCAGCGGTGTCTGCGTGTTATCTTGCACTGATAGGTGTTTTGGTTGTTCCGCCTTTGAAGCCACCCAGCGAACTTGATTGAATTCTTGCAGGGCCGGCAGCGGTTTATCGCCTACAAGCATACGCGCTATTTTTGGTGTCCCGATAAGCTCCTGTCGCGATGGCGAGTAACATGATTTTATCTAGT
>CAIZJW010000237.1 GCA_903933385.1 uncultured Silvanigrella sp. | reverse complement strand
TTATTCAAACACACTGTTCTGCCTTTTTTAGCAGACAACCCTCAACAACCCAGTATCGCAACTCATCTGACAATGTTCCTTTTTAGCTGGCTGAAGGGGCTGACTGCACTCTCCATCGCAACTCTTTTGGGCTCTGTAGCGCGCCCCTTGTATGCGATTCTTGGCACGCTCACTCTTTTTTCGTTCGGGCACCTCACCTCAACCTTCGACTCCCTCCTCAGTTCAAGCACCTTGGAACAGGCAGAATCTCAAATAGGAACTGTTAATGCTTTCTTTTATTCACTTCTGAAGATCTGGAACCCGAATCTATTGGTTGTTGAAAGTTTACAAGGCCAATGGTTGGCACCAACAATTGAATCAGTGACGGTCGGTGTTCTTTGGGCAGTTGGATTCATAATGGTAAGTCTTGGTTTAGCAATCGTGCGAGTCAACCGAATTGATATCAGAGCCTGAATTCTGCTTTGTTTTAGGCAGCATTTTTTGATGACGCAGAGGAATCAAAGAGCACTGCGAGAGCGGAAAAGTCTGATGGTAGCTCTCCATCACCAAGCACTCTCGCCAAATCAAGGCCACGATTCCTGCGCAAAGTGACGTACTCATCAAGAAAACCAGATTGTGAAAATTGTGGGACGACATCTCTAAAGCGCGCATCATAGCTCAACAACCATGCGTAAATTGAACTCGACATTATTCGACGCCGTTCCCGATAAACCAAGCGATCCAAACGGAGAACTCCATTCAGCTCAAGAAGTAGCTCTCTTTCCACGCTTGCCGCACCTGAAAAAGAGAGTTGTTCCTGTCCAAAAACACATTCCTGTGCCTCATTTAGCTGAGTATCGACAAGAATGGCCGTAATTCGAACGCGCTCAAGACGCTGAGTCAGAGCAACCCGCTCAAGCAACCCGCCAACATCTGCAGAAAAGCGCAACGCAAATCTATCGAGCGGCATAGATTCACCCGAGACACGAAGGGCCTCAACCAGAAGTGTTATATAGTGCCTGAAAAGGCCACCCGTATCAGACGATTTTTGCTTTCCAGAAGGTATAAATTCCCAGTTCACGATAAGCGATCGATATGCACTCAAGGTGTGAATTCTCGAGCCTACCAGATCGGTATCTACAACACGTCCAATTGATTCAGTAGTCAAACCTCTCGGCAGTTCAGTATTCCTTGGCTGCAGCATCGGCAGAATGAAATCTTTTTCGTTTCTTTCTCGCTGCTGGAGCATTCGCTCACAGAACAAATTAAATGCTGTGTGATTTGCCAGAAGTAACAATTCAAGCTCAGCATCATTTGATGTGAATTGATTTAAGGGAACTCTACCCACAGACATCCAACCATAGAACTCATCATGAACCTTGAGAGCAACATAAACTGCGTAGGGAGTGTCTTCTTGAGCTCGAGGCATTTCCCCCTCAGCATTCTGCGTTCGAGCCCCACCCACCTGTGTTGCATTCTCTGAAACGCGAGTTGCCTGATAAGTTTCCTGGGATTCAAAAAGATCACTTTCAATCGCTTGAGAATTCGAATTTCTCCAGAAATGGTCGTCGAGCGTTTCGTTCGACTGTCCAACGAGTGCAACAAGTCGCACGGGATCGTCGTGAAAGCGTGGCAAATTTCGAACCAATTCCGCCTCAAGCATTTTTGGTCCTAATGGAACCTCAGATAGATTTTGAAGGAACAAGTTGCCATCGTCTACCCACTGCACAACGGGTTTCATGACTCCCTTTTCATCGCTCGAGCGAACGAAAAGAAGGCTCAAAGGTGATGACAAGATTTTCGCTGCGATTCTTGCTGATTGATTTAGGTAGTGAGTCACTGTTTGAGGTTCTTTCCTCATCACTAACCAACTCTCAACAATATGTGAGAGCCCCATTCCCGCAGCCCGACGTCGGAAGTTGATTTTTTCAGATTCAGCGAGAAGTTCAGGAAATTGATGTTGGAGAGGAAGATTGAGTTTCCGACACAACGACAACAGCTGCCTTTCAAGCATACGCCAGCCTAAATCGTGCGAGGATCGATAGCATTCGGCAAAATAGTCCATCGCACGCACTTGATCGAAATCACTACAGACGAGTCCCATAAACTGTTGGGAAATACAGGCAACAAGATCGTTCTGTGCGGACTTGGCGAGATCTTTTGCATCACCCAAGGACCGGAGCGCCCTAGCCCCATCACCTGCCAGATATTGCATAACACCAGCGTACAACGGCGTGACTGGCGTTCTGCGAGGATTTTTCTCACCCTCTGCCATTAACAAGAGGGAATTAATCCTTTTTAGCAAGCGGAGGAAAGATTTTCCCCAGGGCCAACCACGTGGTTGGCCTGAGTATGCCAAGAGTGGCAAGAAAATAAATCCAAGCCGCATTGCATCACTGACAGGCAATGAAATTTCTGACTCTGGTCTGCGGACAAATTGCCGCAAGGCTGAGACGTACATTTCTAAAGCTTCTTTGTGCTGTCCCGATGCAAAATCTTGCAACGATATCGACAAAAATTGAAATATTTCCCCTTCAACGAGTCCATGCCTCTGCCGCGCAAATTGATCTACAGTTCTACGTAATGGATCAACTCGATCTGAGAGAGCAAAACGCAAGGCATCTGAAAACAACGCGAGGCCAGTGTATTGGCCATTTTCACTCGCCTCACGAAGCTTTTTTGTCTGTTTATTTTGAGCAACTCCATCGCTACCTTCACCAATATCCTGTGACGGATGATTTAAAAATGGTTGTGCCTGATTTTCATTTTGCGCCGACTTAATCTCTATTTTTCGGGTTTTCCCTGCACGCTCAGCAGCATAACCAACGTGTTGTGACTTTACCTTTTCATTCCAGTTGCGAATCTTGTCGTCACTGCGTGTCTCGTCGCGGCGTGAACGCCAAATACGTGG
>CAIZJW010000236.1 GCA_903933385.1 uncultured Silvanigrella sp. | reverse complement strand
CGCATGAGAGCGCTCGCCTGTGCTGTATAATGCTGCCAGAGGCTGCCCTCGAGATTATGAGCTCGATAAATGTTTATCTTTGAAGCAAACGATGCATCACACTTTTGAATCGATTCCCACAAGGCCGCCATTGTGTGCAGGCCATCCCAGAGCACGATGTCAGAATCTGAGAACTTTATTTTTTCCAGCACGCGTCGTTTGAATCCGCCAATTCCAAAAGGTATAACAGTGATTGGAAGATTTTTTCTTAAAATCTGCAGGACGATTGCCAAGCATGTCCTGACAATTCTCGACCTCATAAATATATTAAATTTGATACATTCAATGGATTTTAAATGAAGCGCAGTTTCTGCTTTTTTGAGATCTGTACTTTGGACTACCGCTCCCAACACAAGTACTTGCACACTCCATCCATTTTTTGTCAGGGCTTGAAGAAGGGCGCTATTCGCTAAGCTCGCGCCGCACCGCGTGGGCCAGGGCAGGCGCGGCACAATGCATAGAATTCTTCGTTGTTCATAACTGCAAGACCGTTTTTTCATCAGAGACTCCAGCCGTTGTGAATTTTCTTCTCAATTCAATGAGGACAAACAAAATCCAAGGAAACATCAGCCATGAATGTGAGAGGAAAAGAATGGTGATTGAATATCCGCTCAAAGCGAGGAGGAGTCCTGGTTCTATGTTTCTGAGTTGCCAGCATTGGCGAAACATGCGCGCGTGAATCATTGTGAAAATTGCTAGCCCTACAAAACCAGTTTCAGAGACAACCAACACCCAGCTCGAGTGCGCGGTCCGGTGTCCCCATTCATGCAGTGTTGCCGATGAGTATCTCTCAAATTCGTAGGGGTATCTTCCGAATCCTTGCCCCCATATTGGACTGTAGAGTGCCATGCGTAATCCGGTGACGTAATAATTCATCCGGCTTTCAGTTGAGGCATCGAGATCATCTGCGTTGCGTCCCATGACCTGGTTTGCGAGCGGGGCAACAAGTGAAACAGCGATGAGCAAAAGGGTTCCAAAGCGAGCGGGCGAACGTGATTGGGATAGAAAGTAGATTCCACATTGAGCCACTCCTGCAATCAGCGCCCCCCGACTTTGAGATGCAAGGATTGCTTTGATGAGAAAGTAAATGATGATTAGACTGAAGATTCGGATGTGTAACGGACTCGTTTTTGCAAAGAGTTTCGGCCACAGAATGCCCAGTGGAATAAGAACAACAGCTGCAATGTCGTTTGAATTGCCAAGCGATCCAACTGCCTCAAGTCGGCGGTCGCTTTGGTTGAGCATCCGCGGGACAATGTCGAGAGGCGCATGTTGATCGAATCCTTGAAACCTCCAGAGGCTAAAGATGGATAGTGTCGCAACACCAACAGCAAAAGCAGTTTGAATTTTCTTTGCATCTTCCTCACAACGCACTGTGAGTTGGATGATGAGAACCAAAATAATGGCTCGCATAAGGGTATCGATGTAATATTGTATGCTTCCGGCTGAATCGCGCGAGAGAAATGAGGTCAAAAAAGCCCAAACTGCCATAGTTCCGATGAGCCAGATGCCCGGTGTCATTTTGAGATAAGCGAAAGATTCAATCTTATGGTTAATTCTTTCTCGCAGCCAAGAGAGGAACCATAACCATATGCACCAACGAGGTAACTGCATCCACCAATCGTTTGTCTCAACAACTTCCCAGGGTCTGCAAATGTAGAGGATGACGGTTGTGCAGACTGCTGCAATTGACGATTGCAGTGACGAAAAAAAAGCAACCGCAAGCGAGAGTGCAAGAAGAAATCCAATAGCATCAAAGTAAAGAGAGAATAGAAAGGATACGAAAAGCGAACTAACGAGAGTTACATTCAAGCGCATTTTAACGCGGTCGAAGATGCCTGATTTTTCGGATAAGAAGAAAAATAAGAGCCCCAATGAAAGCCACGCAAGGTAGTGGTTAGGATCGGGAATTAAACGGAATATGAATTTATCTTCTTCCCACATTCTCAGACTCCGTTGGTGTCTTTTTTGCCCTGCGAAATTTGATTTATTTTTTCTTTAAAAGTTCGCCATGAAGAGGTGATCTCGGGAAAGATGCCATTCAAATCTTTCAAGAGACTCAAGGCTGCACCTATTGCAAAACCGAGAGCTAATGAGGTTATCAGCGCCGATAAATAAAGAATCGACTTCTTTGGGGCGACAGGCCATTGCGGAAGATCGGGTTCCTTAACGAGTTTGATGTGTGAGAGTGTGCCCTTTTCCTCCATCCGAATTGCAACCTGCAAAAGCGCCTGACGCGTGAGAAGAATCCCGCGCAATGAGGCCCAATTTTCAATTTGTCCTCTTCCGAGAGGGTCGTTTGGATTATAGCGAGATGGTCTATTTATATTTTGCAGTTGGCTTCTCAAACGTGCCAGCCGAGGATGCTCTGCCGTATACATACGCTCGAGTTTTTGAATCTCCGTTTCAATGCGCAGTCGAGTTGCATCGAGTTGGATAGAAAGATCTTTGTCGCCGCCCTCAATTGTCAGTTCATTGAGTTGTTGGGTGATTGATCCGTACACCGATTGCATTCTTACAAGACGTTCGGTTCTCAGAGTTTCTTCAAGACGCTCGAGCACATCCCAAGCGATCTTTTGTGTGATTTCTGGTGACTGTTGAACGACCACCAGTTGGTAGGTTGTTCTGCTGAGGGGAACAAAGCGAATATCTTTTCGCAAACCTTGAACTTTCCACTCGCTCTCTGCCTGCTCATCGCCAAAATACTTTGCGGTCGTCTCAAGAAGAAAGTCATCTGAAAGAACACCTACGAGAATTGCTTCCTTCTCTGCACGGATCTCGTTTGGGTCATAGATCTCGCTAAAAAACTCTGAGCTTGCCGGTATCTTTGAAAAATCTGAGTGAAAGTTAAACAGCGCGCTCGACTGGAACTTTTTCGGCAGTTTGTGGATAGCGAGCACCGACGGCACGAGGAATGCTAGGAACAGAGCTGCAATTATCTTTTTTCGATGCTTGATTGCCGACACAAAGATGTGCGCTGCGCTGAACAAAACGTACATTTACTCAGCCTTTTCTTGCGAGCATAATCAAAAAGAGAGTGTTAATGACCGCCAACACCGAGCTCGTCCACCGCAATCCGCGTTCGAATCCTCCCTCCCTTTGGGCAGGGATCATAATTGTGTCTCCTGGTTCGATCTTTGTGAGTTGGTCGTCCCAAGTTGTCTCGATCTTTTTACCCGTTGCACCGCGGAAGATATGAGCGCTATCTTGTGCAGCGAGAGTTGTTGGTCCTTGAGCTTCACGAAGTATGCTGAGAATCGATTGGGAAGGGCGATAATCAAGTTTCCCAGGTTTTCGAACTTCTCCTAGGATGTCGATTGTATAATTGTTTTTTTCTATAATTGTTTTTTCGGCAATGACTGTCTCACCACCCTTCCATTGGAAGGGTTCATTCCAATGGGCTGAAGTTGCAGGAAGCACGATATCCAAGCCATAGGGTGAAAGTAGACGCAGCGTATAATCATTCGGCACCGCAAGGCCTGTTGTCGCAATCAGTGAGTGAACAGAGGCTCCTGATTGTATTCTAATTGTACTGCTCTTTTCGCCGCGCAGTCCAACCTTCACAGCCCCAAGTCGAGGAAGAATCTCTGCGATTTCAAAATCAGGGGTTTTTTTAAAAAAACGTTCCAAACAAGAGTCAATTGTCCGCTCTGCCTGGTGCAAGCTGAGCCCCGATAACCTAATTTTTCCGCACAGAGGGAGAATTGTGTCTCCGTTCCAATCAATTTCCAGGGCACTGTTAAGAGACTTGTCTTCGCTGGAACTCAACTGCAACAGGCTTCCAGGCGCCAAGACTGATTCCGATGCTGTACCTTTTGTTCGCTGCTCGGATGCTATCGAATTTTGCTGGTTCAACAGAAGAATAGACAGTGTGAGAAGTCTTGTCCTCATTGCCATTTTCCAAGTGCTGCTTGGTATATTTTTTCAAGGCGAGCAAGCCATTGTCCCTCTGAGAATCGGTCTTTGACTCTTTGGTTAAGCATTTCTGCTCTGTTTCTTCTTTTATGGTTGTCATTCGAGTAATTGAGAAGTTTGAGAGCAAGATCTTCATTATTCTCCTTGAGTTCAAAGAGCTCTGCCCCATTGGCTCCACAGAGTTCCGGAATACCTCCAACAGCACTCGCAAAAACCGGTGTTGTTCGCCAACCAGCCTCAAGCAAAGAGATAGGAATTCCTTCTCCATGTGAAAAATTGATAAGGCAATCGTATTTGTCGAAGTCTTTCCAGACTTCGTCTTTGTATCCTAGGAAGTTGACTTTTTTATGGACACCAAGTTTTTCGGATTGCTTTTGTAATTCCATTCTCAGTGCTCCATCGCCTAGAATGTCCAAAGACCAAGGCAGGGAGCTTAAAATTTGCAAATGAGACAGCACTTCGAGCAGGCGTGAATGGTTTTTCTCTGGAGAGAGCCTTCCGACAATAGCCCATTTTTTTTCGCCGTGGAAAGTGTTTGATCGGCGAGCGTCCCATGTCAAAGTTGGACGAGTGATGCCATTGAGGTGGAGTTGTAGTTTATTCTCCGGTACACCCCGGTTCAAAAGAAGTTCAAAGTCGGAGTTACAAACGCACAAAACCGAGTCGGCAAACCACTTTGTACCGTAAGTGAAAATGCGTTCGTAGAATCTGGAGAGGGTGTCTGGTCGCGCCATTGCTCCATGATGAGTTACAATGCTGCGACAATTTTTTCGTCGCTCGCCCGCGAGTGCTGCCCAAGTGTAGATGCTAGCCTTAGCATCATGACTGTGGAATATGACATTGCCCTCAAGCGATTCGATATTTGATTTCATTTTTTTTATGGCCTTGAAATCAAGGCGAGCGTTGACCTCGAAGGATTTTACCCGCAATCCATAGTGTTCGCAGTATTCTTCAAGGGGTCTTGCTTCACCGCGCCTTGCTTCACGCAGCGACCATACTTCAGTTTTCCATGGAGCATGCTTCAATGCAGGTATCACCAACGCTTCTGGTCCGCTGATAGAGCTTGAGTTAAAAATATGCACTGCTCGCATGTTGAATCCTCGCTCAAACAACTTCTTTGTTTTTGTTTATAAATTTTTCAACGACAAAGTTGAACACTTCACGGATGACCTTTTCAGCAGTTTTCAGAACTATTGCGAAAGACATTCGTGAATGGGTATTTCGAATGTAGAAGAGGTCGTGAGCAATTTTTCGTTTCGATTCCTCGATTGAGGCTGCGTATCCTGAGAAAAGTTGTGCCCATCCTGTGATTCCAGGTTTGACCATTGTACGTAGATCAAAATGAGGGATAGCTTCCTCTAGCAATGCGTGGAATTCCGGTCTTTCCGGGCGTGGACCAACAAAGCAGAGATCCCCCTGAATCACGTTCCATAGCTGCGGGAGTTCGTCGAGATGTGTTTTTCTCAAAAACCGTCCGAAGGCGAATGTTCTTGGGTCGGCGTCGCCGCTCGACCATTGTGGTCCTGATGCCTCTGCGTTCAGATGCATGCTGCGGAATTTGAGAAGGTTGAATTTCCTTCCTCTAAATCCAACTCTCGTCTGCTTGTAAAAAACAGGACCAGGGCTGGAAATAGCTATTGTTGACGCTATTAACGCGAGTAGAGGAGACGTGAGCGTCAGAAGCATGCAGGCTATAAATCTTCTTGTCAGGCATTTTGTTTTGGAAAGAATAAAACTCTCTGAGTTCTGGTTTTTTCCAGACATCCACTCGAGAACGTCAACAAGATTCTCTACCTCTGCGTAGCCTTTTAATTGTCCCAAATATATTTTGGTTGAGCACCAGTTCATTCCCAGGGTAAGGCATTTTTGAATGACTCTTTCTTGTGCGCTCGTGAGTGCATATTTCGGGTCGATAACTAAAATTGTATTTGGATTTTCTTCAATAGCTGCGGCGATCTCGCGCTCGCTCTGAATTGGAATAATATTAAGGTGCCTGTAAAGTATGGCTTCGCTCCAAAATAAGATCTGTTTGAAATCGGATATAGATGCAGCGACGATGACTGTGTTGTGTTGGTTTAAAAAAGGTATTGCCATTTTTCTCTCCAAACGTGAATTACTTTTGAGGTAAAAATCATACTTACAAGGCAAGAACATAGCAGAAAAAGAGACTCGAAAATGTTGATTTTGTGTCTGATCGAAAATTCGCCGAGTGCATAAACAAGCGCACATTGAAGACTGTATCCTGTCAGACTGTACCGCCCGATCTGTCGGATGTAAGCTGGGAATTCTATCTTTTCAGCAGAATGGAGTAGGGTTATAATTAAGAGAGAGTTAAGTGCGAAAATTGGCGCAAAAGTCTGCGCACTTCCAAATTCGAAATGGATACTTTCTCCGCTTATGTTTTTACCCACAAAAAAAAGCACAGCTGCCAAGGCAAGAATCTTTTGAGATTTGCTCTGGCAAAGTAATTTAATCCTTGAGATGAATTTTTTTTGTTGTGAGAGCGCCGAGAGAACAAAAAGCAGTTGCCAACTTGTCCAGGAATGCCAGGAAGGAGCTTCACTGATCAAAAATTCCCATTCAAAGATGCGAAATTGGCTCAAAGTCCAAACAAGCAGGCTCACAGATGCGAGTAAAATGTGATTGTCACGCAGAACCGGACATCGCCAGAGTAGGGCAGTGAAAAATCCTAGCCAGCAATGCAGCCAAATAACATCAATAAGCCAGGGAATTCTGGTTCCGAGAATTGCTTTGAGAAGTGGTTTATCCCCGGTCCATTGAATTTGGGTTTGCCAGGGAGCAGGGGAGAGCCATTGGTAATGGAAGCTAAGAACTAGAATAAGAGTTGCTGCTGCAACCCATAATAAGAGTTTTGCAGCGCGACGAAGGTTCCATTTCCAGTACTGAGTTTCAGTTTGAACTCGTCGTCCCCAAATAATGCCGGCGATTGAGTAATAAACTGCTGCGAAGGTGAACCAACCGATACTTTGGTATGTGAGTTTCAATGTAAATGACAGATTTGTGAGTGGCCACAGTACAAGGTGGTTACATGTGAGACCAAGAAGGCTGATGCCTTTCCAAACTTCATAGTGCTCACTCTTGGCCTGCCACATTCTGCTTACCTTTGTGAGTTTTCTCGAGTTTTTCGATGTTTTCGAGGTAACAATTGCTCATGAATCATTGTTACAAAAGAATGGAGCTGCTATTGTTCCGCTTAAATCAAAATCGTTTCATTTTTGAAATATTTTCCTTTTTGGTTTTCTGGAAAGTGCAATTGAGGACTTGGATGCGTTTTTCATTCTTTTTAGTTCTTATGGCGTCGACGTCACTTAGCTCTCACAGCGTTGCCGCGGAGCAATCAGTCAAGGGTGTGGCGAGGTCTGCCAATCCTAAAGGAAACAAAAAGGCAGGCTCAGGTGATGAGCAGATTCCTCGGCTCATTGTTATTGTCACCGTTGATCAAATGCGACCCGATTTTTTGACCCGATTTGCGCCAGCAATTAAGAAATCGGTTTCGGGTCGAACAGAGGGTCTTTTATCTTTTCACCAAAATGGAGCATGGTTCTCGCAGGCTTTTACAGCGGGTGCACCAACCGTGACTGCAGCTGGGCATGCTTCAATTTGCTCCGGCTCAAATCCCGCGAAACATGGAATCGTGGGAAATGAAATTTTTGATAAAGTGAAACAGCGAGGCGTTGCTTCCACCCTTGATGAGGGTGCAGAGATTTTGCGAACACCTGGAATCTTGCCTTCCGATCCTCTTGCGCGGGCTCCGAGTGAGGGTGTGAGTGGCAGGCGGATGAAAAATTCAACATTAGCCGACGTTCTTTTTAAGTGGAGTGGTGGGAAGTCGAAGTCAGTTGCTGTTTCAATTAAGGATCGCGGCGCTGTCTACTGCGGAGGGCAGTCGCCAGCGGGGGTTTATTGGTATGACTATAAATCCGGGAGTATGGTGGGGAGTTCTGCCTATGCAAAAGCACTTCCTGATTGGGTGAATCAGTTTAATAGGAATCGGCAACCTGATTTAGGGTTCGTTTGGAAACCTCTCTTGTCGACAGACGAAATGCGCCAATCATTGTCTTCTGAGGCAGAGCGAAAGTCTTTCACGGTGCGCTCTCCGCTTTCACAATGGTTGGGTGATGGCTTTCCCTACAAGCCGAAAAAAGAGGATTCAAGTGGGATTGGAGCGCGACAGTTCTTTCAGTACACCCCCGCGGCAGTCGACTATCTTTTTGATTTTGCCTTGGAGTCGATCCGACGAGAACGTTTGGGATGTCACTCCCGCAATGAGGCTGAGCCTTGCAAATCGCCTCGCCATCCTGATTTGCTCACTCTCAGCGTTTCCACACCCGATCTTGTTGGACATGCCTTCGGACCAGAGAGTCCGGAGGTCATGGATATCTATTTGAATTTGAATAAAAGTGTTGAACGTTTCAAGGCCTCTTTAAGTCATACCCTCGGTGCTGACCAAGTTCTTTTTGTCATTTCATCGGATCATGGAGTGCAGTCGCTTCCTGAGGTTCGACTGTCACAGGGAGCATCGTCTGGACGAATGATTGTGAAAGAGCTTCAATCATCGCTTGAAAAGGCCTTGGCTCAAGCATGGGGAGAGGGACCTTGGATCCAGGCACTCATCACTGGGGAGATTCATTTCAAAAGAGAATCTTTTGAGAAACAAAAGAAGTCGCTTTCCGACGCAGTCGCGCTTTTGCGTGAGCATGTGAAATCGATTCCTGGCGCGCGAGGATTGGTGTCGCGCGATGAGATTTTGAAAGCTGGGACTCCGGAGCTTGACCTCTATCGGCGTGGTCACGACCCAGAGCGCTCGGGCGATGCCGTTGTGCTGCTGCAGTCCGGTTGGGTGCAAGACAGCCGCAATGCAGCCAATCATGGAACCGCTTTTGATGAAGATTCTCGGATTCCAATTCTATTTTCCGGTTGGCAAATTCGCCAGGGCGTCGAGGTCACGGAGATAGCCAGAGCCGATGATATTGCACCCACTGTTTTAGGGCTTTTGGGGATTGCGAAGGCTCCGTTCATGACAGGGCGCTCGTTTTCGGGTGCAATTCTCAAGAATAAAAAATAGGTATGCAGAAAAGTACTGCAATCCATCCGCAGAAACACATGCAGTGCTGCTTGATTGAAATTCTGACCTGATTCGCTGAAAATCTCATCTGTGTTACCGACGAGAACCATGTCTT
>CAIZJW010000235.1 GCA_903933385.1 uncultured Silvanigrella sp. | reverse complement strand
GAACTCAAGTTTTCGCTTTGGCTGTGCTGATAGCGGCGGGGAAATACCGGATCCCATTCCGAACTCCGAAGTCAAGCCCGCCTGCGGCAATGGTACTGCAGTTTTAACTGTGGGAGAGTAGCTCGGTGCAGCCTTTTTATTCTGAATCCCCGAGGGAGCAATCCTTCGGGGATTTTTTTTGGCCTCGTCTTATGGTGCATCTGTGACCTGATAAATCGTGCTACAGTCACGTAATCTGGCTTGGAAGAGTGTGGTTGAGTCGGTTTTTACAGCTGCGCCAAGACTTGCTGAATTGGCTGAGTTACTTCCATTTCCTAGCATGCCACTTGGGTTGGAACCAAAACATTTTACGCGTCCGAAAATTGTGTCACTTTCAACACTGCGTGTGAGAGCACACGTTGTTGCGCCGCCTCCAGCGATGGCCACTGCACCGGTTAAGCTGCTGACTGTGACTGGAAGAATTGCAGGAACGTTGGTGCCATTTCCTAATTGCCCTGATGCATTTGCGCCCCAGCACTGAACTGTGCCTCCTTTGAGAAGTGCACAAGCGTGTTGTGTCCCTCCGCTCAATGCGACAACATTGGATAAATTGCCGGTGTTATCGGCATTGCGCACGAGACTGGCATAGTCAGTGGTCCCAGAATTTGTGTTGAGGCCGGTGGCTCCGTTGGCATTGTCGCCGGCACATCGGACCGTTCCGTTTGTCAAGAGAGCGCAAGTTGTACCAGATTGGAGAGACAGACTTTGAACGGTTGATACATCCGTTGAAGCATCGGCTTTCATGGCGGCTGCGAATGGAAATACTTTGAAGAGTTTGAGTGAGCTTCCTTGATTTGTGAAATCAACCGAAGTGAGTGCGTCTGAAGAAGCAAGAAGCTCGACGATGTTGTTGTCGATTTTTTTCACAAAATAGACAACATTTGCTGAAGAGATTGCCGATGGTAGCGTTGATGATCCAGCAAATGTAACTGCATCGCCCGTCGAGAATCCGTGAGCGGTTGATGTAATTCTGTCCGTTGCAGTATCTATTGAAGAAACATTAATTGTAACGTTGCGTTCTGTGCTTCGACCCAGTTGTCCTTTATCATTTCTTCCCCAGCAGAGGGGTTTCAGTGTTCCACTGACGTCTTGGATGATACAGGAATGATTTGCCCCACCGCTCACTGAAATAGCATTGGTCAGATTCGCTGCCGCATTCACTCCAGAAACCTTCGCTGGTGAAGCGTAATTGCGTGAGGAAAGATCGTTCACTCCCAATGTTCCCCAAGAGCCATCGCCCCAGCACCAAACATTCTTCGTGGCACTGACTGCACAAACATGCTTGCTGCTGGCTGCTATTGAAACGATGTTTGAGAGACGTGTCGTAGTGTTGCGTTTCACAAAGACAGGTACATTGCTGTCGCTGTTTGATAAGTCACCGAGCTGCCCAGCTTCGTTGCGTCCCCAGCATGCCACTTCACCGGTTGTGAGAAGTCCGCACGCAAATTCAGCGCCCGTGCTCACGGCTACAATACCCGCACCGCTGAGATTACTATTGGCCACAGGTGCCGCGTAACTTTGGTCGGTGTTATTACCGATACCAAGCTGTCCATAGGAATTCTTTCCCCAGCAAAAAGCATTTATTCCGTTTGCAGAGCAGGCAAATTCAGAGCCAACTGAAATCACTCCTCCCGCACTCGACGCCAATGAGTTTGCAGGGGCGCCGTAATCTATACTGCATGTGCCAGTGCATCCTGCGACAGGGGCTTGAAGTCCTAGCATACCCTGAGCGCGGGTAGGAGCTGATGCAACTGTCGGTATCCTTAGTTCTGAAGCCGTGTTTGTAGTGATCTTGAGAGCTCTTTGCAGTGTCGCTGAATCGTCCAGATCTGAAACGACATTCCATGTGGCTGTAAAATGAGATTGAGTTTCAGGGAATGATGTCAGAGTCGCCGAAAGTCCTCCTGCATTTGAGGCCACTGAACCTGTGTCGATATTTCGAATGTTTGCACTGGTCGAGGAAATAGAGCACGCATTTAAGTTTGCGGTTGCCGCGAGCGTGAGCCCACAGGAATCAGAAAGTGTGAGTGAACTCCAAGTCAGATTATTGATACATCCGTATGCGCTATTGGTTGCATAATTGACTGCAACTACTGAGCTGTTACTGGTTTTGCCATTTGCAGTGACAGTAAAGACTATAGTTGATTGCCCAAATGTCCCGGCCTGAGCATAGACTGTGAAGTTGCAATCGCCGTTGGCGTTACAGCTCGGTGTAGTTAACCCCACGGGAATCGGACACCCCGTTAGGAGAGGTTAAAGGTCAGTATGAGTAATTCTAGAAGTAAGGAGGGTATTCAGGTTGTCACGGCTGTGGCGCGCCGAAGACGATTCAGCCCTCATGACAAAATAGAGATCGTCAACAAGACGCGGCTCTTTGGGAACTCGGTATCGTCGGTCGCTCGTGAACATGGTATCGCTCCTTCAGTGCTCTTCACTTGGAGAAAGCTGATGGAACAGGGTGAACTTGAAAGCGTGACTTCGGAAGAAGATGTGGTTGCCGTTTCAAAGATGAAGGAAATGCAGAATCGAATTAAATCGCTCGAGCGTATTTTAGGCAGGAAGACCGAGGAGGTCGAAATCCTCAAGGAAGCAGTTCGCATTGCACGCGAAAAAAAACTGATTTCGCAGAAACCATTGCACGGAGTGGAAGGTTTCGAATAAAGCGCGTCGCTGCAGTTCTTGAGGTTTCCCGCTCGAATCTGATGCGCAGATTGTCAGCCTCTGGCGCTGCAAAATCATTGGAAATTGAAGACAAGGAACTACCCCTCAAAGAGCGCATTCGAAAGATCTGCGATGAGCGCCCGGGATATGGATATCCTCGCGTAACTGCAATTCTGAATCGACAACTTCGCAAAGATGGTTCCACCACAGTCAATCACAAAAGAGTCTACCGACTCATGCGCGAAGAGAACCTTCTTCTGAAACGGTTCGGCTCCAAACCAACACGCACTCATGATGGGAAAATCGCTACGCTGACGAGTGACATGCGCTACGCAAGTGATATATTCCACATCAGTTGCTGGAATGGAGATCTTGTTCGAGTTGCCTTTGTGATAGATTGCTGCGACCGAGAAATAATCGCAGCATATGCGACGACAAATGGCCTCACTGGCGAGGAGATTCGGAATCTCATGCTGAAGTCCGTCGAAAGCCGGTTCGGAGGCATAAAAAAAATTTCTAAGCCCATCCAGTGGCTGAGCGACAACGGCCCCCAATACACAAGCCGAAAAACTGTTGAATTTGGCCGTGAGCTGGGTTTCGAGGTTTGCACCACGCCTTCTTACTGTCCTGAATCAAATGGACTCGCAGAAGGCTTTATAAAGCGCTTTAAGCACGATTATGTGTACGTTTCGAGATTACCTGACGGAGCTACAGTTGCGAGACAAGTTCTTGAGTGGCTCTGGGATTACAACGAGAATGCACCACACAGGGGCTTGAACATGAAAAGCCCGAGGGAGTTTAGGGAGTCGTTAATGGCGAGTTGAGGTGTCCGTTGACATGGGGTTAACTCCAGGTTCTTGGTTGCTTGAATGGGACGCAGTTGTTGGTTTGAATATTACATATGAGGTTTTTTCCCGAGAGTTTGGCGAAGGAAAATCGCTCTCCGTTGGAGAGGATCTTGGAACCCAATATGATTTTGAAAGGCCAGTTGGGAAGACAACTGAAGGTTATTTTTTAAGTGACAATTTGTTACTGAAGAATAACACTTGTTTCCTTGTGCGAGCGAGGAACCCCGATTTTGCTGACGCAAACAACAGAGAGTTATGCACTGGGAATGGGAGTAAAGTTTCAAATATTTCGAGAGTATCGCCGCCAGTATTTAATAGTTTATCTCTCATTAATGGAGCATCAGACGGAAGACTCAATGTTGCAGAAATAGCCGCAGATCAAACCACTGTGGCCCTCGACGCATTGGGCTACATGTACGCTAAATATTCCCTTATTAATTCCTCCGAGTCTTGCAATTCTGCAGAAGGCTACAATGTAGGTATTCCTAAAGCCTCTGATTACGGTTTGGTCGATGGAACTCGGAAAAAGGTGTGCGTTAAGCTTCAAAATCTTAAGGGCGAGCCGGTTTATGGGGAATCGGATTCAGTCATCGTTGCAACAAGCTTGCCGCTCATGACAAGCGTACAGTTTTCAGATTCCACGGTAAATATGGCAGAAAAAATGTCGCCCATCACTGCGACGTTGTCTGGGACTTCGAACGCGTCATACATCCTTACCTGTCTCCTGAATTGCACGACTGTCACTGATAGCGAAGGAGTGTTGAGTGCAGCCAGCCCAGGCGTTGCAACTGCTCAGGTTCTTGTTTCAGGGGAAGGGGTGTTCAGAACTTCTGTTAAATTGATTGATAAATCGGGCAACGAGAGTTCAGAAACGGTGATGGATGGTCATGCAGATTTTAGTGCGCCCATCGTTCAGATTGGTATTCCTTCTGTACCGGTCATTCCTGTGCACGGTTCTTTTTCGTTCCCTGTGACAGTTGTTGGAGCGGATTTTGTGCAAATCGACACAACATCGGTACATTTGTCGGGTGCGTCAGGCTGCGTTGTATCGGTGGTCAATGGCACAACTGCAAATCCAATAGTTCAAATGGCAAACTGTTCTTCTGCTGGTACTGTTTCAATCTCCATTTTTGCAGGAGTTGCGTTGGATGAGGCGGGAAATAGCTCTGCAGCAAGCCTTCCGAGTTCATCGGTCACTGTAAGCGGAGCTTCACCAGTTGTGAATAATTTATCTCTCGTCAATGGAGCTGTTGATGGAATACTCAATGCCACTGAGGCAGTCGCCAATCAGGCCGTGGTTATGCTCGATGCTTCTGGTTTTGAGGGTGTTATTTACTCCGTGGTTGACTCAATGGTCGTTTGTGATTCTTCGCAGGTCTATTCTCCCACTTTTCCGCTCGCAGGAAGCGTTGCATCTGGAGACGGGACGACGAAAAAGGTTTGCCTGAAGTTGACAAACTTTCTGGGTACAGCGGTCTATTGGGGTTCCCCTGCTATAGCAGTCGACAAAACGGCACCTACGCTTGGTCCTGTAACGGTCATCAATATTGGCGCAGGGAATAAATTAAATGCAGCGCACGTAGCGTCAGGTTTGCCTATTTTGGAATTTGTTGTGGCTGCGGGTGAAACAGCGTCATATGCGATTGCCGACACATCCGCACAATGCAACGGCGCTTTGAGTTATAGTCCGGGAATTCCCGCAACTAGCCACGCAGGTTTTGTAAGCGGGTCAACGAAAGTGGTTTGCATTCAGGTTGTTGATTCCGCCGGAAATAGGTCTTTTGGTTTTTCTCCGTCAGTGAGCATTGATTCACAGATACCCTCGAATCCGGTTATTACAGTCGCAGCGCTGTCGGACTCAATGATCAACATCGCGGAGAATCCGAGCAGTGGGTTTGCTGTGAATGTTTTTGGTGAAGCAAATGCCGGTTACTCTTTGAGTTGCACAAGCAATTGTAGTGTAGTGAGTGGCGGCACAATTGCCACGGGCGGAAGTTCATCGACCGGAAATTTAAGTGGAACTGGCTTGGGGAACTTCAATATAAAAGCCACATCATCAGGGTCTTTTGCTTTTTCAGTGGTGGTGAGCGATGCGTTTGGTAACGCAAGCTCTTCGGTTTCAACGTCTGGAACAGCTCAGCTCACACCTCCGACGTCGCCTGTTCTGGTAATGAGTGCGTTAGGTGATGGCAAGATTTCTTCGGCAGAGAACTCTTCACCGATCAATGTAATGATCTTGAATGGGCCTGTGAGCAGTTCATACACTCTTACGTGTGTGACGAATTGTATTGTTCGCAGTGGGGGAAGTGGCTCGTTGGATGAAGAGGGCTCTGCGACGCCAACTATTCAGGTTTTTGGTGACGGTGGATTTGGCATTTCAGCTTCAGTAAGAGACGCATTTGGCAATACGTCGAGCGCAACACTTTCTGGTACAGCGGATCTTACGGCACCGGCGTCTCCAAATGTTGCTGCTGCTGCGTTGATTGATGGTTATATCAATGTGAGTGAGAACACAGCAGGGATCCCTGTAACGATTGAGGGTGAAACGAATGCGAATTACACGCTTTCGTGCGCGACTAATTGCACAGTTTTGAGTGGTGGGGTTGGGAATTTAGGGTCGGGCGGCAGCGTCACCGCAACAGTGAGAGCGATAACGAGTGGCGCTGTGACATTTTCTGTGACACTGAGAGACGCAGTGGCGAACTCAAGCCCAGTGGTTGTAAAAACAGCGACCGCATTTCTCTCGGCTCCGAGTTTATCTGGTGTCGATATTTCTGATTCATACATAAACGACACAGAAAAAATCAACCCTATTCCCATCACAATTACAGGAACCGTTGGAGCAAATTATACATTGAACTGTGTGAGTAAGTGCATGGTGTCTTCTGGTGGCAGCGGTGTTCTTGCCACTGGCAGTGTGGTTGCGGCGATTTTGGCAACGCATGAAGGCAGCTTTCAAATCTCAGTTGTGGCCAGTGACGTTGCTGGCAATACGAGCAGCACTGTGACTCGAACAAGCATTGCAGATTTTTCAAAGCCAACAGTGAATATTTCATCTCCAAGTGTTTTATCAGTTGGAGCATCTGGTGCAGTGACCTATACACTGACCTTTGCTGACAGTGGCGGAAGTTCACTTTCGCCCATAAGCTTAACGTCGTCTTCGATTGTTGTGGGCGGAACAGCCTTTTGTAGCACGAAATTAATCACATCTCCGACAGCGTCAACTCGCAATGTGACGTTGTCCGGATGTTCTGGCAATGGCACGGTGGATATCAGTGTTGCAGCCGGAGCGATTTCGGATGCTGCAGGGAATGTTTCAATTTTAACTGGTCCAAGCACTTCATTTGGTGTCGACTCTACTCCTCCAACGTTGACAGTCACAACACCGGTTTCCTCAACACCTCTTCAATCGGCGTTCACCCTGACCGGGACATGTCAATCAGGCACGAACGTTTCGATTGCATCTACAGCGATTTTAAGTTCACCGGTGTCTGCGGCTTGTTCGTCAGGTAACTATTCGGCAGCGCTATCGCTTGCAGGCGCCGATGGCAATGTGACTCTTTCGGTGAGCCAGTCTGATTCCGAAGGTAACACCGCTTCAGTTTCACATACGGTTATCCGAGACACGACGCCTCCAACGGTTTCTATTGGTGCGCCGAGTGTTGCTGCTGTAAATGCGAGCGGAACTGCGACATTTGTTGTGAGTGCGAGTGACACGAATGGCATATCATCTTTCTCGCTCAGCAGCGTCACTTTGACTAAAAGCGGGACAGCCGACTGCACTGCTGTTGTTTCAGGGAGTGGGTTAACTAGCAGGAGCGTTACTTTGTCCAGTTGCAGCGGTAACGGAACCGTCGCGATAAATGTTCCTGCCGGAATAGCAACTGACAACGCTGGCAATACATCACTCGTAGCAGGTCCGAGCGCATCTGTTACGGTTGTGACAGCGCCTCCCTCCCTCACATTCACAGTTCCATTGAACAATGCACAAAAGAATGCTGGAAGTTTTACCATAGAGGGAACGTGCACGCCTGCATTGACAATTGTGATAACTAGTTCAGATTTGAGTCAACAATCTGTCACTGGAACCTGCTCAAGCGCTGGAGTGTTTCAAATTCCAATAGAGTTGGCGGGTTCAGATGGACTGAAAACGTTTCTTGCAACGTCGTTTGATGCAATGGGTCAGGTGAGTTCTGCGTCTCGAAGTTTTATTAAAGATACACTGGCTCCGGTCGTTGTTATAAGCGCTCCAAGCGCGAGTGCTGCACATACGTCATCTACCATTTCATATTCAATTTCTTTCACTGATGCTAACGGAGTAGCAAATGTTTCTCTGACAGACGTCAGTGTTCAGACTACTGGATCAGCAGCTTGCTCGAAAGCACTTTCTAGCAATGGAATTAATCCAGCCACACTCACGTTCACTCATTGCACAGGAGACGGTACAATTCAATTTACTGTTCCTGGGAGTGTTGCAGCAGACACAGCTGGAAATTCATCGTTGGCTTCCAATGCGAGCTCAACATTTGTAGTCGATAATTCGCCACCAATCTTATCTGTGACATCTCCGACGGATGGCAGCACTTTCAGCGATTCGAACGTATCAAGCGCACTTACGGGTACTTGTGAATCTGGCCTCGTAGTAACGCTTTTGGGTGATGTTAACTCGGGTCAGACGGCCACCTGTTCCGGTGGGTCATTCGCTTTCACAAGTTTTACGCTGACATCTGGACTCGGAAGTAAATCTGTTTATGTCAGACAGATTGATGCACTTGGTAATGTTGGTAATTCACCTTCGCGGAGTTTCACTCTTCAGTCTGCTAACGGTTCGAGTTCTAGTAGGCCCGCCTACAGCTGTAAAGAGGTGAAAAATGCGACTCCCAGTGCACCTTCCGGACTTTATTGGATTAACGTGAACGGTACAGCACAGCAGCTTTATTGTGACAATATCACTGACTCAGGAGGTTGGACACGTTGGGTGAAGCAAACAAATTCAAGAAGTGGATTTCGAGTCGATACGGATAGCGGTTCGGCCTCTTCAAGCGATTTCGTGCTCTCGTCGTTCCGGGTTGCGAGAGCAGCGGCCTCGATTGGCGGCGATAATGAATATCTATTTAAAATGGACGGGGAAACATACACGCTGAAAGCGAGTTCGATGTTTTCTAGCTCTTCGCAGTCTAATATCAGTTTAACAATTCTAAACGGCGCATCTACAATCGCAAATTATCTGCCTTCGGGTTCATGGCCAAGTGTTGTACATGAGGAAAACGGGAGTCCCGTGTGTAAGCAATGGGGCCGCTATCGTTATCCGAGTAATTCCTATCCTACGAACCAGTTTGCAGTTGGTTCATACACATACCGCACGGCTGGAGGAGGAAGTTGGTGCTCAGATTGGTGCGGCCAGTCGGGAGCAATGACATATAGCTTTCAAATACTACCTTACATGTATAAAAATGAATATTGTTACTCTGGTTCGAGTGCTGGGAATTACGACTTCGTAGGCAATACAATTGACATTTATTTGAGAGAAAAAGGCTCCGGAAGTGATCCTTTGGGCGCGAATTTAATTCTGGCAATGCCTTTTTCTGATTCAGCGACCGAAGACATTTCTGGTGCAGGTTTGGCCGTATCTGTGAATGGAACTTTTTCTACCAGTAATGCGAAATCTAAATTTTACAGTGTTTCAGGTTTGTCTGGTAATTCTAGTTCTGATTCCATTCGAGTGTCTGGCTCGAATGGACTTCATTGGTATTTACAGAGCCAGTGGACTGCAGAAGGTTGGATTTGGGCAACTCCAGGGTCTGCATTCCAATTTATTTCTTCCGCCGATGGAGGCAGTCTTTTTTGGTGGGGAATTTCATCTGGAGCTGATGGAAGTATAAGTTGGGGCGGATGGACCGTTGGGCCAACCGTCTCAGCCCCTGCGGGATCAGTTCCATTTGGACAGTGGGTACATTGGGCTGCTTCACGCAATGGAAATGCACTAGCAACCTGGATCAACGGGACACGCGTTGCATATAACTCTAATGCAAGCTGGAGTATTGGCAGTAACATGGGGTACATTAATTTTTCAGGAACGGGGAACGCAAGTTACCCTCTGTACCGTCAGGATCATCGCATTTATTCTGCTCTAAAATATGACCCTGCGTCCTCTTCCATTTCAGTTCCTGCTGCATTGAAATGAGATGTTCCGACTGATGTTTTGCAAATGGGCAACTTGGAAATCCATCTTCGGGTACTGTGCTGTCTATTAATGGATCAAATGTCACTGCGCAGGTTGCTGCAGCGTCTCCCTCTAAATGCATTCGGGACCGATACCGGTTTGGGAGGCGAATTCCGAGGGAACTATTGTGTCCTTGATCCAAAATCAGCAGATGGTGGAACTGTTTCAAAAGGTGGACAGTTTTACATTGGACCTGGTGACTGAAGACGAGTGAATGGTTCTATGGCCGTCTCAAGCGGTAAATGATATTACGAAGTGAATATTGTAGGTGATCCTGATAGCGCCGTTTACGCTGGCTCTCCATTTCATTTTTTTGGTTGGGGGCTTGCATCCGTAGTGAAAGACACAACAAACATTTCATTTACGAGGCGCCTTCGGGTTCTAAAGCCCTGTTTGACAGCAATCTTCCGTAGAATCGTGGATGCAGATCTCTCGTCGCGAAAAGTGCGCATCTATTGAACGAAGCTAAATGCAGATATCGTGGACCAAAATATTTGGGCCTACGATGCGACAGATGAAGCCGCAGATTGTGGATCTCGCAGCGGCATAAAAGGGACATTTCGATGGGGCAGTGATCCTACTTCCTGGTCGACGTCTTCGTTTGTTTTTTCAAAAAACGCGAGCCATGGGTTCGTTGAGTCTCGGTTTTGTTTCGTCTCTAAAATGAAGTTCCCATTCCGGCTGACACAGAGATGATTTGACCTTTTTGATCGGATTGAGTGATAAAATAGGGGACCACGTAGCTCGTTTGAGCCGAATAAAAGAAGCCTTTGGCAAAAGTCCCCTCGAGACCTATTCCAGTTTCTAATCCAATCAACTGCCCCGAGTCGGGCACTGCTCGCACAATTGAAAATTTGCGACCTGAAACTCTGAGTGAGCTAAGATCATAGCCACGAACGGTGAGTCCGGTATAAATGCCCACACGGAGCGGAAAGCTGTAAACAAAAGCTGTATTTTTCGGAAAGATAAAGCTTTGTCCCTGCCCACCAAAAAGTGAGTAGTCTAAGCCACCTGAAATTCCCTGTAAGAGAATTCCTTTGCCTGAACTCAGCATCGAGTAATTTCCAAAAAGTGAAAAAATCATATCGGTTCGGTAGTTATAGGCAACTTGAAACCCAAGTGGGGAGAAAACCTGCCGAGTGCTATTGCCCAAAGAAGTTGTGAAATTTGCAATATAACTATTTAAATTGATCTTTTGAATTGTCGCTGCAGATGCATGCGAAGAGTAGAAAAATACTAGAAAATGTGTTTTTTGCCAACGTTTCACTGTGCACCATTTTTTGGGGGCGTTGGCTCGTTCATGTTGTTTGTGTTTGGAGTGGTCGATTGGATATTGATTGATGCTGGGGGCGGACTGTAGCCGGGTGAGAGTGGCTTATTGTTCGCGGGAGCTGCGGGTAGACTTTGAATTCTTTTCTGAAGTTCCGGATTTTGTGGATCAATCGCAAT
>CAIZJW010000234.1 GCA_903933385.1 uncultured Silvanigrella sp. | reverse complement strand
GTCTTGTGGAAGTAGTGTTGTTGAAGTTTTTAGTGACATTTGTGCAATCGTGTTTGAACTTCCTTTTAAGAAGCAAGAGACTTTAATCTTGAGAACATCCCGTGTATGGATGCACTTGAAGAATCCCTTGTTAGGAATTCCGTAGCCATAGTTGAATTGGGCTGGTATTTTTGAGTCAGTGATATCGGTTTCATCGTACGTAACCGGATCAAAAATATTTTGGATTTCGTCTCCATCAACATCCGTATCGATAACGTTAGGGATACCGTCTCCATCAATATCTGGATTAGGATTGAAGTTCGTGGTGAAATCTTGTGAGAATTGTTTTTCCGCGTAGTCTTTGTTTGCGATGCCATAGTTCGACTGAAAATCAAGATTCGTCTGAGAGCTTGATTCCAGTGTTGAATCTCTCACAACAATTGTTCCAAAATTTCCGTCGCTGCTGCCAATCTTAAAAACACGCTGTTTCTTTGAGTCTGATCCGGTTTTTTCAAGGTAAGCTTTCGGTTCAAATCGACTGTCGAGAAGTATTCCGTAATACTTTCCGGTCACGGGTACGTTTTCGATTTTGAATACAGGTTTGCCACCCTCAATAATTCCCGACTTAAACACCTCGTTCGTGTTGGGATCGAGAAGAAGAAATACTCCGCCCGCAAATGAACTCGTGGAAGGTGTCCAATCGGAAAAAGCACCAGTGACATTGATGGTTCCACCGGGTTCTTCGAGTGATTCTATCGGTGCTCGGCCGCACGACGATGTCATTAACAGAGGCAAAGTAACTCCGAGGAGCGAGAGAAATATAAGGCTGAATGTTGAGGTTTTCATGGTTCACCTCGGCCAAGAGCGAGGTCGGCACCGAGTTGCACCTGAATTCCTTGGGCGCGCAAAGGTTGAGTGTGACCTTTGAATGCAGCCTGAACCACATACCCACTCAAACGCATGATCAGCCCAAGGGGGCCAATATACATTCCACCGATTCCACCCGTGAATGCGATGCGCCAGCCAGATTTTTGTTCCAAGCGGTTTGGAGTTGAGCTCTGTGCGGCTGTGCCTTCCAGTGCGCCGAGGGTGGTGACTCCTGAAAGGAAATAATCGGCTTGCACTCCGGCGTCGAAGTCGAGTGTTGGAGATTGGTGGCGCACCAAAAAGAGATCGGTTCCAACTCCCCAAGTTCGCCAGTCGGGAGCTTTTGAATCTTTTGCAAGCGCTGCCATCCAGCCTTTTGCAGGTGCCGTTTGATCGCTCACGAGCGCGAGCCCCCAACGCACAGATTGACTCTTGTTTAAGGGGCTTTCAAACGAATGGCTGTATCTTGATTGGGTCAGGACACCAGTGGTGCTGCGTTGTTCTGCCTTTGCAGGATCGAGGCTTGTGTTCCAGTAGGGAGCTTCAACATCCGCAGAAGAGATCCCATAAGTTGCCTGAAAATGCCAAGCCGTGTTTTTGAGCGTCGGCTGTGTTGGTGATATGGCTTGAATAGTATTTGGCGTTGTTGGTGTCTCTTGTTGAGGATTACGCTCTTGTGCGCGCGCAGAGAGAGCGGTGAACGATAAAACAATCGCACAACCGATCATAAAATTAGTTTTTGTACTTTGCGCAGCAGGCAACAAGTCAAACCTCCCCATTCGGTGAGGTATCGGTTCGTTTGCTCTTGAACTTTGGGTGTCACGAAAGTGACAGTCTTTTTTAGAAATTAATCAATAATTTTAAATATTTAATTAGGATTTTTGCGAGGGAGAGGTACAGCCTCAATGAGTCCTATTCGTCCATTTCCAGGAATAGAAACAGAGCATCGAATCGTTTTTTTAGTTATTTCTTCGAAGGGGATTGGAAACACTTTCTTACGTGAACGCGTTGTGAACGGCTTTTCTTCAATTCCATTGCCCACAACTTCTGACAAGCTCACTTCATCGCGCATCAGAAGAGAGTCGCGCATAGACCAATGGTGAACAATTCCACTTTTGAATCCCGCTGGTGCGGCAATTCGCGTCGTGCATTCAAGAGATTTTTCTTCGTAACTGGCTTCAATACGGCCTTCTGCGAGCCAGACTCCAATCGGTGGGATCGGGGTTGGACTTGTTGCAAAAACCCCAAAGAGAACGAGGGCGGGTGCAGTATGTCGAACGATCTTTGATTTCTGATTTCTGCGGAGTTGCACAGATTGATCCAGGAATTGGCTAGATTTTAGCGTCCCAAACGACACTGCCAACTGCGAAATGAGACAGATTCCGAATGCCACGGCAGCACTGTGTTGAAGGAGAAATGGTGCCCACGTGACCACGGAAAGAGCCACAACAATAGCCAATGAGGAAGTAATGAGGAGCAGCCTGTACCAAACTCTTTCCCAAAGTGCATTGTAGAGGGGGTCCCAGAGGGTAGAGAGTGCTAAAACTCCAATCCAGGAAAACCAAAACCAATTGCCTGATCGCCAGAGCAACGGGGCTGCAAAAAACAAAATATACTGGGCAGAGCTCTGCTGGGACGCAAGTTTAACCCAATCAATAATTTTCGATTGTCCGCGAGGCAAAGCAAGACTCACTAAAGCGGCTCCAGCGAAGAGTGCCGCAAAAAGAACAACTTTATGAATGCCCCAAACATTGTGCGTGATGAGGAAAATAGAAAAAATTCCCCAGCCCAAAGAGAGCCAGGGAATTGTTTTTGAGAGAAAGTTCACTCTCACAAGCCCTTAACGTCTTGGCCTCCCCACAAGCAGCTGCGGTTCGGATTTGTATCCTTGCGAGCCTGGCACTCCATGCGGCACTGGAAGCGAGTTACAGTTTGTTGATAATGCAGCTT
>CAIZJW010000233.1 GCA_903933385.1 uncultured Silvanigrella sp. | reverse complement strand
CCCGAGCCTGCAAGCATTAGCTCAGGAAGAGAACACTGATGTTGAAGAGTTGAAGCCCACGCAAGAGCTCCCGGCAAAGCAGAAAAAGAGTGTTCCACCTGGAGTTAAAAAGGAAAAGAAAGCTGCCGCAGAAAATTCGCTCCTGTGGCCCGACTGGAAGCCTTCCCCCTTTGGAATTGTTTTTCAGCCAGTTCTTGGTTTCCAATACAGCACCGACACGAATACGGATGTCAGCGTGGGGCAGGCTGAATTGGGTGCCTATTTGGGCCTGAGGGGCATAGCCTTGGTGCCTGGTAATCCAGGGATGCAAATTGAACCTGGAATTGGATATGCGGTTGGTAAGGCCATAAAGAAAGCCGTTGGATTGAAACTCGAAACCGGAAATTACCAGCGTATTTGGGGCGGCCTACAAACACCCATTTATTACAAATTTTTCAGGCAAGTGTTTGCGGGTCGATATGGTTTGGTTTCGGGAGGTCCCCTTGAGGTTTCAAAGCGCCTCATGCTGCAAAGCGACTCAGCAGTGGCCATCATTCCCTATGTGTCTGCGCATTACACGCTGACTTTTGAACGCTCTTCAGGAAAAGATTCAAGCACTCCTCGTTTCGATTCTTACGATCATTGGTTGCACGGTCGGTTGTCTTCCAGTGTTTTGAATTTTTTTCTTGATGCCGGCCCGGGATATTCTGTTTCAAAACTTATCACTCCAACTGGGTCAGCTTCCGAAGAAGCAACTTCATCAGGTTCATATTTACTGGGTGTTTCGGGCTTCGACTTATTCACAGACAAAATTGGAATGGAAGCGCAGGCGAAATATATTTTCACTTCTGAAACAGAGAGAGAATTTGTGACCCCAGCCGGGCGCTCACCACTCGAGGATCTTGGTGCCGATTCACGACGCGTTGGTCTTCCCGAAGACAGTTTTCATGCGAGCGCTTTTTTTGGGGTGAAGCGGCTTTTGGGGGCATTTGGAATCGGATGGCGTTATTCGCTGGAAATTCTGAATGTGAATGAACGCAACAACACAAAGCAGTCGAAAACAGAGAGCAATGGTGTGGGCGTTTACGCTTCGGTTCGTTTCTGACGAATAAGAGCAGGGTGTCGAATCTCTCGACACCTTTTTTTTGCCTTTATCCTCGTAATTCATGGGACTTAAAGTGTGGCTGAGCTTTTGCTGTACGGTTAGAAACCATCGTGCGGAGGCTCATCATGAAAACACAATTTTTTGCTATCGTTGCTGCATTGGTTTTGAATGGCTGTGGTGGAGTTAATTCCGGCTTGGAGCAAGACTCCGAGATCGCATCTACTTCAGTTTCTTCATTGCGGGTTGAATGCCTCAAAACTTCCGAATATCGCAATCAGAGTTTTCGCGATCGGATCACCCTCACTGTGCAAGACAAGAGTGTTAAGTTGAGCCGAATTTTGGTGCACTTTTTACCGTCGGAAACCGTGAGTAAAACACAAAACATTTCGGGGTCTCTCAATACCGTTTTCGACGGAACGGTTGTGAAGAAAACTCACTCTACACTCCTTTTAACTCCCGCAACCCACTCAAGTAGGGTGAACGGAAGTGGAACAGAAACTACATTGCGGCATGTCATTATTGAATATTCTGAAGGTAAATTGAAGGTCGTTGGGCCCGATACAAAAGTGATTTTATCCCATTCAAATTGCAGAACTGCTTCGTAAAAAATGCGAGTCACCTGAGTTCACGCTTGAGAAGCTGTGCCCAGGGAACTCATTTTCCTTTGGGGCATTGTGAATTGATGGAGAGTGACTCTGCAGCTGCGTTGAACACAACTCTGCGGGCTGCAGACTGTTCATTTAAAACAATCACCCAATAATTCTTTCTCGAAATTTTGGGTGAGTTTTAAAAGACTCATACGGCATAATTTTGTTCTGATTTGTAACGAAAAGCCATCCCGCCTTATCTTTTCTACTTTCAATGAACGAATGTCATATTTCCAATTTGTTGAGTTGTTCTCATACGGCCCGAACTCGGATCGTAGGCCGTTCCAAAACCACCTCCCAGGTTCGTGTGGCTGTACATTCTTCCAGTTCGACTATCGATGACGTATCCCGTTCGATATGACCTGTCGTCTTGATGGTCGTCATCATCGTAACTCACACCTCGCGAATTTTGTGATGCAATGTTCGAGGGTGTTGCAATGGCCTTGGGTTCAGGCTTACGGATGAGCTTTGCAAAATAGGTGAAACGCATTGTCACTCCGTACTTACTTTCATATTCTTGTGCAGCCTGTTCAAGTGAAAATCTCGACATTCCACCAATTCCAAGGACAATGCTATTACTCCCCCATTTGGGTGGAATGATGTAAAGAGGGTTGAAGAACGACCATGCTTTAAATTCTTCTTCTGCTCCTTTGAAAGGAAACCAATCTCGCACAGACGATTGCGAGTATGGAAAAGGTTCCAGTCTGTTTTCCTTCTTTTTCTCATCAATTGGATATCCCGGTTTGAGTGCAGACTCGTCGACTTGGGAGTGGACAATCTTTAATTTGAAGTTTTCCGGAACATGCGCAACATAGTCCAAGCTGTAGATTGAAAATTCAGGTTTTCGTCCACTCGTGGCAACAGAACTCGGATAGGTCGCCAGCCGCAGTCGGTCTGGAAAGTAAATCCAACCCACCCCCTTTTCATCTGTGACTGTCACACGAAATCGTCCGCTGGAATCATGGAAACGAAGATCTGTAATTGGAAGCCGTTTCTGTATCTGTTCGGCGGAAGATCCCTTACTTCCGGAGCAAATTTGTCGGTCTGGATGAGTGAAATCTTTTGCCTTCAGACCTGAGCCAAACGACTCGAAGTTCAAAGGTTTTCCGGCAAGTTTCTGCGCCTCGGCTTTATAGGTTTCCCGAACAGCCGCAAAAATCTCGTCAATTGTTCCATCCGGAACCTGGCGCGGTTTGTGTTGAGGTGATGGTGCATCCCACGTTTCGAGTGCAGCATAAGCAGATGGCGACAAAACTCCCTTTGCATTGACCGCGGCAGATGCTGTTCCGTGAACAAGAGCAGCAATAGAAGGTTTTGAAGCCAAGCTCCGCTGCAAACCTCCATAGGAAATCTCGTGCGCAGAAATCGGCTGCGCCTTATCGTACAAAGTTGCGATTTGGCCATCGTCAAGCTTTTCATTCACCCCGACGCTTGCGTAAAACCAACATTGCAGCGTTTCCTTCGCAAACTTATCAGCGTCGAGTCTGACGCGAGTTTCAGCCCAGACGTACGCACGTCCTTTGCCCACATTCTGAGCCCACTCCCGATCACGAACCCAAGGTAAATCGAAAAACCATGGAGTCCGCTTGTGCGTTCCCGTCAGCGAGTTTTCCTGAGCATCTGATTTCGGCTTACAGCTCAGGAAACAGAGCGAAAGAAGAAGCAACTCCCATTTTAAAACGTTCTTCATCTTTTCTCCCTTCGGCTAAACCCGGCGCATAGCCTGCTGCCGCCAGAACCAAGTCGTTGCCGAATCATTCGCGGGGGATCGTCATAAGTGGCGTCTGACTTTAATAGAAACGCAAAAAAAAAAGCGCTATCTCGTGTTCTGTCGCACATTCGAATCAGTCGGGCTGGGGTCACATCCTCGAATTTTGCCGCTAGCGTCCCGGTTTATTGTGCAATGCGCAGCCAATCTGAGGGTGGTGAACCGAATACCGTTTCCAAAGGAACGCCTTCTGCTCCAAGAAGAAGTAGTTTGGATTTGGGAAAACGCTTTTTGAATTCTGTGAGGCCACTTACCTTTCGCGCTTTTTCGCCAGATTTTACCTCGATGGCTATTATTGTACGAGCGTATTCGAGCACAAAATCCACTTCCTTTGCGCCTTCGTTCCAATAGAAAAGTGTTGCTCCTGTCTGTTGGGCGAAACGCCAAAGAAGAGCGCCAACGGCGTTTTCTACATATCTTCCACGTAAAATATCGTGCGACAAAAACTCTTTAGAGGTGAGATTTTTTGCAACGAAATACAAGCTTGGGTCGAGTGCGATGAGTTTGGGGCTCGAACCTCTTTGGCGAAGCTCGGATTGAGTCCATTTTGAAAGCCCAACTGCGAGCCCGGCGATCGATAGAAGATTTAGATAGTGAGCAATTGTTGTTGTATTGCCAGCGTCCTGCATGGTGCCAAGCATCTTATTAAAGCTAACAATCTGTCCTCCCATTTCGCATGCATGCCAGAATACAGAACGCATGAGAGCAGGTTTTTCTATTCGCGACATAGATAGCACATCTTTTTCAAGCGCTGCTTCGACAAGTGATTGTCGCACGTAGGATTTCCAGCGTTCTTCATCGGAAATGAGTGCGCCGGCGCCGGGATAGCCTCCAAAGCAGAGATACTGATTGAGTGTGAAACCAAATGCGGCTTGCATTTCTGGCCATTCCCAATGTTGCATAAGATGCTTTTCAAATCTGCCTGCGAGACTTTCTGAGAGTCCCATTCGCAAATGGAGTGCACTGCTTCCCGAAACTACTACGTGAAATTGGTTGTTCAGCCGGCGATTTTCGTCCCAAAGAGTTTTAATTTGAGCCGACCAGTCTGGCATTTTTTGAATCTCGTCAATGCAAAGAACCGGTATGGTGTCCGGCTTTTCTTCTAGGTGTTTGCGCACGAGATTCCATTGCGTGGCAAGCCATAAATGTGGGTGTATGGAACCTGCGTCTTCGGCGCTGACTATTGTGATTCTACTGGGAAGGCTCTTTTTCAGTTGAAGCAAAAGAGTTGTTTTGCCAACTTGCCGCGGGCCTTCAATAACCTGTATGTATCGAGGAGTCTCGCCAAGTCGTTTTAGTAGTGTATCATACTGTTTACGATGGATATTTTTCATCTTCTCACTCCATTGAGTAATTTTACTCTGTGGTGTGAGGAATTTCAAGTGAGTTTTTTAGGGTGCTGCATGCGGTGGTAGCTCCCAGTAGTTTCTGCAATTAGTGAAACGGATATCCGTTCGACTCGATCAGACAAATCGTTTCATGCTCGGAGTTTTCTCGGACATTTCGATATTCTGTAGAAGGGCTCAGAATGAGTGATTTCCGGTGGCATCAGTTCTTTGTGGTCTCGATATTCGGGTTCGTAATGTTCAAACTGGGCAAAAGCCACATGTGGAATTGAGATTTGCGTGTCGACGATTTTCGCGCGCAACTTCGTATAAATGCTCGAATGCGATTTGTTCTGTTTTTGTCCATTTGCCTGTGAAGACTGCGAAGGGCGTGGCTCCGCCGAGTGCAGAGTGTGGAATGATGTTGTTGTCTTCATGCATGAATTTATCGGTCGCCTGTTGGACGCTGTCGATATTTGGCAGTGATCGAAAATAGAACCATCGGTGTTTGATGGTGCGAAAGAAGCGTTCAATCATTGAGTTTGAGAATTCGACGTCAATTTGAGCAATGGTGTGCCTAGGCAGAATTAAGCCTATTCCGCATCGAATCCTTCCGAAAAATCCCCCCCTGTCAGCCTTCACAACCCCACCTTTGCGTCAGCCGTCGTCTGACCTTTTGCTTACTTTTAACTCTTCTCAGTTCAACCCGCCGAAATCCCCACTCTTTCGGCAGGGCGGGTTGCGGAAAGCGCAAACACCCGCCATCCTCGGCCAGTTTCGATAACTGCACCAAGCGGGGCTGTTTCGAGTTTTTTCGTATGTGGAAGGGCCTTCGTTAGTCCGGCCACCCGGTGTCGACATCTGCTCCCGTCCAATCGTTGTTGCAATCCTGCAATTGCCAGGAGGTGACAGGCGCAATTGTAGACGCTCGCACGGACAGACCCAACAAAGCACTCCGAGTTGAGGTGTCCGTTGAAATGGGGTTAACTACAGATATCGCATTGATTGTGAGCAACGCGCTGCCTATACCCAGAACGGTCATCCGTCGCAGTCTAGCTTTGAAAAATAGCTAGCGGCGCTCACCACCCTGATTCCCTCTTTTTGATACGATTGGCTCAGCTCTCCTAGCACTTGAACAACGTGTTTTGGCTTCAAGCGCTTGGCATAATACCCCAACGCTGACGAAATCTGGGAGTCGTTCCATTTTGCTTCAACAAGAACATGCGGCTTTCCATCTTTTACAACGAGGAAATCAACTTCTCGCTTATCTTTATCTCGCAAGTAATGGATTCGATAATCGTAACCATCCCTATCCTCTAGAAACTGGTAGCGCTTGAGAAGTTGAGTGGCTACGAGGTTTTCAAATCGCGCACCCATTGTTCCATCGACATCTCCGGTGTCATAAAAGAAAACTTTTGGAGGCTTTTGCAGAGATCTTGGCAAACCTGCTGTGTAGGGATAAATCGAAAAAACTAGATACATGCGTTCCAAAACTTGCAGCCATGCCTTCAAAGTTTTGGGCGCCACCTGCAAATCTTGAGCAATATTTGCCAAAGTTATTAGGCCACCAACCCTTGTGCGAAGAGCTGCAACAAACAATTCAAGTGTTGTGATGTCCCGAACGCTTTCCAAATCGCGAACATCGTCGCGCAGCACGCGCTGCAATCTTTCGCGTCTCCAGCGGCGTGCTTCCCGTTCGTCTCCACCCAGGAACGGTTCAGGAAATCCTCCCAGTGTCATGAGACGATGCAGGCATTCCTCGGGCGTTATGTGAGAAGGAGTCTCGTCAAATCCAATGGGATGAAGCCGCCATAGGTGATACCTTCCCAACAAAGAATCGCCACCACGACGATAAATGTCCAGCCGGGCGCTGCCCGTCACCAAAATGGAATAAAGGTGTTTGTTCTTATCGAAAATTCCTTTGACCCAGTTTTTCCATCGCTTGAATTTATGTATTTCGTCAAAAACCAACATCGATTTCTCTGCCGGAAATCTCTGATCCAAGAGACTTTTGCGATCGAAATCATCGTCCCAGTTAAAGTATCGCTGGGCCTGAGACGACGATTGTTCTGCCAATAGCGCTCGAGCGAAGGTCGTCTTGCCGCACTGACGAGGCCCTGCAAGAAAGACCATCTTTTTTGTTAAGTCTTCGATAATATTTTGTTTAATATATCGTTCCATTGAACCTCCGACCACTTTGACCTCTAGGTCATTCTAGTCGCGACCAAAATGACTTGCAAGTCGTTTTGGTTGTATTGTGACGCGCTCTATTGCGGATGATTCTATGAGTTCGATTTCACTCACCTACATCATTGAGCGTTTCAAGCAGTGGCTGCAGAGGCGCAACGGGCGGCGCCCGCACGGGGAGTCCCATTACGCGCAGAGTGGTTGTGATTGTCGGTTGGTCGAAGACCAGGCCTACGAGTTTCATCCGTCCGCCGCACCTATCGAACTTGAGTACGTCGATTTTGAATGTGCGTTTGAGAAGCTGTGTCCAGGGGATGCGTTTTCGTTTGCGGCCATTTGTTCTTTATCCAGGGGATTCTCTGACGGCTTGCCAGAACTCCGCAATAGCGCGTCGTATAGAATTTGTGCGGAGTAATCAGTGCGACAAGTCGTTCCAAAAATTCGCTAGGTGTAAAGAGAAGTGACTCTGTTCCATCACTCCAGTTGCTCTTTAATTCGACACGAATGCATTGCGCTCCTTCGATGATGACCCGTTCATCCGAGATGGCAGGCCGAGCCATAGTGCGCCGTCGGATTTTCGCACAAAGGATATCGAGGCCCTTCGGGACCCAGACCGCAAAGATGACGCTCCACTTTTGGCTCTTGTGGCGCGATTATGAAGTCTAGTGAAATTTTGTCAGAGAACGGGCAATAGTTGAGTGGTGAGTTGCACCATTTTGAGATTGTCTTTCTCTGCGCCAGTGGGCGTTGAAGACAGGTATTTGTTGACCAGCGTTTTGTAGTCTTCAATAAAAGTTTTAATGTCGCTTTCTGAAATAGAAAACGAATGAACAGCAAAAAAGTGTTGCGGACTTTCAAAATGACGTTCGAGTTGTCGAATGGCATTCTGCGAATGCAGACTTCATATACTGCTGTGACGTTATCATTGCGGCAATGCGATTAAAAGAAATGTGCACGTTGCCATGCCCTTTGTACGAGAGAAATCCCTCGCGTTGGAGGGAGTTGATAACATCGTGCGCGTGTTGTGTCTTTCGATATATTTTGCAGCACTATCGAATCTTTGGATGAAGACAGTCAAACGAGCAACTCATCTCAGCAGGTAAAGTTGGTCAATGGCTGTCAATGTTGCAAACTTTCCTTCGTCGACTCTCATGATACTTTTCTGCGGTGAATTTATGAGGAATAATCCGGATGGCAAAGCTAGAAAAACAGCTCAAGACTTGGGTTGAGCAGGGAATTATTGACGAAAAGCAGGCCGCTCGGCTCTGTGAGTACGAATCTCAACAATCCAACTCAAACGGATTTCTGACCGGAGCACTGATTTTAGGTGCCGTAATCGTTGGAACTGGTGTCATATCACTCATTGCATCCAACTGGAGTGAAATTCCCGATTTCGTGAAGCTTGTCGGAGATTTTCTCATTCTTGGCGCTCTCGTTCCTGCAATCATTCGCAGTCGCGAGCAAAAAAATCATTCTCAGTTTGAGGCCCTCCTTGTCTTTTTTGCTATCTTTTGTCTGGCCTCTATTGGCCTCATTTCTCAGATATTTCACTCGGGAGGTAAGCTTGAGCACGCGCTCTTGCTCTGGGCTGTGATGATCTCTGGAATAGCATTTGCTTCGAAAACGGTGGTCCTTCCTGCCGTCTGGATGATCTCCCTGATGCTTTCGATTTCGATGACAGTTGTTGATTCGCGATTTTTCAGTCACAATCCCAAAGCAGTTATCTCCGCCATTATGATGTCAATTCCTTTGTTTGCTTTTTCATTCACGGTGGCGAGCCGTGCTTTCTTTGGAAATACGGCACAGATTCGAGCCTTTCGGATCTGTACGGTTCTTTCTCTGGTAGGTGTCCTTATCGGTCTTCAGGTTCTCAATGGTCTAGCCTATTTCGAAATTGTGCCAAAAACGTTAATCCCTGGTTATCTTTTTGCGTTAATGACACTTTATTTCATTTATGAGAATCCTGATTATAAACCTCTTCAAAAGCGTCTTTTGAGCGGAGGGCTTGCTCTTTTTATCTTTTCCTTTCACGCTCCCCTCTTGGGGATAATGAATGAATTGATGTACTCAATTTTTTGCTTGTTTATCCTCGGGATCACTGCCCTCTTTCTTGCGAGCTCAAAGAATCGGAGGCCTTTCAATCAAATCCTCCTCATCATTGGTTTTCAGATTATCTACCTCTATCTTCGCGCCTTTGGTGGCTTAGCTACAACCGGGTTTGGACTTGTTTGTTCGGGCGCTCTTCTGATCGTTGCCGCTGTGATTTGGAATCGAAACAAAGAGAAGGTTGGAACGCAGATTGAAAGGTGGGTGGGATGATGGAATCCAAAAGAGCGCTTCTTCTCAGCCTGCTGTTTCCAATTTTTTTGCTGGCTGGTTTGACTCTAAAAAAACAATCTACGAAGTCACTTGGCCAATCTATCACACTGCCAATCTCTGGTTACGATCCGCGCGATCTGCTCTCAGGGCACTACCTTGTTTATCGGATTGATTATGGAGTCGATGTCTGCGAATCGGGCTCTTTTAGTGATGCCGCATCTGAAACATTTTTCGTGTGTCCGAATGAAAAGAGAGTTGAATTGTTTAAACCAAGCACTTGTGATCTCGCGATCCGAGGCAGCTGTTCTCACGGCCGTTTCGTGGCTGGGGTGGAGAAATATTTTGTTCCACAGGAACAAGCATTGAGACTTGAGAAGATTGTGCAATCAGGGAAGGCAAGCGTGGTTTTAGCGGTCTCTCGGGATGGCCAGGCCGTGGTGAAGGATCTTCTCATCAACGGAAAACGTTGGCAGAATATAGATAACTAATGTTATGAAGTCGTAAGTTCATTGAGAATGAACTCTAAGGCCGAATGTTGTTTTCTGTCCTGTTGTGTTTGGCGATGAAATATTGATTTTAATTTTCTTTTTTCATTCAAGTAGCCTAAAGGAAAGATTCCAATTATTGCTGCAACACTGCAATTGCTTGGCGCTGGAGGAGATCTCCGGTGCGGCGAACGGCTCTTATTTGATACAAATGAACTGGGTCCATTCGATGGTGAACCGTTCGTTCGAGCTGGCAGCATGGGCCATTTGTCGCAAGAGTATTTTCAATGCGCTCCCGCTTAAGAGCTTTGATGGCGGATTTACTTGCAGTCTTTGTCTGCAAAAAACCAATGTGCATATTCGTAACTTGCGGTTGTGTGGGAACCCGTCATTTCAAAATAAGGAATCACGACCTTAAATCCAGTTCTCTCCTTAACAATCGAAGGGTCATATTGCCCCTTGAAGTATCCCAAAAGCTCGCCGTTCAACTCCCGCTTTCTGACCCATTGAATAACAACGACTGGTGCATTTCCGCTTTCAAAATTATGCGCAAACGTTTTTGGTAGCTGCTTTTTTGTTTTCCATGTCTTGCCAGCGTCGTATCCACCACCCTGCGCAGTTACTTCTTTTCCTTGTTCGTCACGAATGTATTCCGAAGCTTTTCCAGACAGCCTTGCCTCGAGCCCAGTTGAGAGACCCATGGGAACTGTGTCGATCACTAATTTTGCCCCGTAGGACTCACAGGTGAGGACCACGCCCTGCGTTTTCACAGTGACTGTATTGGTGCTGCTATTTAAAGGCTGGCTGCCCTCATTGTATTTTCGAACGCATCCGGCCAAAAAAAAGATGGCAGATAGATTTATGAATGTAATCTTTTGCATCAACCTCTCCCTGAAGAAAAAGATATTTCTTACATGAAACTAGTTTCATCTGGAGCAACGAGGCGCCGAGTCTAACTAAGTTATGCAGCTCAATACTCTTTGATTTGAGAAAAGGTCCCATTGTTTATTTGATATCTTTTCGCAAACGTAAAGATATCGAAGCCATCCAAGAGGCAATCGAGAAACTTTTGAGCACTTAAAGATAAAGCAACAACGTCAACTTTACGCGAGTTCACCAATTGCTTTCCCTCATTGTCGCCCTCAAAATCGAGTTCAATAACGAGGAAAAGATGTATGAGTCACGCAAGCGCAGCAAAAATTGTCCTCTCTTTGGCCGGCATTTTTTCTCTGACACCCATTCTGGGTTGTAAACCACGTGCTTTCAATCAGTCTGAGGCACAATCTTCTGCTCTCTTGCCAATAGGTTTCAGAACGGTTGCCGGGGCGAATGAATGGGGTGGACAACTCCTGCTTCCAGCCCTTGAACACCGCTCGGAAGGCTCTGTGTATCTCAAAGTCGCGCAGTCACCCGATGCTCATAAGGCACTGATCGGGCAAATAGTGAAAATCACGTGGCCCAAGCATTCTGGCTCTGCGAACAAATACAGACCAACAGTCAATTTTGATGCCAAGGAGCTCGCAGAGGCTAAAAAGGCTGGAAACATTGTTCCAGAAGTGCTGAGTGGATGGAGTAGCGTTTCACCTCTTGAATCGCTCGCAGCGGCAAGATGCTCCGGTGTGTTTTTTGAGGCGGCAGCGCATGCTGGAAAGGCTGTCTCTCTGTGTGATTATCAGCCACTCGATCGCATCTATGTGCGCCTTTCCAATGCACGCTTCTCCGATAACCAACTCGTCCTGTCCGAAGATCCAATTGTCGTGGCAGGCACACACTTGACACTGATCAAACAAATTCAAAGAACCGGGCGCAGCGAAGCAAACGGCCGTTTTGCTGTGTATCGCGCAAGCGTATTCTCTGCTGGCAAATTCAATGACAATGACAACGACAAAATTGAATTTTTGGTCGAAGAAAAATTCGGTAGCCGTCCGAACTTCACTTTCAACAATATAAATTCCTCACCCGCTGGCTCACAGGGGTGGTTTCTACATGGTGAACTGGATTCTGGAGTTGTCGAGGGAAAGCGTGTTTTCGTTGCAAAAGCTATTGAACCGAGAGCGCTTTTGAACACTGCAGGTGCCTTTGAAATTATTGAAAATAAAAATGCGGGCCAGCAGTTCATTCAGTATCAGGAAAATCTCGCTGAGAAGAACGAATACCTTGCCAAAAATGCAATCACGCGCACCAAATTCGAGAGCCTTGAGAATAACTTTCGCCGTGTGCGTATTCTCCCTCAAGCGGGTAGTGCAGTGCTCTCGTCGCAGGCACCCATAAAGAAGACGAACTACTCTGCGCCCAACACCCCGTTCAAAGCAGGAGAAAAAGGACTAATCGTTCATCTCTTTCATTGGATTTCCGATTCTGCTGGAAAGAAAGATGTTGGTCCGCTTGGGCTGGTGACCGGGCACTACTCTTATGGTTTCTACGACGTAGAACGCGAACCCCTGACCGGTGAATTGCAGTTTGAGGTTGTGTATCAGCAGGTATACGGACAGGGCCCTGATGCGGTTATTTCGTCGCGAGTTTCACGCACAGAATACATGGGTAACTTCAGGCGCGGCTGGAGCAATTCAATTGCAAGTTCCGACGTGTTTGTTCGCACTCCCTGGCTCAATCAGGCTGTCGATGGTCCGGCTGGAGCACAGAATGCCGCCTACACTCCCTATAATATTCTTAACGACTCATTGTCGCTGATGACGCAAGCATACCGCACCGGCTCTGGAGATGGAATTTCGAGCGTGACCCCTTGGGCAAGTTGTGTACAAGATTCGAGCCAGTCACTTTTCATTGCCTTGCGACAGGCTGAAAAAATTGTTGCGAGTACGCGAGGTGCAAATTTCTGCTCAAATCCAGATTTCAATGGATTGTGTAATCTCGTATCGGCCCTGAAGAAAAACTTTGATGCCGGTGACATTTTCGAAAACGCACCAGTACGCGGCGATTGGCTGAACAATGCACTGGACATGCAGATCAAACGAAGCGGTAACATGGTTGAAAACGGCTATGCTGCGCTCGCAAGTTACAAAACAGCACTCCCGCGCCATGCGTTCAATCTTTTCGTGAGCACGATGCTTGAGCAGGGAATGGAGGTCATGTTGATGGACAACGTGCAAATCGGTGGCCAATGGACTGCTTCACAAAGAGCATCGACATTCACCCCGGTTCCAGCAACCACTATTTTTGAGGTTGTTCGATCTGCAATCGCCAAAGCGAGAGGAAATAATGCTGGGACAATAAGCCGCGATGAGTTCGTTAACTACCTGCTCAAAGCCGAGGGCGTGAACAGCCTGCAGGAACTAAATCATCGATTTCCTCACTTCTGATGGCTTGAGTCTTCAGGAATCCAAGAGAACTTTACGGTCAGTTTGTTCATGAAACCTTTGAAGCAAAAACACTCAAAACACCAAAGCTTGGCTCGATCAATTCATCTAACCGAGGGTGATGAGTGTTTGCCCTGATCTGATCTGGTTTTCCAGCTTGATATTGAGTTGAAGGTCATCCAGGAGGCGTTCTTGGATGTGCAAACAATTAAAGTCGAAGTAAGTCGTTCGCACGATCTCTCGCACACGTTTCTTCAAGAATGAAGAAATTCATTTTACACGGGCACGACCATAATAGCTTGTGGCGCTTTTAGCTTAGGGTCGTCCTTATCGATTATCTGCAGCTCTCCGAGTCGGCCATCTGGCAAAACATCCATGATACGTATAATTCGGCCACTTCCTTGTTGTTGATTCTCGAGAACTTCAACGAAAGACAGCACGGAGTCTTGAAATTTGGCTGAGACGAAACCCATGAGTTTGACCGACATGGAGTCTTCCAGGTCATCGATGGCAAGACTTGTAATCTGTGTTTCGTAAAACTTTTCTTCAATGAAAAAGGTCTGTCTATAATCGCACGAATTGGGTTGCATATTGGAATAGGCTAATTTTTGGGTTGTGATAGCGTTTTTCGCTGAAACAACAACGACTCTGTCTGCAATCACACGGGCCGACATGAATTCACCTGAGAGGGGTGTGGAGCTCAGTCTCTCGGGCATCGCGGCACCATTCGTTTTGAAAACACTGATGAGGTTCTGGTTCAGGACAAACAATTTGTCGTCGGCCAGAATCATTCCAGCGTTCGCACTCTCCTGTTTGATTTTTCCAACAAAGCTCTGGTTACGTGCATTGTAAACTCGAAGCCAATCGGCGTCAGACACATAAATTAACGCCTCGTCCCGGACACGCGTTCGAGCTAAGTTCAGCGCTGCGGTTTGTGGTTTCATGTCTTTGTTTGCAAATCCGTGTTCAACACTGGGGCAATTCACGGGCTTCTGGGGCGAAGGATCAGGTGGCAGTTGATCGTAATGTTCTTTTGTTTCGTCCAGGCCACAACCTGTGGCAGCGAGAGCCATGACAGAAACAGTGACCCATGCTGACAATGAAAATCGAAGTTTCATATTCTAACTCCCTTTCGCAGTGTGTTTCACTCTGCTCAAAAGGCGTATCGGATTTGTATACGAATTACCTGAGTGAAAATTCAGAAAATCGAAGTTTTTTGGAGGGTATCTGGGACTTGTACTTTTGTATATTTGTATACGCAGTAGGTAAGAATCGGGATGGCATGGCCTACTCTGGAACTTGTGCCACTGTCGTCTGAATGGCCGATTCCTCCCGTGCTGCGCGTTGCAGGGTGTTTTTTGCAATTCTCACACCCAATCCAATTGTGGTCAGACTGAAGAAGCGACTGAACCGAGGCGTTCAGACTCAAATAGGCACCGCATTTGTCACGCTGAAGGGGGCGGTTTTTTGGGAGGACACAATGTGAAATGGGCTTAATTCGCCCTAAGCGCTTGCGGCGTTCACACGCATCGCACTTGGTTCTTAGATCTGCGGAAGTTTATTTCCGCCAAAGGAGTTATTGTTGGTCGTCCCGGCCGACGCGAAACGAGAATAGATTCAGGATTGGAAATTTTGACGAAAACCGACAACACCAACCTGTGGTAACCGTCGTGCATCGCGTCGGAACATTTCGGCAGGCAAAATAATGAATGTTTTGGTTCGATGCACTGCCTCAGCACAAGCTATGAGTGGCATTGAACGATTTTCTGAGCCCACTGCAAAATTGATTCAGTCTTGGACACTACGTCGGCGGCTTCTTCATGAGTGAGCGTTAGCGGTCCCTCCTCGTATCTGCGAATTGACGCAAATTCTGAAAGTCCCGCCAGCTCATAGCCAAACTCCATATTGGTCGACGCCGGAATTTTTCCAACCAGCACTCCAAGTTCATGAACCATTGGAACCGGAAGTTCCAAAGCACATAAAACGGCTTTGAGAGACTTTTCAATGGCCTGCTGCGACAAAAAGAAAATATTTTCGGCCCGGCCCGTCTCTTCCGCAAAGTGCTGCAACAGAATTCGCGCGCTACCCAAATCGCCGTTCGCAATTTTAAGGAGCTCGTGTGCGTATTCCTTCTTAAAAATCCGCTCTTGCTTGGATGGGCTCACTCTAAACTCCTTTGAAAAATCACTTTACCCTCGTCTGCAATAATCTCGCACACACCGCCGGTTTGCACTTTACGCGCAAAATCAGCTTCAACAAACAAGAGAATATCCTGAGGCCAGTCATCGTCACGCGGCCTAGAAAAAAGTGTTTTGCGGCCTTCTGTCAGAGCGGTAGCTGATTCAAATAGCACTGCAAAGTCAACATCGGAATAATCGGTGAGTTCGCCGCGGGCAGCTGAACCAAACAGTATGACACGAGTGGGAGAACAGCCTGCCAAAATCCATTTAAGCTTAGAATTCACAAGGTCATTGGCATCTGTCGCTGATAATTTCTTGGGAGAAAAACGGCTCATAACGTCTCCACTTGTCAAGCCTAGAGTGTACTGTGGTTTCGACCTTGGGTCAAAGATTTTTGTTGCTTAGAAACAGCTCTCGCACGCCGCTTTGTTGATTCTTTTGTCGTTGATTTTGCGTTGTAAAACTTTAGGTGCCCTGTGGGCACAGCTGCTCAAACGCACATTCAAAAAAACTCAAAACACCAAAGCTTGGCTCGATCCGCAAATGGGCTTAATTCTGCCTAGCTCCCCGACTCAAACATTTTTTTTGAAGAAATATTAACCTTTGGCTATCCGAACAGAACTTCAAATACTCGTTCGTTATATGGCACTCCATTCAGCCATCTCAGATGAACGGCATCGAAAAGCGTAGAGTCAAAGCTATGACGCCCAAGTGTGCCTGACCAGCGCCTCGGGCTCTCGTACGATAGATCCACCCTGTTCTGATGATGTGGTGGAGAACTCGATAATGGCAGCGAAAAGCAATGATGTTGTTCAATTGGTTAAGAAATATCCAGGTCAAAAAGTGAAGCTCGCCGTCACAGACATCGACGGCATTCTTCGTGGCAAAGTCATTCACATGAAGAAGTTTGAATCCGTTGCGAATGGCGGCCTTGGATTCTGCAACGTGGTTTTGGGCTGGGATTCCAATGATGTTTGCTATGATAATATTTCATACACTGGATGGCATTCTGGATATCCCGACGCGCAGGTGCAGCTTGATTTAGACACCTATCGCACAGTTCCCTGGGATCATGATGTTCCCTTTTTTCTGGGCGATTTTTGGAGTGCGGCAGGTGAACCCTTGCCCCTCTGCCCGAGAAATCTGCTCAAAAAAATTCGTTCTCAAGCAGAGAAATTAGGATTCAAGCCTTTTTTCAGCCAAGAGTTTGAATGGTTCAATTTCATGGAAAGTTCAGAAACTCTTCATGAGAAAGGCTTTCATGAGCCTGAAACCCTTTCGAAGGGTATGTTTGGTTATTCTCTGCTTCGGCCAATTCAGAATAATGGATTTTTCAATGATCTTTTTGATCTTTTGAACAAATACAATGTGCCTCTTGAGGGATTGCACACTGAAACGGGCCCTGGAGTTTATGAAGCGGCAATTCTATACAGTGAAATTCTTGAGGCAGCCGACAGAGCGGTCCTTTTCAAAGCAGCCGTAAAAGAAATTGGAAGTTTGCACGGCATCACACCAACTTTCATGGCAAAGTGGAATGCATCTTTGCCGGGAAGTTCGGGGCATGTTCATCAGAGTCTTTGGAAGAATGGAAAGAACATTTTCTTCGACGGAAAATCGCCAGATCGCATGAGCGAGACCATGAAGCAATATATGGCAGGAGTCCTGCACTGCATGCCATATCTCACGCCAATGTATGCTCCAACTGTGAACAGTTATAAGCGGCTTGTCGAGGGCGCGTGGGCGCCAACAACGCTCACCTGGGGAGTCGACAATCGAACGACTGCCATACGTGCGTTGCCTGGTTCGGATACTTCAACACGGATGGAGTTGCGCGTGGTCGGTGCAGATGCAAACCCATATTTGGCAATGGCAGCGGCGCTGGCCTCAGGTTTGTATGGAATTAAAAATAAATTGCCGCTCAAGGTGAAACAAACCAAAGGCAATGGCTATGCCGAGAAATCCAATGGCACATTGCCACGCAACTTATTTGAAGCAGCATCTGCTATGAAGGAATCCAAACTCGCCAGAGAACTTTTAGGCGCTGAGTTTGTTGAACACTTCACAAACACAAGATTGTGGGAGTGGCGTGAATATTCAAAAGCTGTGACCAATTGGGAAATGAAACGTTATTTCGAAATCATTTGAGGAGAACATCATGAGCTGGACAAATCGCTACGGCTATAATTTTCCAACTTCGATCCGCTTCGGAGTGGGTGTCATTGAAGAGCTTGCTCCCTACCTTCAGAGCCAGAATCTCAAGCGCCCGATTATTGTTTCCGACAATGCGCTCACCCAGTTGGGATTCTTTAAAAAGATCATTGCTGAGCTGGAAAAGTCTGGTGTGTCACCGACGGTTTATTCCGGTATTTCAAAGAATCCCATCGAATCCGATGTGCTTTCAGGAGTTGAGCATTTTCATAAGGAAAAATGCGACAGCGTGATTGGCCTGGGCGGGGGAGCGAGTCTCGATGTGGCGCGTGCGATTGTTTTAAAGGCTTATCATTCACGGCCTCTGTTCGATTATGATGACGCATTGGGTGGCGACAAGTACGTGACCGAGAAAATTCCCGCCTTTGTCACAGTACCTACAACCAGCGGAACTGGCTCAGAAGTAGGTCGCAGCACGGTCATCGCCGAGAATTCAACACACAAGAAACGCATTCTATTTTCGCCGCGTCTGATTGCCAATAAGGTTTTTGCAGATCCGGCTCTGTCAGTTGATATGCCTGCACATGTGACGGCTGCCACTGGCATGGATGCTCTCACTCACAATGTTGAGGCCTTCCTTTCGAAGGGGGTGTCTCCTTTGTGCGATGGCATTGCTGTCGAAGCTATTCGTCTGATTTCAGAATCAATTGAGACTGCAACTAAATCCCCAAACAACCTGGAAGCGCGCGCAAAGATGATGATCGCTTCACTCATGGGTGCAACGGCCTTCCAAAAAGGCCTGGGTGTCATTCACTCTATGGCACATCCCCTTTCCACAGTTTTCGATACACATCATGGTTTGGCGAATGCTGTGATGATGCCCTATGGACTTGAATTTAATAAAGATGTTTCCATTGAAAAGTATAAGTATCTTGAGAAAATTATAGGAAGCTCTGACTTTATTGGTTGGGTGCGCACTGTAAATAGTAATCTTGGGATCCCATCATCGTTGAAGGCAATGAATCTTGATGCTGGAAAAATATCCCAGCTCTCTGATTTGGCAATCGATGATGCATGTCATCAATGTAATCCGAAAGCCGTCACACGTGCTGATTTCGAATCTCTTTTTAAGAAAGCATTTCAGCTTTAATGAGAGCATTTAAAATCGGGGAGCATACGAGATGTTGAAGATAGGCCTCAGTGCATGTTTCATGTATCCCGATCCCACGCGTGTGGTTTTCGGGCACAAGAGCCTGACTTACATGGAAAATGACATGGCTCGTTATGTGGCACGTGATGGGGTTTTGCCAGTTCTCATCCCCGATCTCCCACAAAAACAACTTCATTCAATTCTTGAACAACTCGATGGAATTGTTTTTCAAGGGGGAGCCGACCTCTGTCCGGAAACCTACGGGGAACCCTATTTGGATAAGGAACGCTGGCCAGGCGACAAGCATCGTGATTGCTATGAGCTTGCGCTCGCAGATTTCTTTTTCAAAAAAGGGTTGCCGATACTCGGAATATGTAGAGGGTTTCAGCTTCTCAATGCTTATTTTGGCGGAACCTTACATCAAGATATTTCAACTGTTCTGCAGAGTCCAACCGAGCATCGTAATGCCCAAACCTATGATCGCGTCCATCACGGCGTCACGTTGACTCGCGGGGGGTGGTTGGCGTCTCTTTATGGAAAAGAAAATCTCGAGGTGAATTCGGTTCACCATCAGTGTGTCAAGTCACTTGGACAAGGCCTATCGGTTGAAGCATGCAGCAGTACCGATGGAATTATTGAGGCCTATACCTATCAGGGACTTCAAGGAAATTACTTGGCTGCCGTCCAATGGCATCCGGAGTTTTCGCTAACATTGAAGGGTATCGTTGATGAACCGAATCCAATTATTGAGAGCTTTATTACCGCTGTAAAGAAAAAGAAATTTAACGGCATATGAGCCCTATAGAATGGAAGAGGAACAATCTATGCAGATCATGAATCCAGCCACAGGCGAGCTCATCAGAACGATCGAAACCGATGATGGTGTCTCTGTGCGAGACAAGTTTGCAGTCGCTCGTGAAGCACAACCAGCTTGGGCTGCTCGCTCTCTTTCTGAACGCGTTGCGATGATCAAAAAATTCAGTGATTTACTCAAGCGCGACGTTGAGATTGTTGCGCGTGATATGTCGCTTGAAATGGGTAAGCCCCTGCAGCAGGCTCGCAATGAGGTGAATGGAAGTCTCAACAAAATTCGCTTTTTTGCCGAAGAAATTGAAAAAACGCTGGCTCCTGAAAAAGTACGCCAAGATGGCAATACGGAAGAGATTCTGGCGTTTGATCCGCTTGGAGTTGTGCTGAATATTTCGGCCTGGAACTATCCTATTCTCGTCGGTTTCAATGTATTTCTACCGGCGTTGCTTTGCGGCAATACTGTTGTTTATAAACCATCGGAGTTCTCAACACTCACAGGCCTTCATCTCACCCGGCTTCTTCATGAAGCTGGTGTGCCTCAAAATGCTTTTGTTTCAGTTGTTGGAGAGGGCGATATCGGAGCGCAGCTGTTGCAACTTCCCTTCGACTGCGTTGGCTTTACCGGCTCTTACGCCACGGGAAAGAAAATTTCCGAAACTCTTGCTGGACGTATGACACGTCTCATCATGGAGCTTGGAGGCAAAGACCCGCTTTATGTGACTGAAGAATGCGGTGACTTGGAAGCTGTTGCTGATGCCGTTGCCGAAGGCGTGCTCTACAACAACGGGCAAAGCTGTTGTGCAGTTGAAAGAGTTTATGTGCACGAAAAAATTCACGACGCATTCGTTGAGCAATTAAAAGCTAAAATGCAAGCGTGGAAAATGGGTGATCCTCTTGATGCAGCAACACTTTGTGGTGCTATCACTCGCGGTAATCATTTGTCTTTCCTGAAGGCACAGGTTGATGATGCTATCGCAAAGGGGGCTCAGTTGGTTTTGGGGGGCAAGCCTCAAGAGGGCAAAGGTAACTTCTTTCCCCCCACGCTCCTATTGAATGCGAGTCACAGCATGGATTTAATGCGTGAAGAAACGTTCGGGCCGCTTATTGGCGTTATGAAGGTGAAAAACGACACTCAGGCAATTGAGCTCATGAATGATTCCGATTACGGGCTCACTTCATCGGTTTACTGTCGCAATTTGGAGCGTGGTAAAAAACTTCTTGCCGAGGTGAATACTGGAACGGGTTACTTGAATTGTTGTGATCGTGTTTCAGCATGGCTGCCCTGGTCAGGGCGCGGACATTCTGGAGTGGGCTCAACTCTATCGAAGCTTGGAATTTTTGCCTTTTGCCACGCCAAGGCCCTGCACATCCGCTCGTGAGTTCAAGCTTTAGGGTAGGGTAAGTTCAGCGCTCGCGTAGATTCAAACGTTGGAATCAATCAATTTTGATTGCTCGCCTTTAGAATCCCACTTTGAACGCGCAATTTTGGCACGTTCAAAGCGACGTTCAAGGGCGCGTTGATTTGTCTCAATTGCCTTACGCTTTCGGTCTTCTAATTTTCGCTGTGTTTCATCGATGCAATGAGGGCAGTATTCGTTTGCTTTGTAGAGCGGGCTCTTTTTGTCTTCAGGGCTCAGAGTCTCCCAACACACGTAACACATGTCGTGTTCTGTTTTGTTGAGCTTCGCGTTCACTGCGACCCTGTGATCAAATACGAAGCAATCGCCTTCGTAGTGGTTGTCTCCGGCTGCTTGCTTCGTTTGCTCGAAGTATTTGAGAATTCCACCCTGAATTTGATACACATCATCAAAACCCGTTTGCCGCATGTAAGCTGTGGCCTTTTCGCACCTTATTCCACCGGTACAAAATGTTACAACGCGCTTGTTCTTGTGCTGTAGGAAGTTTTCTTCCACCCATCCTGGAAAGGTACGGAATGTTTTGATGTCCGGGATTATGGCGTTTTTGAATGTTCCAAGTTTCGTTTCGTAGTCGTTTCTTGTGTCGAGCAAAATAACTTCTTCGCCGTTATCGAGCCACTGCTTCAGCGTTTTTCCATCCACATGCTTGCCAGTGAAATGGGCAGGATCAATGCCCGTGCGACCCATGGTCACGATTTCTGTTTTCTGTTTGACAAGCATGCGGGTGTAAGGATGGAATTCGCTAAATGAAACCTTGAATTCAATGTCCGAAAATCGTTCATCGGCCCGACAATAGGCGATGAACTTTTCCGCGGATTCGGGACTTGCCGCCACATAACCATTCAAACCTTCCTCTGCAAAAATCAGAGTTCCCTTAATGTCCAACAAAGCAGTCAACTCGCGAAAAGCGGCGGCTGTTGCGGACACATTTTCAATTCTGACGAATTTGTAGAAGGCAAGGTTATGATATGTGGTCATGGTGTCCTCAGCAGATTCAAGCGTTCATTTCACCGAAAAGCTTTTCAAGCAGCCCAGTGTCTTTACGCTCCCAAGCTTCAAACACACGACGCGCCTCGCGGTTGACAAGAGCTTTTGTGCGGAAAAATTCATTGAATTCATTTTTTTCTTTGAGCGTGCGAAGCACCTGAACGTTCGCAGCTTCAATCATGAGAACGCTCGCGCCACGGCGCAAAATCAAATTGTTGAGCTTCCACTCGAGAGAGACTGCCAGAGAATTGAAGGCCATTGCTGCACTCCTTGCCTACAGGGTTAAACGCTGGGGTCATACTCCAGAGGGTCAAGTGCCGCAAGGGAAAGGATTTTTCCTATTTTTTACGTTATTTTAGAAGGTTGCTATGGAGTGCTTGGCTGCACCTCGGAAAAGTGACGGCCGTGGCCAGGGTTGCCGGGTGCCAGGATTCTGGGCTGCGTATTCTGGAGGGAGCATGGCAGAGGCACCCCCTGACAAGGGCCGGTGCGATTCGGGAGGGTTTCGGGCGTGGCGACCAAATACTCAGGTCCGCAGAAAGCAGCCATTCTGCTTCTCGCATTCGGAGAGGAAATCTCAGCAGAGATTTTTAAGCAGATGAATGAATTCGAGATAAAGCGCGTGGGTAGTGCCATGAGCCGCCTTGGGCGCGTCGACGGCGAAACCATCGATGAAGTCATGGAAGAATTTTACCATGTTCTTCAAAGTAACAAGAAGTATTTTTTCGGTGGCAACGAATTCACCAAGAAGCTTCTTGAGAGTGCCTTCCGCGACGGGCAGGCAAACAGCTATATCGAAGACCTTGCGCTTGAAACCGCGGCAACGTTGGAATCACTCGAGCTGATTGATGCTAAGATGCTTTCAAACATTCTTCGCAACGAGCATCCCCAAACGATCGCTCTGGTTCTTGCGCATCTTGAGCCGAAGAAGTTTGGTGAAACTCTCAAGCTGTTGCCCGACAGTTTGCATACTGAATTGATTTTAAGAATATCTCGCTTGGAGGCAGTTTCTCCTGAGCTCATTGATGAGATTGACGATGTTCTACGCGGGGAAGTTCAACGCATGGGTAACGTCACACAGCAGCAAATTGGTGGTGTCACTCCAATCGTTGAAATGCTCAACATGATGGATAAAGCCACGGAAGAAACAATTCTTGATCGCCTTGAAGAACGTGATCCCGACTTAACCGAAGAAATTCGGAAGAAAATGTTTACGTTCGAGGATCTCATCAAGATCGACGATCGTGGAATTCAGGGTATCATGCGCGAAGTGAAGATGGATCAGTTGAAGCTCGCAATGAAAACATCTTCTGAGGGCGTCAAAGAGCTTCTATTTAAAAACATGTCGCAACGCGCAGCGGAAAGCCTTCGTGAAGAAATGGCCAACGCAGGTCCTGCTAAGCTCACTGATGTTGAAACAGCGCAGCAGGGAATTGTTCAAATCGCCCGTCGTCTTGCCGATGAAGGCAAGATTGTGATCGCAACAAGTGGCGAAAATGCATTGGTTTGATGCTTTACTGCAACGCTCCTATGGAGAGGGATGATTGCATATGACTCGTGGACGACTGGTGAAAAAAGCTGAGCAAGAGAAGCTTGGCAAAATTCAGGTAGATAACTATCCATGGAAAGATTTTTCCATGGAAACAATTCTCCTACCCGACAATCCCCGCAAGTCAGTGGTTCTCGCAAAAAGTCATCCAGAACAGGAACTCAACCGTAAAGTTCAGCAACCAGCTGAGTTCTCTCGGACCTTTGGAAACCCTTCAAAACCTTTGTTTCCCGAAGACATGACTTCGGAATATTTGGCCAGTCAGGAAGAGCTTCGTCAGCGCAAAAGACGCATGCAACTGGACGAAGATGAAGCAGTTGCCCTCGAGCTTTTGGATCTCGACGAAACCAATGTGCAAGAGATTCGGCCAGACAATATGAACATTGGAAACAATATTCCAGCAGTGGAGGCAATGGCTGACGCAGCGGCATCTTTCGGGAAGTCTGCTGTGCGCAGCGCGGGTCATGATATCAGTGATCTCAGCAAACTTTCCGCACAGAATAGTCGAGGCTTCGGTGACGGCGATCTCAATTTCACAGGCCCGCAGATCTCTCAGGAAGACATCGACTCGCGAATAAAGGCTGCGTTCGAAAGCGGTTTGCTCCAAGGAAGGGCCGATGGAGAAAAATCTGGTTATGACGCTGCTTTAAATGAAATGAAACAAATCGAACCGCCGGCAGTGCTCGACGAAGACGCGGCAGCACGTTCTTTTGCTGAGGGGGTAGAGGAGGGAGTTGCACGAGGGAGAGAGCAGGCTTTGAGTGAAGCTGAGGAAAAGTACAATCACTCGATGGCTTTGTTCACTAAAGCTCTCTCTGAATTGCAGCATCTCAAAGGTGAGCTTCTTTCCACGGGGCGGGAAATTTTTGCGGAGATTGCACAAATCTGCGCAGAGAGAGTTCTTCGAACGAGCGTTCTCCTGAATGATGGAGCTTTGAGAAGTGTTTTTGAAGCGGCAACAAGTCAGTTTCAATCCCAAGATGAACTCAAAATTGAAATGCATCCTGAGGACATTTCTAGGCTTGAAGCACAGATTCCAAGCGAGCAGCGCAAGCGCATCCGACTTGTCGCAAACAACAAACTCGAACGCGGCGATCTCAAGATTGAGGCAAACAACGAAGTGGTTTCTTTGGAGTTGCACAATACCGTGCAGCAAGTCATCGATTCACTGAAGGATGATCTCTTCGAAACGATCAAAAAAGACGAAACCACCGAAAAGGCAGGTTGATGAATGTTTGCTTCCAACGCTTTGCAGAAACTTCGTCAAGCCCGACCAGCACTTGCTCGCGAACCGCTTGTTCTCGACAAACTCGGAAAAGTCATGGAAGTGGTTGGAACTGTCGTGGAAGCATCACTTCCAGGTGCACCTCTCGGTGCGTTGGTGCGCATTTTTGATCACAAGAAAACGTATTCAATTGATGGTGAAGTCGTAGGATTTCGTCGTGACAGAGCATTAATCATTCCATTTTCTGATCCTACTGGTGTCTGTGCAAATGCACTTGTCCAGTGCGTAGAACGTGAGCCAAAAATTCGCGTTGGGGCTCATTTGATCGGTCGTATTGTCGACCCATATCTTCGTCCCATGACCGGGCAACCTATTCCAGCATTGGCGGGTGTTCCTTGGTCAATTGTGCGTGAACCGCTCAACCCACTGCTGCGCAGACGAATCGACGCTCCACTCGATTTGGGAGTGAGAGCAATGAATACGCTGCTCACCTGTGGAGAAGGACAGCGAATTGGAATTATGGCTGGTTCCGGCGTCGGAAAGAGTGTTCTTTTGGGTATGATAGCTCGTTATACACAGGCTGATCTCAACGTGATCGCACTCATTGGCGAGCGTGGTCGAGAGGTGCGTGAATTTCTCGAAGAGAACTTAGGAGCTGATGGTCTGGCACGGAGTGTTGTAGTCGTTTCAACGGGCGACCAAAGCCCTCTCGCACGAATCCGCGCTGCACATGTTGCAACTGCCATTGCAGATTACTTTCGTCAGGGTGGCAAAAAAGTTTTGTTAATGATGGATTCACTCACGCGCGTCGCTATGGCACAGCGAGAGATTGGCCTTGCAGTAGGTGAGCCACCTACAACGAAAGGCTACACGCCTTCCGTCTTTTCAATGCTCCCTCGACTCCTTGAACAAGCCGGAAACTCAGATTCGGATGGTTCTGTCACAGGAATATATACGGTTCTTGTGGACGGAGACGACTTTAACGATCCTGTCACCGACGCCGCGCGGAGTATTCTCGACGGACACGTCAATCTCTCTCGTCAGTTGGCAGCCCGAAACCATTTCCCGGCCATAGACATTCTGACAAGTGCGAGTCGCGTGATGGTCGACATCACCGACGATCGGCACCAACGTTCTGCAGGTCAAATTCGTGAGTGGATGGCCACCTATCAAAAGAATGAGGATCTCATATCGATTGGTGCATACAATCAGGGATCTAATCCGAAAATTGATCAAGCCATTCATATGCAGGCCCGGATTGAAAAGTTTCTCCGCCAAGGGCGCAATGAAGTGTCTAACTTTGGCGAATCGACGGAACAACTGTTCGAACTGACGGAGCTTGAATGAGTCGCTTCGTCTTTAAGCTGCAACGCGTCATGGATATGCGTCAACAGGCCGTTGACGAGGCGCAAGCATATCTTGAGAACTGCAGGAAGGTCGTATCGGAACTACGACGACTCCTTCTTGAACAAAGAGATGGTTATTTGTTGGAGCGCGACTCACTGAACGATTCGATCCGCAACGGCGAGCATTTCAAATACCCTGTTTATGAGCAAAGTCTTGAGAAGCGGAAGTCTAGAATGATGGAGTTGCTCGAGGCGATTCGAGTCGCGGAGTCAGATGTTGACATTGCAGAACAGCATTTGCTGACCTGTAGAAGAAACCTGAAAGTCATGGAAAATTTTAGAGACAAAAAGTCTGCAGAATTTATCGAGAACGAAGAGCGAAAAGAACGCAAATTTCTGGATGAACAAGCGACTCTACGTCACCAGCGGTCAGTTTTCGATAGTTCAAGATCATGAGGTAATTGGTTCATGAAAGGTCTACATTTGCTTTTTGCTGCGAAGCTTGTGGCTATTGCCGGTTTGGGTGGTTTCATGTACGCAAATCACCAGGCGAATGCTGAGGAAGCAACAGAAAAAGCATCTGATACAGATAAAAATGCTGACAGTGCCGCCAAGCTTCCTGATATTCCAGAAAAGGGTCTTTCGCTTTCTCGCGCAGCAGAGCTTCGCAATCAACTTCTTCTGATGCGAAAAGATGTTGAACAGAAAATCGAAAAGATGAATATTGCAAAGCAGGGCTACGAGCGCGCCAAGGGCGATGTTGATGCAAAACTTAAGCGCATTGAAGAGGAACGAAAACTTCTCGAGGAAACTCTTCAAAAAGAACGTAAAGCAAAAGACGAACGGCTGAGCGAAACACTAGAATTCATCGCAAAAATGGAGCCAAAGAAGGCTGCTCCCCTCATTGAGGGAATGGACCGCGATTTGGTGATGCAATTGCTCCGCAAGCTACCACCGAGGCAAGTGACAAAACTTTTAGAATCAGTGAATCCGAAAAAGGCGACAGAACTCCTCGAATATTATACGCGCATTCGTTCGGGGCGTGAGTATGAACTGCTTCGAGAAATGGGATTGTGTGCAAATGGAAATGAGGAGGGGTCGAATGACAAGCCGAACAGCGACAAAAACGGGACCACGGGGCAAATCCCAAGCCCAGGACAACTCCCCGGGTCGGCTCCTACCGACTCCAAAAATGGAGTTTCAGCCAAGGCCGACGGCTCGAGTGCCAATGCAGGAAGCTCAGGAGCGGACGCAAACCAAGCGGCCGCAGTCGCTGGATCGCCCGCGGCCAAATCGAACGAGCCGACCACAAAACCCGAGGATGGATCAAAGGAGCCAGCGCCCGGTGGAACGCCCACAGCGGCGCCTGCCGTTGTTCGATGAGCAATCAGCAACGTTTTTTATAACAACCATCCATGGTCTTGAGGAAGAACTTGTTGCTGAGATCAACGAGCTTGCCGCTGATTGTGGAATTCAATTGAGTTCTGAGCCCACGGTCGCGAGTGCAGGGGTATACGTTCGTGGGCCATGGACTCTTTGTCTTGCAATGAATTTTGGTTTGCGCTGCGCAAGTCGAATTCTTTGTGAAATCTATCAGGGTGAAGTTCGCACAATTGAAGATGTTTATGCATCGGTTGAGAAAATGAACTGGCCCGCATTTTTCAAGCTCGACAAAACATTCATGGTCAATGCAACATCAACCGATCCCAATATCAAGGCTCCATCGCTCAACCTCAAAATTAAAGATGGAATTGTCGACTCATTCAAACGACAAACACGAGAGCGTCCGAGTGTTGAAAAAGATGCTCCGCAGGTGCGAGTTATGGCGCGTTTGCACCGTGGGCTGCTTTCTGTGAGTGTTGATACTACGGGAATTCCTCTTTCAGCTCGAGGCTATCGAACGGCAACTCACGATGCTCCTCTTAGCGAACTTTTGGCTGCAGGACTTGTTCGAATGACAGGATGGAATCGTTTATGTCGCGAGCTCCGACGCGATAATCCAGAGAAAGTTTATTTTTCTCGGGTTGAAGAAAAATCGTCTCAAAGAGAGAAAAAGATCGCTTCGGAAGCGGGTGAAGAAAAAGTAAATCGTCGCATTCCTGGAGCGATACTTTTGTCACCAGATTTTATCGATCCCATGTGTGGAACTGGGACATTTGCAATTGAAGCCGCGCTTGCATTGCTCAATCGTCGTCCTCAGCTTGAACGCAAACACTTTGCCTATGAATGGCTCGAGATTCTTCCTGCTTCTGCAATGAAACAAATTGAATATATTCGCCGGACGATTCGCGCCCAAGAGCTCTCGCTGCTCGATGTATTTCAAAAAATTTCACTTTATAAGCAGCATGCACTAGGGCGAGTGGTCGATCCTGATTCCGTCAAGGCACCACTGCTCTGCCGCGACAAAGATCTCACAGCAATTGCCGCTGCGAAGAAAAATGCAGAAGCGGCAGGTGTCTCTAAGCTCATTCATTTTGAAAAGCGTGACATTATGCAGATGCACGTCGATGACCCTGAAGGGATCGTTGTCATGAATCCTCCCTATGGCGTGCGCCTTGGAGAGGAAGAAGAGCTCAAAGCATTTTACAAAGACATTGGCGACACGTTGAAGAAAAATTGCCGAGGCTGGCAGGCCTGGATACTTGCAGGGAGTGAGGCGCATGCGGGTTCGGTAGGATTACGCGCCACCCGTCGAAAGAAGGTTTTCAACGGGGGCATCGAGTGCCTGTGGTTACAGTACGTCCTCTTTTGAAATTCTGTGCAGCTTAATGAGGTTTGTCGGCTGCATCGATGCCAATGGAATTCCACCAGTAATGACGAGCAAATCACCTTCTTTTGCCATTCCGCGCTGAACAATTGATTTAGCGATTTCATGCAGCGCGCCATCAGTATCAAAGAACATTGTGTTCTGCATACCACTCACTCCTCGCACTAAGCTTAGCTTACGAACGACGTCAGGGCGTGGACTCAAAGCAATCACAGGCACCTGTGGGCGATATTTCGCAACGGTGCGTGCGATATTTCCTGTCAGGGTGAGACACACAATGGCAGCAGCTTTGCATGCGTCACCGAGCTCAGCAGCTGTGCGGGCAACGACTTCTGGTGTGCTATTTGATTTGAAAAGGCGAGCGTTCTCTTCACCTGGAATCAACATGCCCGAATTTTCGACCCGTGAAAGAATGTCGCGCATGGTATTTACAACATGACTAGGATGTCTTCCTGATGCAGTTTCACCGGAAAGCATAGTTGCATCGGCGAGGTCAAACACTGCATTGGCAACGTCCGAGATTTCGGCCTTCGTGGGAACGTGGTTTTCAATCATTGAGTCGAGCATCTGGGTTGCGACAATAACAGGCTTCCCGTGAGCACGTGAGGAGCGAACAATCTGCTTTTGGAACGCAGAAACGTTTGCGAAACCGCATTCAACACCCAGGTCGCCGCGGGCAACCATGATGGCGTCTGTGACTTGGCAAATTTCATCAATATTCTCGACAGCACTGAGCATCTCGATTTTTGCGATCACCGGAATGTCAGAGCCAAGTGCACGAAGCATTTGTTTTAGCTTTTGCACATCACCAGCGGTACGCACAAACGAGAGTGCTACGTAGTCAACGCCCTGGGCGACTCCGAAAAGCAAATCGCGAGTGTCTTTTTCTGTTGTGGAAGGGATGGAAAGATCGCTGTCTGGAAAGTTTACGCCTTTGCGCGATTTTAGCAGGCCTCCGTGAACGACCTCGCAATCCACGAGTCCATCTCTGATTCCGACAACTGTCATTCCGAGGAGTCCGTCATCGAGGAGAATTTTTGCGCCCACGTGGGTATCTGCCGCAAGCTCGCGGTAATCGATTGGGATGTTATCGTCCGTTTGCTCGAGGCCGAATACTAAAGTCAGGTGTTGGCCTTTAGAGATTGTCGTTGAGCCTCCGCGCAGCTTTCCCACACGGATCTTAGGACCCTGAAGATCCTGAAGAATTGCAACAGGCTTGTTTTTTTCTCGAGAAAGCTCGCGAATGGTAGCGATGTTTTGGGCGTGCGTGCTGTGCTCGCCATGAGAAAAATTCAGGCGAGCTACATTCATTCCTGCATCAATCAAAGCTGAGATAGTCTCGCGATCGCTACTCGAAGGACCGAGCGTACAGACGATTTTTGTCCGTGTCGTGTTCAAAGTATTCGTCATTGCTGAGATTCTCCTTCGCCGTTGTCGAGCTGAGCGTTGTGGGAGTTGTTGTGCCGCAGTGAGATAATGTTTTCAATCTGAGCTTCAGATTCTGTGAGTCGGGCCCTGAGGGCGTCTACGGTTTCGAATCCGGATTTCAGCAGGGCAGAAATCTCGTCGAGTGAAGTTCCATCTTGTTCGAGTGTGGCCAGAATGCGCGTTAGTTCGCTTTGCAATTCCTTGTATGTCAACGATTTCGAGGTTTTCATGGCAGTCTAAAGTCCTTGGTTTTGGGGGGAAGTTGAGAGCGAGATGCTCTCAGTGACAAGCGTGTTGGAGCTCTTCTGTTGTACCGCCGTCACTTGTAAATCGACTAAAACTTGAGCGTTTTTGTCCGCGCTGAAAAGTTCCACCTGAACGGACTCAGGGAAACCAGATGTGAGAAAGTCATCTGCCTTGAGAGTGCGCCCATCCTGAGCCCGGAGGATAGAGTATCCTAGACGCAAAGGTTGCGCCGCTGTCTTTTGGACGAGGCGGAGTGCTCTCTGGCTGTCAGAGAGCTTATCCTTTTCTTTTTCGACTCTGCGCCGTGTCGATTGCTGAAGTGTGATTTCGAATCGCTCAATCCATTGCCTCTCGCGTTGAATTCGGGCCTGCGACACTCGGGCAGCTCGCTCGAGTCGGCCTAGAATCTTTTCAAATCCGTTTGAGATGCTCTGTGCAAGAAATCGCGCGGCACCGGTGGGCGTCTTTTCCGCAACGGAGGCAACTTCGTCGGCAATGCTAACGTCTTCTAAATGTCCGATGGCTGTGAGCACCGGTAGAGTGCAATATGCAATCGACTTACCTATTTCGAGATTGTCGAACCAACGCAAATCTAACCGTGAACCGCCACCACGCGTGATAACCACACAATCGAAAGAAGACTCACCATCCGCGGAAATTTCAGCGAGGGCATTGGTTATGTCACGTTCAACCTTTTCACCCTGCATGTGGCAATCAAAAAGCGTCACTTGGAACGAGAGCTTTGAGATTTTGAGTTCATCGAGAAAATCAGTTTGAGCGCGTGAACCAGCTGCCGTCAGAAGTGCAATGCGCAACGGAAAATCCGGCCATTTAGCATGAAGGCGTTGTCGGTCGTAAAGGCCTCTGCGCTTCAGTTCGCGAACTATATTCTGTCGTTGCAACGCCAAATCGCCGAGAGTGTATTGAGGGTCGATATCATCAACAATCAAATTGAGTCGTGATCCCTCTTTACGAAAATCGCAGTGAACTTTCAGCTTGATCTTGATTCCTTCACCAAGAGGAAAGTTCGATATTTTTTCGGAAAGTTGACGTATTTTTCCAGCCCAAAAGCAGCAGGAAACGGAAGCGGCTCGCCCGGTCTGTAATGCCCTCTCTTGCTCAGGTTCAATGAGATCAAAGTACACATGTCCACTGGAAGATTTGAGCGATGAAACCTCTCCCACAATCCAAAAATCAAATCCAAGGTGTCTACGGAAAACGTTTTCGACAAAGCTTGTAAATTGGGAAACAGTAAAAACATCGCCACTCTTTTCAGTGACGTCCTCGTTACCTTGCACCTCTGGTTTAGAGAGTTCGTCTGACAATTTCTCTAACGGTACAGATGCCAGTGGTTGCAAAACGAGAAATCCTAAGAATTCAAGCTTCTTTAGATTTGATTCTTCTGCCGAAACGAACCAACATTTTTGAGCACCGTCGTATCGCGCACCAATGCGTTTAAGTTCTTCTTTTATTGTGAAAGTGTCGCCAGTGAGTTTGAGCAGTTCACCCTGCTGCGTCAATGACCTTCGCGGAGCCATTCTTTAAGCCTCTTTACTTTTCACTAAGCCGTTCTTCAGCTTCTTGGGTTGAGTTCTGCAAAGGTTTTTCCTCTGGCCGCGACAATTCTAGAGGAAATGTCGCGCGTGGATCTTTCAAGCCGGCAGGAATTCGATCACTCCACAATACGACTGAGGTCTGCTTTGCCAAATCCGAATCGGGAACATGGAGTGAGACAGTGGCATCGAGCACCTGCGCACCAATAAGTTCAATACTGTCAGGGGAACGCCAGAGAAATCCTCGAATCGGAAGAGCGAATTCTCCCAATCCAAGCATCTCGCGTACCACCGGCCGATCATTGAGCTCGAAGCGCATCCGAAGAGAAGTGGAGTTTGAAATTCGACCCTCAAAGAGACAGAAAATATGCCAGGGTGTTTGGGCAGCGCGTCGGCCAACGATTTGCATTTCGCTCAAAGAGGGTATTCCAGCATCATCATAATTAAATGATTTCAATTGCGCGTTCTCAGATTGAGACTCGCACCCAAGACCCCGAAGAGTAGTTGATATTTCAGTGTCGATCACTTCGTCTTTTAAATTATTTGCAGGCATCGAAACATGAAGCCCTAGAAGTTTACTCTTTCGTCTCTCAGTATTTGAGCTTTCTTGAACGAGGTGAATTTTCTCTGGTTCAGCCTTAAACAGAGGTTTGTTTTCATCCTGCCCACTCGAATGTTTTGGATCGAGTAGCCAGCCATCTGGGGTTGTGGTGATGTATGAGCTCTCCTGCAGTTGGGACACTAGCATGTGTTCGTTGTTTAATTGCTGCAATAGTTCAGCATGAGTGAGTGTGGTTTTTTTCTCAATACTATTCTTTTCGAAGAAGCGCAGCGCAGAAAGCATTCCAACTGGTGTTTCAATGACGGTTGGCTGTTTTGATTCGCTTGTTGTCAATGAGAGGTCATGAAGATTCATAAGAATTTCACCACGAGTCAGACTGGTTGTCTCTTTCTTTGAACCAGAGAGAAGCACAGGGGAGTTATTGTCGTGTAAAAAAATCGCGACATTAGCGGAGTGCGAATTTACAAGGAAAGACTCAATCAACTTTGCCAACCATATGTCAATTTGAAGAATTTTCTCTTCATTTTGGAGAGCGGAGTCATGGTACCCAAATATGTCCAAAAGGCCAGAAGTAATCCAGCGGTATGTCGAGAATTTCGAGGCAGTTATGCTTTCCCAATTGAGACGAAGATTCTCGCTCGGAGCATTGATTTCAACAAACAGCAGGCCAGGCTCGGTGATGAATTCATCGTTGCGAATAAAAAGTGAAGTCGAAGCAAACTCGTCATTTCTCTGTATTGTCATTTCACTTGTAAAGAATTCATTTTCCGCAGCCAAACCAGAACGCGTTAAACAATCTGAGGAGCACGAGTTCTTGCTGACTAGAGTTATTTTTCTTGCCGATCCACCTCGATTGAGTGCTTTATTTACAAGTGCCTGTTGAGGCTTTATAAGCTGTCGTAATTTATCGTTTTGTAGGGAAGCTCCGAGCTCAATGGGTGTTCTGCCAGTCAAGAGTGTCTCTCGAGAGAGGGAAAAGTTTTTCGCTGGGGGAATAGCTGAGGTTATGTGTATTTTGTTTGCCGTGTTGCCAAACGATCGATTCAGTAATTCAAGAGTCCTTTGAAGCTGCGTGAGAGAACCATGCATTCCATCGATGTGCACAACGAGATTTCGTGACATCTGCGATCGGTTTTCAGAATCTATGAATGCAGGTTGCAGACCCTCAAGAACGAGAATTCCAGATGCTTCTGTAGGCCATTCTATAGTAAAATATTTCTCGTCACGACGCTGCAACTCACTGGCTGAAGGAATGTCTATGTCGAGTTGTTGTCCTCTTGGCTCGACTTCTCCTCGGGTCAGGATCTCGCGAGAAAAACCAGTCAAGACTGGGATTGTCGAATCGAGACGATCTTGAGTGACGGCGATAGCTCTCACTCTTAGCTTCCAGTTCCGAGCTGCTGCCGTGCTCGAGTTATAGTAGATCTGAATTTTTTCTCCAGGCAGCATCACGGCAACGCTTTTCTTCACCTGGACTTTGTAATTGCGACTCAGAGTCTCTTCTAGGTAGTATCTGTTTTTACCAACGCTCGTTGCGTGTAAGGTGATTTTTGTTTTTCCTAGCTTTAAAAGTTGCTCTATTTCCTGCGTTCGGCCAGCGCCTGTTGCCTTTGGTAAGCTCAATTGGGGAGTGTTAAAACGCGTTGGCCAATCAAAGTGAAAACCTACGTGTGAGCGAAGGTCTGATTTTTCTGAATTCATATCGGGTTCTGAAGACGCCTGCCAGCCTCTTACGTATTGAGCGGCCTGCTCAATTTGTTTCCTTGCATTGGAACGTGCAACTCTGTTCGAGCGAGTTCCGAGAGATATACCAACCAATAGAAGAACAAAGCAAATAGTTGCTATTGCGATTTTTGCAAAAAGTATTTCGTTTTTACTGGTCCGCGATAGGTAGAATTTTTGGGCTTTCGCTTTTCTTTTCATTGTTCCTGTTCCTCGCTCGGGACTGCGGGCAGGGCCGATGTTGACTGATCGAGTGCTTCTTCGGACTCGGTGTTTTGTTCGACGCTTCCGCCTTGTGCACGAATTGATTTGACGGGCAATCCGGTTAAGAGAGTTTTGAATGCAGAGCTGTCACGAAGCGAAACGTCTTCAAACACACTTTGTATTAACCTTTCGCGTGCATTTTCAATGCATTCATCAAGGTTCATCGAGTCGTTTTTGGGGGGTAGATTGGTTTTTTCAATGTCTTCATAAGTCAGTTGCGGCAGACGATTCTCTGTGGCTCGCAGGTTCAAACTCACCTTAACAAACAAACGTTTTCCTGATGTCGATGAAACATTTTGACAAATGACATGGCGTTTTGCACTCACAATGGCTTTTCGGAGTGCAGTGTGACTCACCGCAAGTTTGATATTTGGCGATTGATTTTTCGCGGATGTTATAATTGAGGGTGAAAGCTCGGAAATTGGATTTACTTCATTTTGTGAATTGAATTCTGAATAGAAATAGGGAGAGTCCTTTTCGTTTTGTGCAGGCTGACCGCGGAGTAGTTCGGCGACAGATGACTGCGAGCGTTGTCCAGGCGACTCCAAAGTCAGGTCGGTGAGACTCGACTTCGTTTGTCCGTCGAATCTGACAAACGCTGTTGTAGGAGCATGACCGTCAGCGAGTCCCACCACAAATGTTTGATGATTTTTTTCAAGTTTTGTTGATTCTAGAAAGGCAAGATGATTGAGGAGTAGATTATGAGCAAGATGGCTCGAGTTAGTCCACTTTTCCAGCTCTTTAATTCCATCTGATTCTTTAGTGTATTTTATTGAATTTGATACCCAAACAAGAAAAGTTTTTGAGCCTGGCTCGTGTAGCCTTGAGACAATTTGGTGGTAAGCCTGGAAAAGGTGTTGTTCGAGCGTTAGGAAGCGGTTCGAGCAAGCTAATTCTGGGTGAAAATACAATTCAATAAACCTGGGCAAGAGACTGTAGGGTATTGCGGAAGCTTGAAAGTGCCCCAGACTCGCAAGTTGTTTTAAGCTTTGCCCGCACCGAGAGCCAGGTACTGCATCTTCGAAAAGTGACGCCATTGGAGTTGGACCGCCAATTGCGGTTGCGTAAACATCAGAATTGATTGGTAGAGCTTTCGCCATCAGACTTTGGCGAACATTTGCCACGATTTCATCGTCTGAGAAATCGTGACGAATTCCATG
>CAIZJW010000232.1 GCA_903933385.1 uncultured Silvanigrella sp. | reverse complement strand
GAAGTGTTCTACAATCGAACACGAATGCATTCATCGCTTGGCTATCAGAGCCCGGTGATGTACGAGAGGGATGTTGCTTAACACTGTCCGGGAAAACCCACGCCCATGAGCCTCTAAAGGATCACGCACAGTGAATGTTGTTGTTATTTGGCAGAGCCTTGTTGTTTCTGCATATCGAAGTTTTTGGGTTCACTTGGCAAACAGCATAAAAGGCAGCGTGACAGCCGTCGTGCCCCATGAATTCTGGGAGCTTGGCGGGCAAATGGTGACCTGCGCCCCTTTCTCCGAGCAGTGGGAGCAGCGCATTGAAACCCATGTGCTGAAAGTGCGTGCGCCCCATATTCAGATGGTTTGGTTTCAGGGGCTTGCACGCGTTTTTCGCTCCCTCGCGAGGCGGAGAAGGCAATCCGCAACAACACAGCCATCACCCACCGTGCTCGTGGCTCTTATGGAACCTTATTCGCTCAGTGCTCTTTTTGTGTTTCTCCTGGCGCGCGTTTTTCTCCCCCGGGGCACGCAAATTCTCTTTTACTCGCTCCAGAATATTTACAAAGAATTCTCGCTTCCCCTGCGCCTTATCCAGAATTTTATATTTGCCAGCTCTCCTTCACTTTTGGCTCTTAGCCAAGAGGTAACCGATGTGTTGCGCAAACAAGGCTACAAAGGGCGCATCATTCGCTTTCCACTGTGGGCCGATTCTTCGCTCTTTTATCTCAACTCTGCACAAAGCAGTGTTGCCCATTCCTCCAGTGAAACCTCGCCCTCTCAACACCCTGCGGCTGCGACACCGGAAAGAATCCGAGTCGGTTTCTGTGGCGCAGTCACAGAATCAAAGGGTGTGCCCGATCTTCTTGCGGCGCTTGAAATGCTCAGCCCCGAGGAACTTTCACGCATTCATTTTGAAATTGCCGGAGGCGGGCCGGTTCTGGAGGAGGCACGAAATTGTCTCACTGCGCTCTCTTCACGAGGTCTTGAGTTCACGTTGCACGGCCCTGTGCCAGCCACGGCACTTCCACAGTTTTTCAATGCGCTCGATGTGTTGGTTGTTCCAAGCCGCACAGAATCTCATTGGAAAGAGCAATTTGGGAGAGTGATTGTTGAAGCTTGGGCGTGCGGTGCCACAGTCATTGGCTCCCACTCCGGGGAAATTCCTGTGCTGCTCGCCAAGCCAGAGTTCATCTTTGAGGAACGAAATCCGCAGGCCCTGCTCCATGTTCTGCGCGGAGTATTGGCATGCGGGCCGAGCGCACAGGCTCGCGCCCAGAATGTTCGCAATGCGCAGCCCTATCTCGATATAAATGTAGCGGCGCAGTTTGCGCGGGAATTAAGCGCTCTGGCGCGGTGAGCTGAATTTTCGCACACAAACGGCCCAGAACTGTGTTGCCTTTCACACCCAAATTGATAATCTTCGCGCCATTCCTCGGGAATGAAACGTGAAAGGGTACAATCACATGAAAATTTGCATGGTTGGCACGGGCTATGTGGGTCTGGTTTCAGGGACCTGCTTTGCGGAAATGGGTCATGATGTCACCTGCGTTGATGTGAACGCCGCCAAAATCGAAGGCCTTAAAAAGGGTGTGATTCCTATTTATGAGCCAGGCCTTGAGGAACTCGTGAAGCGCAACGCTGCCGAGAACCGCATTTCATTCACAACAAATCTGGCCGAAGCCGTGAAAGACAGCCTGTTTGTTTTCATTGCCGTGGGCACCCCCCCTGGCGAAGATGGCTCGGCCGACCTGCAATATGTTCTTGGCGTGGCCCGCGAAGTGGGTCGCCTCATGACAGGCTACAAAGTCATTGTAAACAAAAGCACTGTTCCTGTGGGAACCGCAGAACTCGTTTCGGCCGCTGTGCGCGAAGAACTCGCTCGGCGTAACCTCGGCAACCTTGAGTTCGATGTTGTGAGCAACCCTGAATTCCTCAAAGAAGGCGACGCCATTGCCGACTTCCTCCGCCCCGACCGCATTGTTGTGGGTGTTGAGAACCCACGCACAGCAGAACTCATGAAGGAACTCTACGGAGCGTTTGTGCGCAACGGCCACCCCATCCACATGATGGATGTGAAGAGCTCCGAGCTCACCAAGTACGCAGCCAACGCAATGCTCGCTACTCGTATTTCTTTTATGAACGAGCTCTCGCAGCTGTGCGACAAAGTGGGCGCCGATATTGAAGAAGTGCGCAAAGGAATTGGTTCGGATTCGCGTATTGGCATGCCCTTCCTCTACGCAGGCCTCGGCTACGGCGGCAGCTGCTTTCCAAAAGATGTGCAAGCTTTGCAACGCACGATGAAAAAATACGAACTTGGCGGACATATTCTCAATGCCGTTGAGGCTGTGAATAAAGAGCAGCGCAATTATTTCATTGAGCGCATTTTGAAGCGCCACAACGGCAATCTCAAAGGCAAGCAAGTGGGAATTTGGGGCCTTTCTTTCAAACCCAAAACCGACGACATGCGCGAAGCACCGAGCGTTGACATTATCAACGCGCTCACCCGCGCTGGTGCTACGTGTGTCGCCCACTGCCCCGAAGGCACCGAGAACGCTAAGCCAATGCTCCCAGAAGCAAACGTGAAGTTTGTAGACGACATTTACGCAGCCGCAGAAGGCGCCGACCTCATTGTGCTCGTGACAGAGTGGTCGCAGTTCCGCAATCCGAACTGGGAAAAGCTCGGTGGCCTTGTGCGCACCAAAGAGCTCTGGGATGGCCGCAACCAATACACGCCTGCTCGCAGGCGCGCTGAAGGCTGGGAATACCATTGCATTGGCAGAGGAAAGGCAACCGTATGAAAGTTTCGCTGATTATTCCTGTTTACAATGAAGCTGAACACCTCGAGCGATTCTTCAAGAAAATCGACTCACTCGAACTGCCAATGGAAAAAGAACTCGTTATTATCGACGACTGCTCCAAAGACACCTCACGCAGCATCATTCAAAATTTTCCTTTCAAATGTCAGGTGCAAATTCTTCTGCAGGAATCCAACCAAGGCAAAGGCGCAGCGCTCCAGCGTGGTATTCTGGCCGCAACCGGAGATGTTGTTGGTATTCAGGATGCTGATTTTGAATACGACACCGAAGATGTTCCGCAACTTCTCACTCCGTTCCTCACCGACAGAGCCGATGTTGTGTTTGGCTCCCGGTTCAAGAAATCGGCCTCACAAGTGCACCGCACATTCCATTATTTAATAAACCGCTTCCTAACCGTTATGAGCAATGCACTCTCAGGCCTTTACCTCACCGACATGGAAACCTGTTACAAATTCTTCAAGCGCGAAATTATTCAAAACATCGTTCTTGAAAGCAAACGCTTTGGCTTTGAACCCGAAATCACCGCCAAAATTGCCCGCCTCAAACTGCGCGTGATGGAGTTCCCAATTTCCTATTTCCCGCGCAATTATCTCGAGGGAAAAAAGATCACCTGGAAAGACGGCGTGGCCGCACTTTGGCACATTGTGAATTTCAATATGCTTCGCGATAAGAAAGAGTTTTTCCGTGCCGAATTGCCAAAGGAATTTATTCCTAAAGGCGCACAGTGGTTGTGATCTAAGTTTATATGGAGAAAATGAAGCTAACCCATTCTCTTCGCGCATTGGCCTTTAAAAAATTCCGCTACCACGAGTTGTGGGATTGCAGGGGGTAGCTTCCCAGCAACTGCTCCTCAAAGCCTTGGTTTTTTCGAATGACGTTGATAGTTTTACCGTGAATGCCTAATTTGCGCCGCTTTTTAAAGGAAGTCAGCATACCGTGAATTTTTTCGCACGCATCTTCTGTAAAATTGTGGAGATCGTGCTTCACGTTAGAACTATCATAATTCACGGCACCCAAGTTCTCCGCGATCCCACGTGGCTTCTCGTAAAATATCAATCTGAAGCGCAAGTGAATGCCAGTACCAATCTAGCTACAGAGCTGGGGCTTCCGAGCACTCAATCTCTTGCCAAAGGGCAATTGATGTCACGGGTGGAAGAACAATATGCGTTGCAAAAATCCAGCGGAAAAAAGCTCTCCGTGGCAGTTATCATTCCCTTTCGCGACGTATGGGAAATGACTCAAAACTGTATCGAGAGCCTGTTGAAACAAAACCTGGAAAGCATTCAGCTCACAATTTGCCTCATAGACATCGG
>CAIZJW010000231.1 GCA_903933385.1 uncultured Silvanigrella sp. | reverse complement strand
GTGCGATCTTTTGGCGTCTTTGAGCGTGAAACTCCGCTTAGCTTAAGTATTCGTCCTGCCACTGAAGTCATTGCGCGTACAGGTGCCAAGGCTTCCGATATCGATGAAGTTATTTGGGGCGCCGTGGTACCTCAAACTAAAAACCCAAACATTGCCCGCGACATTGCTTTGTTTGCAGGACTCCCCAAGTCAATTCCTGGCTATACCCTGAACCGCGCGTGCGCGAGCTCACTGCAAGCCGTTCAATTGGCAGCCGATGCAATTCTCGCAGGTCGAAACCGCATGGTTCTGGCGGGCGGAGTGGAAGTACTCTCTGACGTTCCAATCACATTTTCTGATGAAGCTCGCCGCTTTTTAACCCGATTATCGCGCACCAAAACCATCAAAGACAAACTCATGATGGCTTCTGAATTCAACCCAAAGGCTTTCCTGCCCAAACCTCCGGCGCTTGCAGAGCCATTCACAGGCTTCACTATGGGTGAACACGGCGAACAGATGGCAGTAAAAAATGATATCTCACGAGAACGCCAAGACGAGCTTGCAATGCGCAGCCACCATCGTGCTGCTGAGGCCATCGAGAAGGGCTACCTCAAAGAAGAAATCGTTGCTGTTTGGTCGGGCACAGCAAGAGAAAACTTTGTCGATGCAGATAATCTTGTGCGCGGCGACACATCAATTGAAGCATTGTCGAAATTGAAGCCCGCATTCGACAAACGTAACGGAACTCTCACAGCTGGCAACTCCAGTGCCCTCACGGATGGAGCCTCTGCAGTGCTGCTCGCAAATTCTCATTATGCTGAAGAACATGGACTTCCTGTACTTGGTTATGTTGTCGATTCAGTTGCAGTGGCAGTTGATCCACGCGATCAGCTTTTAATTGGTCCGGCCTATGCCATTCCTAAACTTTTGCAAAAGCACAACCTGAAACTCTCGGACATCGGTGTCTTTGAAATTCATGAAGCTTTCGCAGCGCAAGTTTTGAGCTGCCTCGATGCCATGTCAAACACTCGCTTCTGCCAAGAAAAACTCGGACTCGAAGGTGCTTTTGGGGTTGTTGATCCTTCGAAAATGAACATCGATGGAGGTTCAATCGCATACGGCCATCCGTTCGGCGCAACCGGTGGCCGACTCATTGGTCGGGCACTTCGTATCGCTCAACGCACAGGTGCACGCTATGCGCTCGTGGCAATTTGTGCGGCCGGTGGAATGGGTCAAGCCATGTTACTCGAAGCTCCTCAACATTGAAGGAAACACTGAAATGAACAACACGATCACTTCAATCACAAAAACACTTCGCGTCTCTTGGCAAGATTCTGTTTGCATCATCGACTTTAACGATGAAACGAAGTCAATGAATGCCTTTTCACGTGAGATCCTCACCGACCTCGATAAGGTCATTTCACAAGCGCTCGCGACGCCTGGAATTGCCGGATTGGTCATGACCTCATCGAAACCGAACTGCTTTGCCGCAGGTGTTGACATTAGCATCTTTGACACGCTGACAACTCAAGCAGCAGGAGAGGAAGCTTCTGCAACTCTGCATGCATTATTTCAGAAGTTTGCTGATGCACCAGTGCCAACGGTTGCTGCCATCAATGGAATTTGTCTCGGCGGTGGACTCGAACTCTCACTCGCATGTCACTATAGAATTTGTACCTCTCACTCGAGCACACAACTTGGGCTTCCAGAGATTCAACTAGGCCTTCTTCCGGGCGGAGGTGGCACACAACGCTTACCCAGAGTGATTGGCGTTGCGCCTGCTCTTGATCTCATTCTTACAGGAAAAAAAGTTGATGCTAAAAAGGCATTAAAACTTGGGCTCGTGAGCGACGTTGTTCCGGAAAACCAACTCCTTCGCCGCGCAGTGGAAATCTGCAAAACAAGCCAACCCATATCTTTGGAACGGAAGAAGATGGGTTTTGGCCAGCTCGGTCAAGTCAAGGCATCTGAATTTGCTGGCATAGATGTTCAGAAACTGGCACTCGAAACAAATCCGATTGGCAGAACAATTATTGAGCGCAAAACACTCGAACAAATTGAAAAGAACACAAAAGGTTTTTACCCGGCTCCCAAGAAAGCGCTTGAAGCACTCATGAAGGGCCTCAGTCGCCCACTGGCGGATGGCCTAAAGCTGGAAGCAAAATTGTTTGGCGATCTGGTCGTCACACCCGAAAGCCGTTCGCTTGTGCACATATTCCGAGTTGTCACTGCAGCGAAGAAAAATCCTTTTGATGCAGACGCACAAAATGCGGCGCGAGAAAAAGTGATACAGCCACTGTTGAATGGAGATACTTTTGTTGGAATGTTGGGCGCAGGACTCATGGGAAGTGGCATCGCCACCGTTCTTTCCGACAAAAATATTCGCAGTGCTTTGCTTGATAGAGACGGCCTCGGAGTGCAACGTGGACTGAGGAATATTCAGTCTTATTTTGACGATAGAATGAAGAAAAGACGCATCAAAAAATTCGACCGTGACGCTGCCATCGGTCGAATCGTACCGACTGTGGATCTCTCAACATTTGCAGGCACACCTATTGTTATTGAGGCCGTCTTCGAAGACCTTTCAATCAAGCACGACATGCTCAAGCACTGCGAAGCAGCTATTCACGACGAAGATTTTATTTTTGCGTCAAATACATCGAGTTTGCCGATTGGAAGAATTGCAGCCGCTGCGAAAAAGCCAGAAAACGTGATAGGAATGCACTTCTTCTCACCAGTCCCCAAAATGCCACTTGTTGAGATCATCACAACAGACAAAACCTCCGCAAGAACTGCAAGTGCAACATTCGATATCGCAACGAAGATGGGCAAGAACATCATCGTTGTGAAAGATGGACCTGGCTTCTACACAACAAGAATTCTAGCGTTCCTCATATCGGAAGCACTGAATATTCTCTCCGAGGGTGCAAGCATTGAGGCTATTGATCAGGCCTTGGAACGCTTTGGCATGCCAGTAGGACCAATCACACTGCTCGATGAAGTTGGCATCGATGTAGGTGCACACATTATAACAGTGTTGAAAGATGCGTTTGCCGATAGGCTCGCCATACCGCCAGAGCTCGAATCTATTATTGCAGAAGATCGCAAGGGGCGTAAAAATGGTCGTGGTTTCTATACCTATCTGGAAGGAAAAAAGGACAAACCAGACACCAGCATCTACAAGCACCTCAAACATGGCGACGACAGAAAACACTTCGACCTAAAAGAGATCGCCGACCGGTGTGTGTTTGTCTTCATGAACGAGGCGGCGCGCTGCCTTGATGAGGGAATCATCGACTCTGCTGATACGGGCGACCTTGGAGCCATCTTTGGATTAGGATTTCCACCCTTTCTGGGTGGTCCGTTCCACTACGCACAGCAGCTGGGATACGCCCGCGTGGCGCAGACTTTGAATGAAATGTCGGCTCGCTACGGTGCCCGATTTGCTCCCGCTTCACACTGGACAAATTTTGCACGCTAAAACAACCCACTGACATCTTCTCTGGATTAACTCAGTTCTCCATTTGGGAGATCCGATGAACCCCAAGAAGGTGAAAGACCCTTGCAGGAAGGCCCATCTATGGCAATGAAGCGAAACTTTTTGATTGCGTTGAGCGTGAATACGGTTTTCGTGCCGTTACTCATGCTTGTGCTTTCATCTGGTTGTGAGTCGTCGCCACCCCAGGTTCGAACCGCTGTTCCCATCACGTGGGGCGAGTCGAGCACTCTTCAGCTTTCGAGCCAGCCTGAGACCATCTCACAACCTTGGCGCAAGATAGTCGTACTGACCAAAGGAGTTTTGAGCATTGGTCTGCAATCGAGCACCGACGGTGGCAGGGTTCGACTCCATGTAAAAAATGAAACTGGAAAGAGAAGCATTTTCCAAAAAGAAATTGACTTGGCTCCACGTTCCCCTGTCAATGCAACATTGAACGTCGATGCAGGCACCTACTTTATGGTGCTGGAGCCATTGAACGGACAACTGCTCAATGCATCTCTTGCTGCCAGATTTCAACCTGAAGATCCCGATGCTCTCTCCGGCGCCGACAAAAGCCGAGAGGGTGCACAACAGCTGACCGCTGCTCAAGCAAAAGAAGGAGCTGTGAGCTACCGCGACGGCAACCGCACCGATTGGTTTCGATACGACGCATCAAGTGCGGAAACTCTTCAAATTCGGTTTCAGGGTATCGATCAGGCCAAAGGTCTGAAAGCCGAGTGCATCACACCAACGGGTGTGAGCTTCGATCTGACAGGACAAGATAAACTCGTTTTGCGCGACCCTGGAACCGTTTGGCTTCGTGTCTATGCGGATCAAGCTGACTCTGGTGGAGGCTACAAACTCACAACATTCAGCTCGCCTTTTCTGGGCACAGAGAGAAAAGGGCTGATTCTCAAGTTTAACGGAAACAATGCAACAGTGAACATGGGTATTGAAGACGGCGTTCGAGAAGGACTCAAAGGATTTATTCAACGCCCCGACGGAAGTTTGGTCGATTTTGTGATTGAAAAAGCCTTACAGCGCTCGTCAACCGCGAAATCAACTTCCACGTTCAAAGACATGGATCTGAACCTCACAGTTCATTTTGAAAAAAAATGAACTGCATTCACTAAAAAGGCCCCAGCCTTGCGGCTGGGGCCTTTTTTTACTTTTTCGCACTTAGCTCGAAGTAAACACTCCGAATTCAATCTACATTCGCAGATTCAATGACAACGGGCTTCACTGGCACGTCGCTATGCATGCCGAAAGATCCGGTTTTAGTGGTGGCGATGTCGTCAACGACATTCATGCCTTCAGTGACTTTCCCAAACACAGTATAACCACCGTTGTTTGGGTAATCGAGAAATGAGTTGTCAACGAGATTGATAAAAAACTGGGCCGTTGCTGAGTTTACGTCGTTTGTACGCGCCATAGCAATCGTGCCACGCAGGTTCTTCAGGCCGTTGCTAGCTTCAGTTTTGATAGGAGCTTTGGTTGATTTTTGTGTCATTTTCTCATCGAAGCCACCACCCTGAATCATGAATTTATCAATGACGCGATGGAAAACGGTTTTGCTGTAGTGACCCGATTTCACGTATCCAAGAAAATTCTCCACCGATATGGGAGCCTTTTCTTTATCGAGTTCGATTTTGATTGTTCCTTTGTTGGTTACCATGGTCACTACAACTGCATTCGGATTCACTTTTTTTACCTCTTTCACTGCTGATTTATCTTTTTTGCTGTCTTTCTTTTCAGATTTCTTCGCGCTGCCTTCTGCTTTTTGCTCGGCTGCAGCGTAGCCACTGCTTGCGAGAAAGAGTCCACCAACAACACAAAGAGCCCTTGCAACATTTTTGCTAAGAAACATGAAATCCTCCATGGTTTTCATTTGAATGACGCCACAATTCATTGAATAGCGATTCTGCCATATTGAATAAATTGCAGCAAAGAATCAATGCTGATTGACATCAACTCCCCAAAAAACACCGCTCTCCTCTTTCACCAGCGCAATAAAATCCTTCGGAGTCATTGCTTCACGGTTCTTGCCGTCACGATAGCGCGGCGTGAGAGTGCGATTCTCGACCTCTTTATCGCCGATGACAAGCATATATGGAATTTTGCTCACCTGAGCCTCGCGCACCTTGGCCGAAAGAGTGTCGTTGCTGAAGTCGGTGTCGACGCGAACACCTGCAGCAAAAAGCTGCGCACGAACCTGCTCGCCCCACTCTACACAAGACTCTTTCACGGTCACAATACGCGCTTGAACCGGACATAATCCAAGTGGAAAATGACCCGCAGTATGCTCAATAAACACGCCCATGAAGCGTTCAACTGAACCCAAAACAGCACGATGGATCATCACCGGTACTTCAGGCTTGTTAGCTGCTGAAACATAAGACGCTCCCAAGCGTCCTGCGGTTTGGAAGTCGAGCTGAATCGTTGCGCACTGATGAAAGCGGCCGATGGCATCTTTGACTTTGATATCGATTTTTGGTCCGTAAAACGCACCGTCACCTGGGTTCAGGATGTAGTCGATTCCCTCTGACTTGAGTGCCTCAACCAAAGCCGTTTCGGCAGTGTCCCAGAGCTCTTCAGCACCAACTCGTTTTTCCGGGCGAGTTGAGAGATAAAAACGAACTTCCTCAAAAGTCAGATCGCGATAGGCTTCTCGCACAAATCGCAGCGCGAGCTTCATCTCCGTTTGAATTTGATCAGGAGTACAAAAAATATGACCGTCGTCTTGGGTGATACGTCGCACCCGAGTGAGGCCATGCACAGTTCCGCTCAACTCATTGCGGTGGACAACACCGAACTCGGCATAGCGCATCGGCAATTCGCGATAGCTGCGTAAACCGGTTTGAAATACCTTTACGTGGGCAGGACAGCTCATAGGCTTGATGGCGTATTGCTGCTCATCAACTTGAGTGAAAAACATGTTCTCACGATAGTTGTCGTAATGTCCGCTCATCTTCCACAGATCAACATTCATAACCTGAGGAGTATGAATTTCTTTAAATCCGAATTCGGCTTGCTTCCGACGAATATAGTTTTGCAGCAGAACAAATAGTTTTGCTCCATTAGGCAAAAAGAAAGGGGCGCCAACTGCTGATTCAGGAATCAGCGTGAAGAGTTCAAGTTGTTTCCCGAGAACAACATGGTCTCTTTTCTTAGCCTCTTCGAGCATGTGAATATATGCATCGAGATCTTTTTTATTCGCCCAAGCTGTTCCATAGATTCGCGTGAGCTGATCGTTGTCTTTGTTTGCTCTCCAATACGCGCCCGCGATGCTCATCAACTTAAAAGCACCGAGTTTTCCAGTATTGGGTACATGTGGTCCACGGCAAAGGTCGCCCCAGCCGCCCATTTCGTAAATTTTTATATCTTCGCCTTCAGGGATATCGGCAGCAATTTCTGCTTTGAATTTTTCGCCGATATTTTGGAAATGAGAAACAGCTTCGCTCCGAGAGACGATACGCTGAACCACTCGAAAATCTTTAGCCACGATCTCGCTCATCTTTTTCTCGATAGCTTCGAAATCGTTGGAACTGATTTTTACACCTTCAGGCGGCTTCACATCGTAATAAAATTGGTTTTCAACAACTGGCCCGATTGTGATTTGTGTTCCCGGGAAAACTTCCTGAATGGCCATTGCCATCAAATGCGCGGTCGTGTGACGAATGACTTCAAGTCCAGTGGGAGAGTTTCCGACGACGATTTCAATTTTCTCGCCACCCTTGAGTTCAGAACTCAAATCACAAAGCCTGCCATCAATTTTTCCAGCAACTGCGCTTTTGGCCAACCCTGGACCGATGTTCAAAGCGACATCTGCC
>CAIZJW010000230.1 GCA_903933385.1 uncultured Silvanigrella sp. | reverse complement strand
GAATCGCCTGCTTGAAAATCTGTGCGCCCGCACGAGCCAATGAACATGGTGTCGCCTGAAAGCAAACGATTTCCATCAACCAAAAACGACACACTCTCGCTTGTATGGCCAGGTGTAAAGAGGGTTTTAATTTCAATGTCACCAAGCATCAAAACTTGATTATCATTGAGTGGAATGTGAGGGAACTTCACGTTTGCTTGTGCACTTAATCCAACCTGAGCATTTGGAAATGCATCTTGCAACTGTCCGTTGCCGGTCACATGATCAGCGTGCACATGCGTTTCCAGGAGGTAATTCAGTTTTAAACCGAGCTCGTGAATGCGCTTTTTGTAGAAAGAAACATTCTCACGCACGGAATCAACCAGCGCAGCTTCTTTCGATTTTGGGTCAGCAATCAGAAAAGTATACGTGGATGTTTCTTCGTCAATATATTGTTCAAAAATTATGCGACTCATGACGCTCTCCTCAAAGAGTTTTCAACAGATCATATCCGCCTTGAATGGAGCAAATAACGTTCGGATACCCAGCTTGTTTTAAAATATCGAATGCAACTTGTGTGCGATTGCCGCTTCGGCAGTACAGATAAATTTCCTTGCTTTTGTCGAGCTCGGATTTTCGCTTCTCAAGCTCACCCAGCGGAATGTGAATGGCATTGGGGAGCATTCCAGATGCAACCTCATCATTATTTCGAACATCGAGCATCACCGCGCTGCCAGGAGCTGCCGCGCGATAGCGGACCATAAATTCCGGGCAGTTCATTTTAAGAAGCGTCATAGGGAACCTCCATACTTCGATTCCTGACATTACTCTCTTCGGAGTCTTTATTCAAGTCTTTAATTAAATACTTAAATAAATACCCTAATTCAATGTTTTAAATGATATTTTTGCTAAATAGTTTTTGACATGCTGCCAGGCGATTCGGAAAATTGAGGGCTCTAAGCCCGCCAGAATGCCTGCGGAATCAGCGAGCTGTCGTCGACCAGTCGGCCTGAAAGGGGATATCAATTTATTTTAGATTGCAGCCACTCTTCCATCACATTAGAGCACGCGAGAGGGCTCTAATTGTGGGGATAAAAATCATGAAATCTTTGTTTGGCAAAAACATCGCAGCTGCCATTACCTTCGTCGCAACCTTGTTATCCACATCTTATGCACACGCCGGGCCACGTTTTCTCTGCATATTTGACGATCAACAAGCAGGCACGCGCTTCGAACTCAACATTCGCGAATCGAGCGATGAAGGCACCCTCACTTATAAATATTCTCCCATCACCAGCTCAGCCGTGGTTGAGGGACAGGTGCAACTCACCAGAACGAGCGCCACTTGGAGCCATTTCGTATTCACGGGCAAAGACTCCATCGCCACAGTGAAAGCCTCCGTGCCCGTTGAACTCGACAACAGTTCTATTTACGTTGAATTGGACCTAAAGCTTGAAGACAAAATGACTCAATTTATCAAATGGCTTGATTGCAGCCGAGTGCGATAAAGCCCGGGCGTCGCCGTAAGTTACGGCCAACCTTTGCAAGCCGCATCCCGCTATGCTAGCTACCTCCCCACAGCCGCGGAGAGGTGTCGGAGTGGCTGAACGTACCTGATTCGAAATCAGGCGTACCGAAAGGTACCGGGGGTTCGAATCCCCCCTTCTCCGCCATGTAAAGTCCAAGCACAAGAAGTGCTTGGACTTTTTGTTTTGAGAAATCGATTTGCGTTCAATTGCGTTCAGGCATTTTTCAACGACCCTCTCCGCCCCCCTCTCGAACCCAAGTCTGTTTTGCGAACTCTCGAACAGCTCCCTTATCGCGTTTTGCGTAAACGAGGGTGCTGTCCATGTCTGTGTTGCCGAGAAGCATCTGGGCAACGGCGAGGTCTTTGGTAGCGTTGTAGACCCTGCGACAGCCGCCGTGCCGCAACACGTGGGTGCCCGAGTATGGCAACCCCGCCCTGCGGAACGCACCGTCGAAAGCCTTCTGAATCTGCCGATACGTGAGGGGTAAACCATCTGTGCTTGCAAAAATCAGCCCCGAGCCCAACCGAAAGAGGTCCTTGAGGGCCTCAAATGATTGCTGAAACAATGGCTGCTCGCGCACAGAGTCTTGCCCACCCGACGCATTCTTGAAGCCGTCCATCAGAGTGGGCTTGCATCCTTTCTGCCGCATGTACACCATGTGCCGACACACTCGGAGAGTCGAATCCTCCGGATTCCTCCAGTTGAGATTCAAGTCTTCAAAGTGAATGGCTGCAACTTCAGATATTCTCAACGCCTGGTAATATTGAACCGTTGCCATTGCGACGTACACTTCACCGCGGGTGCAATTACCTAGTTCAACCAAAAACCTCTTGAATTCGTCTTCCGTCAAATCACGATGTTTTGGAGCTGCCTTGCAAACAAAAGCATCCTGACGATGCCGTTTGCGCATGGGATTTTTGAACTCCGAATCTTCGTAGTATTCAACGTAATAATTCAGCAAGCTATTCAGAAAAACCAGCTCGTGCATAAACGAGGTTCTCTTTACGTTTGAAGTCCGATTCAATGCGTTTCGCCGCGCACCATCTAACCACCGATCGAGGGTGTAAGGAGTAATGCTACGAATCGGCATTTGCATCAATTCCTGCAAATGGAGTCGAACATACTGCTCATATTTTCGTCGGGTGTTCTCACTCAATCGCATGAGTTTCCGGCGGTGATATTCTGCATAAACCTCTCCAAGTAGAAGGCCTGCGGCCGAAGATACAAGCGAATTTACGTGAGTTTCTGGCTGCGATATAAAAGCATCTGCTCCGAAAGTGCGAACCACCGGAGCGCTCTCTTCATTGATTCTGTTTTGCCATTGGCGAGCATCATCCAACGCCGAGAACGATTGCCTGACGCGTTTACGCCCGCCATCAGAAGTTATCTCATACCGCAGAGCCTCAAAAACATTGCCGCGCGGAGGAGTTACGTATTCAGAGCGATCTTTGTCCCAGACCCAAATCCTCTGAATATTCGCTGCTCCCGAAATCTTTGTGTAGATCCGCAGACGTCCCTGATATTCCTTCGTGCTAAACTTTCTTTTTGCCTGATTCATTGTTT
>CAIZJW010000229.1 GCA_903933385.1 uncultured Silvanigrella sp. | reverse complement strand
GGATTATTCATCACTCGGCGGCACTGACTGCGTTTTTGATGCTCAAGATCCCTTTGAGCCTCGCAGTAGACTCCCCAAAGGCGACAACCAAGGACAATGTTACGATACCCGCAAAGCACGCTCACTGGTTCGTCTGACCGAGGAACAAGCTCGTCAGTATGGAGGCTCCGTAAAAGATGTTCTGACGGTTGCGAATATCTCGCATAAAGGAACATTTTACGTTGGCCACATTCCCCTTGCGGGATTGAAAAATGCGATTTTTCATTTGGAATATTTTCCTGCCGTCGTACCTGCAGGACACACGCAGTTGCGTCTTCAGTTTGATGAAAAGATGCCGGTCACATTGGTGTCTCAGTCGAAAGCTGGTCCGACGAAAGTAGAACGTGTCACCGATCTCGTAATGAGCGTTGAAGCTCTTGGTCAGCCAGGGTACAAGTACGACATCATTAAAGGAATGGATGATCAGTTTGGAGCTGTTTACCGACTCACGAGCTTAGAGGAAAAGTATGACCACATGGTGCGCAAGCAGGACCATCGCGTTGAGCAGTGGAAACTGAATGTTTCACAAGCGGAACTGCGCGCGATTTTAGAGAAGTACGTCGCAAAGAGCCAAGAGCGTGCAATGAACTCTATGTATCATACGTTAAAGCTCAACTGCACAAATGAGATCGTTGCTGCCATTGACGACGGAATGGATTACTCACTGCGCGAAAAGTTTGGAAAGTTCACTGCCAAGTCAACTGACTTTTATCCGAACGTGATCCGCATCTCGCTCATCAAGCGAGGTTTGCTCCCGCTTGGAAAAGGAAATGACCTCGTTGAGTTGAAAAATGATCCGGTAAACTTAAACTTCAAGTAAAGCTACTGGCTCCCAGATGTCATTTGGAAAAAAACTCCTTCTCCTCACGGTGCGGGAGTTTTTTCACGCTTGCGGCGAGCCGCTTTAAAACCTCGCCCAGTCGAGCAGATCCATTTTCATCGAGCCTAAAAACTTTTTAAGCAATCGCGCTTTGAAATCCTGCTTTTCCTCGGTTTTGAGAAGAAAAATATCAGCCTCAATGCCGAGTCGAAGGAGAAGATCGTCGCTGGTGCAAAGCTCATCGACGAGTCGGAGTTTGAGGGCTTCCGATGCGGGCCACACTTCCCCGGTGGAAACAATTGATATGTCGACTTGTGGGCGGTTCTCTGCAATGTGCTTTTTAAAGAGCTCGTGTATGAGGTTGAGCTGTTGTTGCTGTTTGGCTTTCTTTTCATCTGTTAATTCGCCAAACAAACTGATGGTTCTTTTGCTCTCACCAGCGGTTTGTTCAACATAGTCGATGTCGTGCTTTTTCAGGAATCTGTTTAAATTGGGAGTGCCTGCAACAACTCCTATCGAGCCAACAATCGCAAATGGTGCTGCAACGATATTGTTAGCAACACAGGCCATCATGTATCCGCCGCTGGCGGCCACTTTGTCGACACAAGCAGTTACTTTTATGTTGCGCTGCCGCAAGCGCGCCAATTGTGAAGCAGCCAAGCCATAAGAATGGACAAGCCCACCTGGGCTTTCGATGCGCACGACGACTTCATCGTTTGGTTTGGCAAGTGCTGTGATGGTTGTAATTTGATCGCGCATATTGTTGCATTGAGTCGCAGCCAAATCACCCTCAAAATCGAGCACGAACACCCGTCGCCTCTGACTCGGATCTTTTGCCTTTGCTTTGTCGGCTTTTGCGCGCTCTTTATGGAAGCTCTTCAGTTCATCTGGCTTAAGGAGAGCTGTTCTCAGATGGTCAGCATTCTGCTCCCATTTTTGATTGAGGTGTTCAATCTCGATTCCATCTTCCTGCGACTTCGCTTTCTTCTTCAAAATAAGAACAAGGAGCAAGACGACGATACCCAAAAGCAGCAAGACCACCGCTGCTGCAACAGAAAATTGAACCCAATCCGCAAATGTTTGCATTTTGTTAACCTTTTATTTCAGAAAAAAGATTTCCCGATGATTCCCGAGTCTATTCATTTTTGCGGTGAAAGTCATTGGGAAGGGGGAAATCCCTGCCAGTGGTGTGCTCATCAATGGAACAATTCGGGAGCACGCCGCAAAGGCTAATTTCGAATCTCACCATAAGGTGTAGTCGCGTTCGAGTCCGGCTGGAGGCCCGCCGGGAAGGCTCTTTTGTTGCAGAGCCGGCAAAACCTCGGTGACTAAAACAGACGGGTTGGGACCATTTTCCTGCACCCATCCGCGCGCGCAGAGAAGGGAGGTGTTGCTTATCCACTCTTTGTACTGAGCGATTGTATCTGGTCGAAAGACCAAATTCATAGTTCCGGTTTCATCTTCGAGGGTAATGAATAGCATGCCTTTTGCCGTTCCAGGCGATTGTCGCACCATCACAAGTCCGGCTACGACCACCTGAGTTTTGTGCCGTTTCTTGCGCAATGCGATGGCAGACGTGAGATTTTCCACAGGAAAAGAGTAGGGCCAACCAATGTTCCGCAGCAGAAGCATGGGATGAGGCCCGAATGTGCTTTGGCTGCTTGCGAAATCGTCTTGCATGTTATCCCAGGCTTCTTGGAGTGCAGGCTTCTCTGGAAAAAGGACATGCTCAACATCGGGCATCAGTGCTGAAGGACGCGCAAGTAGCAGCCAAAGAATGTTGCGTCTGTTGGAATCAAAGATCTCGAAACAGTTAGCTTGGGCTAGGTGAATTTTTTCGTGAGCATAGAAGGCATCGCAAAGGGCGATGACATCGTGCAGCGAGAGATTCTTTCGAGAGCGCAGGAGTTCTTGGCGTTGAATGACATAATCACGCGAACGCTCTTCTGTGATTCCGCGGAGAAATTGAAATCCGAGTTGAAGAGCACCTTGTTTAGTGACGTAGTGGTCCCAACCAGAACGCAGTATACAAGGCGGATGAATATTCAGGCCGCAATGACGTGCTTCCTGAATGAGGCTGTGTGGTGTGTAGAAACCAAGAGGCTGTGAATTGAGCAGGCCGGCCAAAAAATAAATAGGAAAGTGGGCTTTGAGCCAACAGGATGCATAAGCTAAATGAGCAAAGCTCGTGGCATGTGATTCAGGGAATCCATACTGAGAAAAACCTTCAATTTGGCTATAAATGAGATCTGCAAATGCATCGGGAATTCCATTTTGTTTCATTCCACTGCGGAGCTTCTCTTCAAATTGAGAGATACGTCCGGTGAACTTCCATGCACCCATTGCTCTACGAAGCTCATCGGCCTCGCCCCCTGAGAAATTCCCAACGGCCATGGCAATGCGCATCACCTGCTCTTGAAACACAGGCACGCCCAATGTGCGGTGAAGAATTTTTTGCAGACTCGGATGAGCGTACGTTATTTTTTCCAGGCCACGTTTCCGGCGCACATAGGTTGGAACAATTCCAGAAACAATCGGACCCGGGCGAACGATGCCCACTTGTACCACTATGTCGTAGAACGATCGAGGCTTCACTTTGGGCAGCATGCTCATCTGAGCTCGGCTTTCGATTTGAAAAACTCCTGTGGTGCGAGCTTCACAGATGAGGTCGTAGGTTTTGCTGCACTCGGCAGGGATGGTGTCGAGCTGCACAGGAATCAATGAGCCAGGGATGCAAACTCGGTGGCGTTTGAGCTCCGAAAATGTTTTGCGCAGTGCAGTGAGCATCCCTAAAGCCAGCACATCAACTTTGAAAAGCCCAAGGGCTTCAATGTCGTCTTTACACCATTGCACCACACTGCGGCCAGGCATAGTGGCAGGTTCTATCGGACTCAACATATGCAGCGGTTCGTGGCTTATAATGAATCCACCAGAATGAATTCCGAGATGGCGAGGAAAGCCTTTGATGAGCGCAATGAAATGTTCCCAGCGTTGAGTGAATTCAGATGACTGGGGTTCAGATAATTCTTCGTCTGAGAGCCCGAGTGCCTTTCCAACAAAGCGCGTCGCGCCGCGTGTGCGGAAGGTAATGACATTGGCAACCATGGCTGCATGGCTACGGCCATAATGCTCATAAATATATTGAATCACTTCTTCACGTCGTTCATGCTCGAAATCAACGTCGATGTCGGGAGGCTCGCCACGTTCTCGGCTAATGAAGCGTTCAAACAAAACATCCGAAACCATCGGATCAACTGCTGTGATTCCCAAAAGAAAGCAAATAGCAGAGTTGGCCGAAGAGCCCCGCCCCTGACACAAAATGTTTTGTTGCCGTGCGTAGCGTACGATGTCCCAGACAGTGAGAAAGTAATCGGCAAACTTTAGAGCACGCACGACATTCATCTCTTTGTGGACAAGCTCTATCATGCGCTGAGGTGGTTTATTATTGTATCGGATTTGAAGTGATTCATGAACGAGGAATTCAAGGAAACTTTCTGCGCTGTGGCCCTCAGGAATGAATTTAGACGGGTAACGATAGGTTAGTTCGTTCAAAGAAAATTGAAAAAATCCGGCCAGTTTTTTGTTGTTTTCAAGAGCATCAATGAGCTCAGGAACTTTCGGGAATTCACTTTCGAATCGCTGAGCCGCTGTGATGGTGCGGCGTGTGTTGGAGAAACATGCCCAACTGATATTTGCGAGAGGTCGATTGAGTCGAATGGCAGTGAGGATGTCGTGAAGTTCCTTTCGCTCTGGCGTGTGAAAGAAAACATCAGGGGTGGCGACAAGGGGCCAGCCGAGCTGCCGATGACAAGCAAGATGATTGGCGAACGCATGTCTTTCAAAGGGGGTGCTGGGAGGGGTTAGAGCTAAGAAAAAGCGTCCAGTATAACGCTGGGCGAATTGCTGCACACATTCACTCCAGGCCTTGAACGAGGTGGTTTGACGTGGCGCGAAAAGTTGTTGAACGCCGCGCATGGGCCAAACAACAAGAGTATCGCGAGGCCAGGGAACATGAGGGTCGTTCCAGTCCAGGGGTGTTGCTATTTTGCCATTGCGATGAACATAGGAAAGAAGTTTGCAGAGTTCTGCATATGAGCTTTTACTAGTTGCAAAAAAAGCAACTCGATTCTGAAGGAACACAGGAGCATTTTGTTGGGGTGAATCCCAGACGTGTGTTGATATACTATCGCTGCGGAGGGACTCTGGCACAGGACAATGAACAAGAATCTCTGCGCCGTAAAAGAGATTGAGCGGGTGAGGGTTGTCTTTGCTGGCAAGGTGGGTTTGCACAATGCCATAGACACCGTCGAAATCTGTGACGCCGAGCCCCCACCAACCATTCTCGCATGCCGCTTCAACAAGCTCACGCGGATAAGAGGCTCCCTGAAGAAAAGAATAGTTGGTGTGGGAAAGCCAAGCGTACAAAATTAGAAGAGCCTTTCCTGTATAACACTGTTTTTGGGTTCATAGATTCCCTGCAGCGAGAAGATTGCTTCATCGGGCACCGAGCCGCTCCGGCAGCTTAGCAGCAAAGCAGGAAGGGCAGGTGCATGCAGTGCATAGAGATCATCATTTTCAACGCTTTCTAGGTACTCTAGATGGTGTATGGGGGGAGTGGGTGCCCCAAAAAAATCACGCAAGGAAAACTCAATTTTATCTTTCAAAATGTGAAAGGGACGCTCTTGTAGCGCGTAGCGAAAGAGACATGCTGGAGCTCTCCGGGTTGACTCTCGTTTACCGACAAGCTGCACGGCCTCAGCTGATTCGAGAAGATTCAATGAATTTTTCTCGGGTAATGTTTCGCTTGAGAAATTTGCTTGCAAAGGAACCTGAAAGGCATCTCCAGCATGCTTGAGTTCAAGGCTTTGAATGATGCGCTCAAGAGGAAGTGCAACGCGCTGGGTATGAAGCTCGCTGTCATTTGCCGTTGCGCAGGGCGAAATTCGCAGAGGTTCAAGGGTTAGTTTGTAAATTTGAAAGGCTTTGAAATAAAAAGAGGGCTCAGTGGGATGCTGAAATTCTTGTCCCTTGTGCGGGAGTTTTGCTGACAGATTTTCGAGGAGGAGTTGGGTTGTTTTGTTGAAGTCGACAATGGGCTCATTGAGTAAGCATGTGTGTTGTATTTTGAGATTATTTTCTACCTCAAGAATCAAACGAAAATCTCGAATCCCAAAGCGTTGTTCAAGACTGTTATAGATGGATATTTTGCTGAGAAGCTTCTTAAGGCAGCTTTCCATCATGTTTTGGAGTGTGCTTAAGGGATAGCTGGGATCGCGAGCGAACTCCTCGCAATCGCTATTGGTTGTGATGAAGTCTTGTGCGCAGAGATCTTGTGGGAGATCTTTGAAGACTGTTCCGAGAGAAACCTCCGGGCGATTCCACATGTCCCAAAAAATAACTGCCCATCTTCCAAAACGCCGCGCTATGTCGTCGCTGTTGAGATCGTTTGGGAAGTGGCAGGGGCTTTGAAAGCGCATGCTCTGAGCAGCTTCCGAAAATTGTGTGACACTGCGTACCAATTCTCGCAGTTCTGTTTGCTTCAGTTGAAGAAGGCCTGCGAAAAGTACACAGGCCTCCTTCCATTGCGACCAGCTCAGTTCCGACAAGTGATTACGAAAAACAAGATTATTGGCATCAGCTACAACGAACTCCAGATCAGGATGATGTGCTCCGAAGTGCAAACCAGCAAAGAGATGATGTGAAAGAAGGAGTCGCGGACGCACACCGGGTGACAGGTGTTGAACCTGAGCATGATAGACACGAGCCATGGCATCCCATGACCCGAAATACCGGAGGGTGTGTTGGAGGGAAACGAGCAGAACGGTGAGGTGGGGTCGAAGGACATGCTCCGACAACGCCTGTGCCAATGTGCGCGCCGCGAAAAGTGAATTTGAGTCGAGACTCGGTAAAAAAATGTAACCCCACAGAGTGCTTGCACTGCGCTTCAGTGGAATCTGAGAACGGGTGTTTGGCTTCAGTTGTCGCTGCTCAAACAGTGATGCAATGCCATTGCCTGAGAAATTCTTTGATCTCATGTGTGGCCTCGGGCTTCATCAATGACAATGAAGAGTCGCTCACGTGGATGTGTTTCGAGACAGTTGGCTGATTCTGGTTTCAGAGGATTGTGTGCAGTGGGCTTGAGCCAGCGATGCGCTCGTTTGAGAGCAACTGCGGTTGCTGGAGCCTCAAGCACAATGGCATCAAAATGAATTTCACTACAGACAGCTTCAACGCTTTGCTGTGGATGAGTGCTTTCTAGAAACAACGTATGTGCAAGCGAAAGCTCAAATGATTCAAGAGCTCGGCGATTGAATTGAATGCGACTGCTTGTGAGAGAGATCCAAGCGAGATTCAGTTGGAGAGCTGGATCGCGTTCGCGCTTGCGCAAGGCGTGCTGTTGTTGGCGCAGTAGCTCCAGTGTTTGTGCGTATGGCTTAAGTTGAAGCGAGCTGAGGGGAGACGGAACGGGGCGAGGGCTTGGAGTGAGATAGGCAAGAGGCATACTTCTGAGCAGAACAAGCCCTCCGGGCGTGCGGCGAACGGCCGACACTGGAATGGTTGAGGAACCCTGCAAAGAGCCGGTATGAAAGTGATTTACGTGCCCAACAGGTGTGTGGTTCCTGACGGCAGGTGAAGTGGTGTATGGCATATTTGAGCGAGCTGGACTTGTTTTGTTTTCGCTTCTCATGTACCACTTCCTTTAGGAAATCGGTTAGTTGCTCTTTACCCCGAAGAACCTAAAGATTCTTCCATGTATGGGATACAGATGTATGGTACAACTCACAGAGCTTCAAGGCAAGGTGGTCGCCTATATTTTGCAATGCCTTGATAAAACAGGGATGCCGCCCACGCTGCGTGAGATTGCCGCACATTTTGAATGGAAGGCCGTGGGAAGCGCACAGGATGTTGTCACTGTGCTACGCAAAAAAGGTTTTTTGCTTCCGCCTGTTCCCGGAAAATCGCGGCAGCTCGTGCCAACACCCGAAGCTTTTGAATGGTGGGCAATTCAACCAGGCGCAGAAAATTTGAGCGTCTCTCAATCTTATTTATCTAAAAATCGCAGCGAATCAGCAGCGCATAAGCCAGAAGCAGCTGCGAGTTTTTTCTCTTCGCCAACATTTTTGAAGCGTGCGGGAGGAGAAACTTCTACTATAGCCTCGTGTCTGTTCGTTCCCGTTGTTGGACTTGTTCAGGCAGGAGCGCCGAACGAAGCAATTGAGCACGCCAGCATCACTGTGCCCTTTCTCAACATCCAGAAAAAATCACCAGATAGCACGTTGTTTGCCGTGACGGTTGATGGCTACAGCATGATGAATGTGGGTTTTCTCCCTGGTGATTACCTTCTCATTGAATCAACAAACACAGCTCGCAATGGAGATATCATTGTTGCTGCTGTGGGTGATCATGAAGTTACAGTGAAGCGTTTTGCAATGCGGGGTTCTCAGTTGTACAGGAATGCTCATGAGCATTTAATTCACAACACTAAAAATGTGTTCGAGAATCTGCCGCCAGCCTTGCTAGTCCCAGAAAATAACGATTTTTCGGCAATTCCATTCGGACAAAGTGATTCTGACAAAGTCATTGGCGTTGTGCGTTCTCTCTACCGCCAAGACGTAAATTGAAGCTATTGAATCATTGTTGCTATTCTTTCTAAACTCTCCTCAAAATCGAACGCACAATGGCCAGTTTCTTCGGTAATCTTTGCACGCAAAGGTAATCCGAGGTCCGTGTAGCGCTTTAGGCCCGCTTCAGTTTGTCTGAACAGAAAATCCTGCCTGCTGATTTGCACGAACAGAGGGAAACGCTTTTCAATATCCTTGAAACCATTAATTTCAAAATGCGTGGGCCACGAACCTCCACAGAGCGCCGCTGCCAAACCATTTAATTTGAAGCCGTGACGCGGGTAAAAGTCGCCCATAAGAAATGTTGCACCTGCCGAGATACCAACAAGATAAATTGGTGTTTTTTCGCTCAGTGAAAAAGTTTGCGGAAGATTTTTCTGTAAAAGTTCGAGAAGAAAAAGGTCTTGTTTTTCACCCTGCTTTTGTTCGAAAGGCCAATTTTTATTCACCGTGGGCGCGGCAGGAGCAACCACTGCAAAGTTGCGGCGGCATGCAAACTTGGAAAATGAACTGACAAGTTTTTCTATTGCCGTGTGCCCACCCCTTCCGTGCAATAAAACAACAATTCCCTCAGGCTTTGATTTTGAATTTGCTGCGCAGCGGCCAAGAGCAGTTTTCGAAGTCAGGCCAGCTGCCGAGATCTGAATGGTTGTTGTGTTCAGCAATGGGGATGCACCTGCGATTGTGCTTTTTGCATTAAAAACAAGCAGCAATGAGGCTATGGCGAATTTTATAACATTAATCATAACAGTATATTATCTTTTTATTGAAATTGATTCTCAATTGCAGTAGGAGCATTCCTCAGTGACTTTTGAGGAGGGTTCACCCATGCTTAAGCGTATCATCATTTCACTGCTTGGCTCCGCTGTGGTGTCATTTGCTGCGCACAGTGAGACTTCAAAAAAATCTCTCAACATATACACAACGCGTCACTACGAAGCCGATGTTACCTTGGCAAAAGATTTCGAAAAGAAAACTGGGATTGCCGTCAATATCGTCCAGATCAAGGAGCCTGCGCAACTACTCGCGCGTGTTCTCGAAGAAAAGAACTCGACTCAGGCCGATTTGGTGATCACAACTGACGTGGGAAATCTATGGAGAGCTGCCGAAGCCGGTATTTTTCAACCGCTGGCTTCTGAGGCAATCAATAAAGCTGTTCCGGCGGCACTGCGTGACAGCAATGGCCTCTGGACCGGACTTGCGATGCGTGTGCGGCTGATTGCCTACAATAAAGAGAAGGTGAAGCCTGAGCAGGTTGCTAGGCTCGAAGACTTAGCTGCTCCAGCGCTCAAAGGCAGAGTTCTCGTCCGCAGCTCAAATCATGTTTATAACCAATCTCTGGCTGCAACCTTTTTAGCAGCGTCAGGGCGAGATGCGCTCATGATTTGGTCAAAAGGCGTCACTGCAAACTTAGCGCGCAAACCGCAAGGCGGGGATACCGATCAAATCAAAGCCATTGCCGCAGGTGAAGGTGATGTAGCTATTGTGAATAGCTATTATGTTGCACGTTTGCTGGATTCGAAGAATTCAGCCGACAAAGAACTCATGAAGAATATCTCAATTGTATTTCCTAACCAAAAAGATCGAGGAGCACATGTGAATGTCAGCGGTGGCGGTATCACTCGTCATGCAAAGAACGCTGCCCATGCAAGGCAATACCTCGAATATCTAGTGAGCAAAGAAGGGCAGGAAATTTTTGCGTCAGCGAGCAAAGAATATCCTGTGCGTGCCGATGTTGCAGCGCCTGCTGTTTTGAAGGCGTATGGAGAGCCTAAACTCGATCTCAAAGGTCTTTCGGCCATCGGCAATTTTACCCCTGAGGCAGTAAAAGTTTTGGATGAGGCCGGTTGGCGTTGAAGATTTTTCTACAGATATTTATTTTCGCACTCGTTGCTGTATTCCTTGCACCTGTGTTCGCATTATTGAACGAAGGTGTGCAGTCGCTTGTGTCAGAAAAGGCAACTCTGTCTTCTGATTTGCTTTCGCGCTACGGGCTCACCTCTTTGCTGCTACTCGCGGGCAGCGTGAGCGGTGCTGTTCTCTTTGGAACATCGGCTGCATATCTCTGTGCCCGGTTCGATTTTCGCGGACGTCGCTTGATTCAGTGGCTTTCAATTTTACCTTTGGGTGTGCCAAGTTATCTTGTTGCATATACTTGGGTCGATTTTTTGGTGGATCAGGGTGTCCCTGGAGGATCTCTGAGAAATCTTCCCAACACCTGCTTTGTGTTCGCAGTGTGTTTGTCACCCTATGTTTTTCTTCCATCCTTTAGCGCGTTCAGCGCACTTTCTGGATCTCTTCTTGAGAGTGCAAAATTGCTTGGAAAGAGTCAGTTCGAAATATTTCGTCTCATTGAATTCCCTCTTGCGCGTGCCTCAATGTTTGCAGGAGGAATTCTCGCCGGAATGGAGGTTCTTGCTGATTTTGGGACAGTCGATTTCATGGCGATAGATACCTGGAGTACAGGAATCTATCGCAGTTGGTTTGGCTACGGTGATCGTGGGCGTGCGTCACTCCTCGCGGTTATTTTGTTTCTGATTTCTGGAACCCTCCTTTTTTGGGAAACAAATGTGCGAGCGAAGAATTCATTGGCACGTTCTGGGAGAAGTGTGTCGTTTCACACAAGAAAAAAACTTCCCTTTATAAAATCTCTACCTTTTCTGTTCGTTGCGCTGATTCCTGCTCTTGTGAGTTGCGTTTTTCCGGCCCTGATTTTGACTCAGCGCGTTTATTCGAAATCTGATCCAGAACAATGGGCAAGTGTTGTTTCTCCCGCCCTAACAACCCTCGGTATGGCCAGCGTTTCGAGCGTCATTGTTGTAGTGTTGGGATTGGCGATGGTGCTGATTTGGCGCTCAAATCCTGGGAAATTTGTTCGTTCTTTAGCTCGCATAGGAGCATTGGGCTATGCCCTGCCAGGTGGTGTTCTCGGGCTTGGCTTGCTGATTCTTCTTGCACCTTTTTCATTAACTGGGAGTGTGTTTGGTTTGCTGCTCGCCTACTGCATTCGCTTTGCCACAATCGGCACCTCAACTCTCGAGGCCGCTTGGCTCGCTATTCCTCGAGTGTATGACGAACAAGCGCGTTTGTTGGGGTGTACTTCATGGGGTGTCTTTAATCGGGTGACGTTGCCGCTGCTGCAAAACAGCATCGCCTGTGCCTTCATACTCACATGCATCGATATCGTTAAGGAACTTCCAGCAACCATGCTCTTGCGTCCATTTAATTTTGAGACACTTGCTATTCGAACCTACAACCTCGCTTCCGATGAGCGTCTCTCCGAAACAGCACCGTCTTCGTTGGCCATGATCGCTCTTTGTATGACGGGCGTTTTTGTTGCAGAGAAATTGGGGGCTTTTGGAGTCTCCGAGCGCTCGAGATCAGGAAAATAACATGACGAAAAATATCCCATCACTTGAAATGAAGAACGTTACGTTTGGCTATCGCAATTCAGGGCTCACCCTTGCCGGAATGTCTTTGGACGTCGGTGAAGGTGAACGCATCGCAATTTTGGGAGAGTCGGGAATAGGAAAGAGCAGCTTGCTGAGGGTTATTGCTGGTCTTGAGAGAATCACAAGCGGGCAAATTTTTATTCATGGGCGTTTGGTTTCTGCCGAAAATGTTCATTGCTCTGCGGAGGAACGAAAGGTTGGAATGGTCTTTCAAGACTGGGCCGTGTTTCCCCACTTGAGTGTGTTCGAGAATATTGCGTTTGGTCTGCGTTCACGCGGCAAGCAAAATGAAGAACGTGAACGCGTTAAGCAGCTGCTCGAAGAATTCGAACTGGAGGGTTTAGCTTCGCGCTCCCCCGATACCCTGAGCGGAGGTCAGCTGCAAAGAGTGGCATGTGCTCGCGCTCTTGCACCTCGCCCAGAAATTCTTCTTCTCGATGAGGCCTTTTCAAGTCTCGATGTGGGTTTGCGCAAGCGCATCCGAGAACAGGTTATAAAAGCATTAAAAATTGAGAGGGCAGCCAGTGTATTGGTAACTCATGATCCCGCTGAAGCCTTGGAGTTTGCAGATCGAGTCTTCCACATGCGCGATGGAATTTTGCTTGAAGCAAAAACACACAACGAGTTTCGGCAGTAGGAGATGGTTCCTGCTTGATGGGGCTACATCACAGCGGAAGTGATTGTGAAGAGAGAATCGACGCTGATTTTTCGCAAGTAAACGAAGGTTGCTCTTTAGCTCGACGAGTACTGAGGGGTCAATTGATGTGCGAATGGGCCCACTTCAAAACGTCTTCTGCGATCTTGATGGCAGCCTCGAGATCTTCTTGTTCCAAAATCATATCGCTTTCTTCGTAGCGGCGGGTTGTGGCGAATTCGGTGTATGAAGTGAGGTCAGCGTGAATTTCTATCGACAGGAATTGATTGACACGCTCTGTGATAATTCCCAGATCATGCGTGATTGGCACTGACTTTTCAAAGTGCACCAGAAGTGCCTTCAGAGATTTCTCCACGCACTGCTCGGCGTGATAGCAAATATTTTCAGGGCGTCCGCGGCTAGCAGCTAGAAGCGCCTTTGCAGATTCAAGATCACCTTCCGCAATTCCAATGAGCTCGCGCGCGTATGTTTTTCTGAAAACCCGTTCACGCTTCGGTGTCATACAAACAGATCCCCTCGTCTTTGATGATTTCGCAAACACCGCCAATATTTGCTCTCTGGATAAACCGGGTCTGTGTGATGAGAATGAGGTCCACAGGCCATTGGATTGCCTGAGACAGCTGAAATATTCCCCCAGATCGTGCCTTCTTTAATTCCTCATCCGATTCAAAGATGACTGCGATATCCAGATCAGAGTATTGCGTGAGCTCATAGCGGGATGCAGAGCCAAATAACCAAATAGATTTGGGTTGAACTTTGATCCGCAGCCAGTCGACTGCTTTCTGAATGATTTGATCTGTCTCCGCCTGAGATAGGCAGACTGCAGTCATTCGCGCAAGAACCATGACCACCTCCGACTCCCCTAAGTGCGTTACGACGAGTTAATCACAGATGATACTACCATTGCGAAAGATTTTTTTCAAAGAACGAGCTCAAGCCGGGGCAGAGTTTTGGAACCAGCTGGTCTGCGCTCGGAGCTGGGATGAGCAGCCTTGTCTACTGCGCTCCGGCAATATGACACCCCACACAGTCCTAAGTGCTTTGATACCGAGTCTGTGAAATTTCACTTTTGTCAGAAGTGATTTGCATCTGCCGTAATGCGTCCGCGACACTCAGCTGTTGTCTGTGACCTGATGCTTTTCTTTCTTTCCAATAAGTAAAATCCTTTGTTTTGACTGTATAAGCAGTCGATCGCTCAGGCGAAGCGAGTTAAACTTTGTGATCCCGCCTTCAATTGATTATCTCTGTGGCGAATTATTTCTTCTTAAATCTGGAACCGGGGCGAATCATGGCGGTGAATCAGTCGGAAAAATTGGCGCACGATCTGGCCTATGTGATGAGAGCTTTTCGCGAGGTTCTCAGTGAAATCGGTCATGATGAGTTGTTGCCATTTGTTCCCTACGTTGATCTCGATGCCACGGAGCAAGCCGTAGCGCTCAACTCTGTTCCTGCTGATGCAGATCACCTTGTCCATCTTCTCTCAATGTCATTTCAACTTCTCAACATGGTTGAAGAGAACGTCAGTGTTCAGCAGCGGCGTTTTGCGCAATCATCAGGTTTCCTAGAGTTGGAATCAGGTCTTTGGCCTGTCACTCTGAGGCACTTGAAAAAGTGTGGAGTGAGCGAGGAGGAAATTCGCTCGGTTGTGCGTCGTCTTCAGGTTGAGCCTGTTCTCACGGCCCATCCCACCGAGGCCAAACGTTCTACAATACTGCAGCATCATCGAGACTTTTATCTTCAATTGGTCAAGCGCGAAAACCAAATGTGGACACCTGTCGAACAAAACTGGCATTTCGATGAGACGAAAGCTCTGCTCGAACGGCTCTGGCGAACAGGTGCCATCTTTATCGAACGACCTAACGTTGGTTCCGAAATTCGCAATGTGATGCACTACATAAAAAATGTTTTCCCCCAGCTGCTTCCTTGGTTGGATAAGCGCTTCCAAACTGCCTGGAGCGAAGCTGGATTGACCGGATCTTTGGATTGTTTTGAAGGTGATTATCCGAGCTTTCATTTGGGAAGTTGGGTGGGTGGCGATCGCGATGGACATCCGTTCGTAACAGCCGAAATGACTCGCAAGGCTCTAGACGATTTGCGATTAAATGCGCTCATTGTTCTTCGTCACAGGTTTCTTGAATTAGCCAAGAACTTAAGTATTGCCGATAGGCCAGATGGTGTGCCGCAAATTCTCGTAAATCGGCTGTTGTCTTATCGTTCGCGTTTTCCGGAACTTCACGAACATGCGGCGCTGCGCAACGCGGGTGAATCATTGCGTCAGCTCGTTCACATCATGTTGGAACGTCTGCCCATTGAGGTTGTTCGTGATCATGCCACGCATCTCAAGCTGCAGGCATGGAGTTATAATCGTCCCGCTGAGGTTCGCGATGATCTCAAGGTTCTTGCAGAATCCCTGAACGAAATGGGAGCTCGTCGGCTTGTGGAGAGTGACGTTCACGATGTCGTGCGTTTATTGGACACATATGGTTTTCACAGCGCGCGACTCGACGTTCGGCAAAACAGTCGATTTCACGAGGCTGCGTTTCAGCAGCTCATGGTCGTTGCCGGAGTTCCCAGCGCCGCGAATTATGAAGAGTGGTCAGAAATCAATAAATCTGAATTTATCAGAAGCGAACTTACCAACACACGCCCCTTTACCCTCAAAACACAAACTCATGAAGGACACGCTCGCGACGTTCTGGAGTCGCTTGGGGTCTTGCTCGATGATCGTCAACTTTACGGTGGTGAAGGAATTGGATCATATATTGTCAGCATGACCCACTCAGCAGATGATCTTTTCATAGTTTATCTGTTGATGCGTGAAGCTGGGTTGAGCGAAATCAGGAACAATAAGCTCGTCTGTCCGGTGCCAGTTGTACCATTGTTTGAAACGATCGATGACCTCCGAAAAAGTGCGAAAATTCTTGATGCATTTTTGAGTCATCCGGTGACGCGAGCAAGCCTCGCTTTGCAGGCTCAAGAGCGCGGTCTCTTGCGGCCACAGCAACAGATCATGATGGGTTACAGCGACAGTTGCAAAGATGGCGGAATTCTTGCAAGCCAGTGGCATTTGTATTTGGCTCAATCTGAGCTGTCTGAGCTTGCCGAAAGGCATGGCGTTGAGATCTGCTTTTTTCATGGTCGTGGAGGAACGGTGAGTCGTGGTGCGGGTCCTGTGCACCGCTTTATGCAATCTTTGCCTCCGCGCGGGTTGCGTGGCGCTTTCCGGATGACCGAACAAGGTGAGACAATCGCGCGGAAATACGCAAATCAAGCGACCGCAGTTTACAATCTCGAAGTCTTGCTTGCGAGTGTTACATCGGAAACGCTCTTGGGCCCGCATAAGGCTAGCCCTGAACCTTGGGTTTTCGTAGTCATGAATCGCTTGGCGTCACGCAGCTATGATGTTTATCGTGAGTTGATAACGCGTCCTGATTTCATGACTTTTTTTCGTCAGGCGACACCCATTGATGTGCTTGAGCATTCGCGGATTGGAAGTCGGCCTTCCAAGAGGACGGGTCAGTCGACTCTTGAGGATCTACGCGCCATTCCTTGGGTTTTTAGCTGGAATCAGAGTCGGTTCTATCTCCCGAGTTGGTATGGAGTGGGTTCTGCGCTCGCTGAACTCGAAAACACTGATTTCGAGCTTTTCCAAAAGCTGCGCAATGCGCTTTCTGAAATGCCGCTGCTCAATTACGTTCTGCATAACGTTGAAACCACAGTGGCATCAGCAAGTGAAGAAATCATGCTTTCCTATGCTGAATTAATTGAGGATTCCAAACTGCGTGAAAGCTATATGGCTCAGATTGTCGGAGAATATCGACAGACACGCGACATGCTCATTAAAATGTTCGGTTCTGACATCTCTTCGCGGCGTCCGAACATTGTAAAAACCATTGCACTGCGTGAATCAAGTTTGCAAATTCTGCATCAATTGCAAATTTATCAGCTGAAGGAATGGCGAAAGAGTGACCCTAATGTTCCACAGCGCCGCGAGGTGCTTCTTGCGAAAATCTTCGCCACAATCAACGCCATTGCTGGCGGTTTACGTAACACAGGTTGAATGACACCAAGCCGCCAAAAAAGATGCCCATTCAGTTTGAAGAACCCTTAAATTTGATAAATTGATTGAAATTGAGTTGAGGTTTTTGGTCAATGCTGAAAGAGATTTTTCTCAAGCCAGAGTCAAAGAATCAGGTTCCTGAATCAAGCTATATTGTGATCGCTGACGTTCGCAAATCCACTGAGGCCATAAAAAAAGGTTTTCAGCGCGAAGTGAACATGGTTGGTGCAGCGTGTATTGCCGTTGTTCGCAATAGCTTTCCGCAAGGCACGATACCTTATGTTTTTGGCGGAGACGGAGCGACTTTCCTTGTTCCTGACGTTCACCTCAAATCACTCATAGATCTTCTTGAGGCGGTTCAAACTTCAGTTCGTGTTAAATTTAAATTGAGCTTGAGGGTGGGTGCTGTTTCAGTTGCTGAGCTGCGTTCTGCGAATGCCGATGTCTTTGTGCGTTCCGAAGGTTGTGGCGAAGAGGAAGAGGTCTTTTTCTTACATGGAAGTGGGCTGAATCTAGCAGACAAGTGGATCAAAGAGCGTGATTCTCGAGGTGATGAAAATTCATCTCGGTTGGATTATGCAAAGGCTAATCTTTCTGGACTTTCTTGCCGCATGCTTCCATTTCACTCGCTACGGGGCAGTGTTTTTAGTTTCATTGTTGACTTCAATGTTCCCACGGAAGAGCAGCACAATATTTCGCAAAAACTTTTTTCCACGCTTGCTGAGGATGGGGACATTGAGCGGTTACGCCCATTACAGAAAAGCAACACGGGAAGAAAGTGGCTTGCGAAAAGCTGGATGATTGAAGCGAAATTATTTTCATCTCGAGCAGGGAAAATGTCCATGCTTAGAGGGTTCATAAAGACGATAATAGAAAATATCATGACAAAATTTGTATTTAAATTTGACCTCAAAAATGCAATGACTGGGCTTCCCAGCGAATACAGCGAACAAATGTTGATTCAATCGGATTGGGTAAAATTTAATGGAGCACTCTATTTAATCTTGGACATGAATCCCGCAGAAGAGAAGAAATTCTGTGGTGAATTAGAGCTTTTGGAAAATCAAGGATTGTTGTTTTATGGAATGCATAAATCTAATTCATCTTTGGTTATCTGTCATTTAAACTCTGAAAGTCAGAAGAAGCATTTTCATTTTGTTGATGGCTCCGAGGGTGGACTTACGTTTGCCGCTGTTCAATTGAAGTCGAAGAAGTTGAATTTTGCCTCCGCGATAAAGTATTAATCTTTGGTACTGGCTACGGTTGGGAAAAAAAATCTCCAACGAATCGACAAATTCATCCTTCCAAAGAGGCGGTAACCATAAGTTCTTTGTCTTGTGACTCTGCCACAGAGTGTCCGCCGTTCCCTGTTAAAATGAGGCAATTGGAAGCGCTTTATGAACAAGATAAGGCAAAATCTATAATGACGTAGTTTTGTTATTTGGTTCAAAGCCGTCGGATCGATTTTTTTCAGGCCCTTAATTTCAGTTTCGTAACAAAAAAGTCCGAGCCCGTTCGGTACATGGAGGCGGACTGATGTCCAAGAAAGCGAGTACTCAGAACGGTGTGGTGGTTTGTTTGAGACCATGTATGCTGTTATCAGCCGCAGCTATTTCTCTGATGTTTGTTGCTGCATGCAGCGGTTCGGGACTCTTCGGTGATAAAAGTGATCCTTCTGCCGAACCCACAGTGCTGCCACCGGTGCATGTTTCGGGTTCTTACATCACGATTTTCCTTTGCGCTTGAAACCTTGTCCACATATG
>CAIZJW010000228.1 GCA_903933385.1 uncultured Silvanigrella sp. | reverse complement strand
TGGTACAGATTACTCTGCACACCTCGGTGCTCCAGTACATGGAAAGAGATGACTGTTGATTCTCTCGAAGTTTCGCGCGCGCCCCTCAAGGCCTGGCGCTTGACTCCCCAGTTGGAAGCAGATGTTCTTTTGCCTTGCAGCATTGTCACCTATTCGAAAGCAATCCAACCAGAGCATACACGCATCAGAATAACCAACGGGTTCCGCGAATGGACGAACGGAGTCACCCTCGAAAACGCGCAAGCGGAAGTGTGCGTATTTGTTCAGAGCGAGTGCACCACTCCAAGCCCCGTGCATTTATCCGACTTTTGCGATTTGAGCGCAAAAGAAGGTTTGAGAGGAACACACCAAGGCGTGCGCCGCGTTCTCTCGCAGCTGCGTGCTTTCGATTTCTTAGCTAAAGAAACTGAATGGGAAGGTAGCCAATCAGAATGGAACGCCCAACTACAACTACCATTCGAAAGCGACCGCGACCTATTGATGGCTGCTCGAGAACTCTGATCCTCAGCTATCGTATTGGCCATGCCAGCGCGAGAGCTCAGGATAAGCTTGTCAGCTCAACTCATCTTTGAGACGGTTTCATCGACAAGAAACCGCAGAGTTTTTTTTCTGAGTTGTTGCGCTTCCGTCTGCTCGCACGCCCCTCTTCACTGCATCTAATTCACTTTCATCCAGTGGCTCAGGCAGAGGGCGTATGCCTGCACCGCCTGAACTCGCAGCACCATCCACACTTGTAATTGTGAAAAACGGCATCTGTTCAATCACTACAATCGATCCACTGTCGCCCGCCTGCATAAATCCAATATGAGGATCTTGAGGAGTTGGCCGGTTGACATAGTTCGAACGCACTGCGTTAGTGAACTGTTTTGGAAACGCGAAATAGGCGAATCGGCCGAGCAGTGGTGTTGAGGGCGATTGGACCCATTTGATGAAGTTAACCGAAGAGCCCGTGACGTCACCAGTCAAGTTGTTTGCGTTGAAATGCATAAATCCTCGACCAGATGACAGCGCATCATTTGGATCTGGGACGTCGAGAGTCGGCTCATTCGCGGTCACAAATCTAAAATTCGAATGGATCCGGGTATCGAGATTGTGAGAAGGCTTGCCTGTTGTTGCGTTTAAACTGAGAAAATTATCAAACACTGTGAAAGCTTTGTCCATTTTGTCCATGGATGTGCTAAAACCAGACTTGAGGGTTGCGACGGTGAAAGCGAGCTTGCTGTCTTCAAAAACTTCGTATCCTGTATTTGCTAGCTGAGCTTTCACAAAGGCTGAAATCTCTTCACTCATAAGGCAGAGAGCAGCTGGAGTTCCTGTTGAACAGGTATTCAGATCAGACAAAAGTTCATCTTGCATAAATTGAACATTTTTAAATTTTGAATAACGACGCACGCGCTCGCGCATTTCTTTATGCACGGAGATGAGTGTCTGTTCGGTTCCCGGGTCATCTTGAAAAACTAGTTTTGTTGGCGTCAAGGCTTTTTCATTTACTGCCAATTTCGAGCTAGAAATCCAATTCAACGAGCGTGCTATTGCGTTCTTCCTCAAATCTTTCAATTCGTTGACGATAACCGCTGGTGAATTCGCTGAGGGCTCAACCGTGAGTGCAGTGAGATCGTGATAAGTTGCACACACATGTTGAACGTCAGGATTGTCTTTTTGTAAGCAGATCTTTCCAGCTGTCGTCGATGCGCCCGTTCCTGCGACATTGCTTGAAATTGTGGGGGCGTTAAAAATCCCTTCCAGAGAAGGAGCACTTGTGCGCACCGATTGCAATACTTTCTTCTGAATTTCAGAAGAAATGCCCTTCATTTTCGCTGCAGCACGCAACGCATTGATTTTCTCGAGAGGCTTATAGTCCACCCAGAAATCACGGTAAATTGAACCATCAAAAAGATGTATTTTTATTGCATAATCTCTGGACATATCAAGACAATGTGACGCAGTAAAAACATTCATCGTCAGCGGCTCGGCATCAAAATTCCCGGAAATTTGCGCGGGATTATTTGAAAACTCAACATACGCCGTACACAAACGATGACTGTCAACAAGACCCAGTACGTCTTTGCGCGTAAATACCTCAATAAAACCGCCATTACTGAAAAAATTGGGTGAATTCGTCACTGAAGGGATTGAGGGACGATCCCAACGCAGCAGCGATTTTGTCCCCGAACATACTATTGTCGACTTTGAACAGGCCAACAGCGAAGTTGGAATGAATACCAGGCACATTGCCTGAGTGACTTTTATATTAAAGCGGCGCACTGAAGGGTTATCAAAAATTTTCACATCCAACTCCTCCGGTGAGGTCGGATCGGAGTTTTTAGTTGAAAATCTGAGAGAAACCCCGCAAGCAAACTTAAATAACTAAGACAACTCGGAAAATAGTTAGAAAGGTCAAGAAATCGCGGGCTGGAGAATTGCTTCCGCAACTGGCTTCTTGGTCCCGATCGGCATGAACAAAGCCTCAACAAACTCTTCGGGACTAAAGAGCTGCAAATCTTCAACAGCTTCCCCAACGCCAATGTATCGAATCGGAAGATTCATTTCAGAGGCCAACGCAATAGCAACTCCACCCTTGGCAGTGCCATCGAGTTTAGTGAGAACAAGTCCGGTCACTCCCGCTATTTCTTTGAAAGCCCGCGCCTGCGCCAGAGCATTCTGGCCGGTTGTGGCATCAAGAACAAGCAGAACCTCATGCGGGGCACCTGGCAGGTCCTTGCTCGTCACTCGCTTTATTTTACTCAGCTCCTGCATCAAATCATTGCGATTGTGCAAACGGCCCGCGGTATCGACCAGACACAGGTCCATCTGCTGCGAAATAGCCTTTTTCACGCATTCAAAAGCAACCGATGCTGGATCGGCCCCCTCTGCAAGGCGAACACACTCAGCACCTGCACGCCGCGCCCACTCCTCCAATTGATCGACGGCTGCTGCGCGGAACGTATCGGCCGCGCCGACAATCACGCTCCGACCCGCTTGACGCTCCTTGAACGCCAATTTTCCAGTTGTTGTGGTTTTACCGACACCGTTGACTCCCACCATCAGAACAACCTGGGTGCCTGAAGAAGGATTCCTCACAAGCGACCAGTCAGTTTGATCGGTGTCGTTCGTTCGGCTGGAAGCCTTAAGGATTTGCAGTATTTCTTTGCGAAGAACGGAAAGAACGACCTGAGAATTTGCAAGCTCACCCGAAGGCAAAGCAGTGCGAACTTTTTCAATCAGCATCTCCGAGGTTCTGATGCCAACATCTGCACGCACCAGAATTTCGAGCATGCCATCGAGGACCGCCTCACGACTGGCCTGCACTTCGCCACTGACGAACAATGATTCAATTTGTCGCACGAGTTGATTTTGGGTTTTGCTGAGCCCTTTCGAGAGGCGAGCAAACCAATTGAGATCAGAGTCTGGTTTTTTGATTTCGGGAACGGCAATTTTAACTTCAGGCTGCGCCTGCAAGCCTGAACCTTGCGGCACAGTCTCGGGCGAAAGAGGCAATTGTGCTTTTGCGGTTGGATGGCTTTTTGCCTTTTCGAGCAGACCTTCCTGGCGTCGTTTGCCTGCAGCTCGGCCGACAAAAAAGGCAGCGACCACCGCGGCAAGCAAAATCACCACGGATAAGACAACAAGTTCCTGATTCATGATTTGTATTCCTTCAGGCATGCCTCTCACCGCACTTGCAGCGAGAAATCAATCTCAACACGGTTTGTAATAGAGATACTCAACCAGGTTTCCAAAGGGGTCGCGAAAATAAACACTGCGCCCATCGGATCGATCGTAAGGCCCCTTCACGATTTCTATACCGGCGTCTCTCAACCTCGCGGCAAGGACATCGACTTGTGAAGGGGAATCGGCCATAAACCCATAGTGATCGAGAACCTGACGTCCCAATGGACCTTGCTGTCTGAGGGAGTCAATTGCATCGCTGGAAAGTTTAGCAACCAGCAAATCTGGACCGACATGAATCAAAAGCTGGCTCTCACGCCAAATTTCAACGTCAGCACCCAAAAGCTCGCCAAAGAACCAGCGAGCTTTGGACAGGTCGTCTACCACAAGGGCTAAGTGCCCCAAACCACGCAAAAATGAACTTTTATGAGCGCGCTGCATGCCAAACGTCCTTACTTCGGACTGGCAGTCTCCCAATTATGACGAGCCACAATTGCTTTAACCAAACCGATGAAGCGTGAATTATCATCGGTTAACGGCTCTGCCAAGAGTTCGATGAAGCATTGACGTGCCTGCTCATGTTCACGTGCCTGTGCTTCAAGGCATTCGAGAGCCGCCATACGCACTTGCTCATCGCGACTTCGAACAAGAACCCGCGCTTTGTCGACAATTTTGGGGCTCGAAATTTCCTTCAATGCCAGCAGCAGCTCGATATTGCGCTCATGCAGGGCTTCATCGAACAAAACGTTTTCTGTGTTCAGGCTCTCGAGCAGAAGGTCCAGATATTGCTCTTGCGCGAGAAGTTTCTCGGCGAGCTTGATAGGCCAGGAAATACGCTTCTGTTTGCGAACAGCTTCGCAGACCAGCGGACGCGCGACTTCAGAGTTCTCGATGAGGATTTCAACCACCCTGTCTTTTTCTCGTTTGTCGACAATTCCGTGGTCAACAACCAATTCGAAACGTTTCATGAGTTGGGGAGCAGCCAGCGCAAAATCGCCGCCAGAGGCCAATCCTTCAATTGCTTCCCAACGCTGCTCTTTGGTGGTGATTTGGTTTTTTAAAAGATCGCCCATCTTCTCAAAAGATCGACCTCTTTGATTCGCTCGAAAGTCACGCCATGTATCCAACAGTCCCACAATAGATCCCTTTCTTTCAACGCGAAGCAATCAGGCTCTCGCACAGAGCGTTTTCACGATGGTCCGGCCTCGGAGGTCAAAGATGGGGCTGCTGCCTGGGCAGATCCCCCTTCCTCAAATTGAACTCCGAGATTTGCCTCTCTGCGCCTGGGCCCACGGGCGAATAAGATAAACGCCAATGCAACGATGGCAAGAGTCACAAAGACAATATGCCCAGACCATAAAGCTTTATCACCGAATGCTGTCGTGTTGTGCACACGAACAAGGGCGCTATTCGGTGGCAAATAGGGAACAAAACCCGTTGAAGCACCGGCCTCACTCATCGTTTTTCCCCCTGACGCAGTACACCGAAAAACGGGACGCGGACTTCTTTATAGTCCGGATCATTTGTCCGCACTAAAAACAGACCTGACGCATTGATGGGTTGGTTTGCAGCGGCAAGCGCCTCTGGAAAGCGCAATTCAAAGTTCACTTGAGTGGCATTCTCTCCTCGCATTGTGGAATACTTCAGGAGATCAGCGATCGCCACTCCTTCGAGAGCATCGGTGCGACGGAGTTCAGCTGTCACAGATTCAACTTTAAAATCTTTGCGATCAGACGTGAGAGTGAGTGTCCGTTTGACGTCTTCGCTCCGAGTGACAACACCAAACTCAATGTATTTTGCGCTCTGTTTGACGTGTCCAACCACCTCGCCAACAATGGGGACGATTAATTCCTTGAGGTGGCGAGACGTATTCCAAACTGTCACCTTTTCTCGCAATGGACCAATGGGCAATGCGCCTTTGAAGGAGACTTTGAGCTGATAGTCTTTGCCTTTACTCTGCGGTGCAAGGATTTCAGCTTGAATAGATGAGTGACTGCTCGTCACATAAATAGGTTTGACTTCAACGCTGTCGACCATTTGTTTCAGAGCGGAGCTCGGAACCCCAGCCTTTTCCGCAGAAACAGGAAGAACCTCTTTTTCAGAGCCTGTTGCGCGCAATGCCGTTGGCAGATTGATGAGCCAAGATTTATTGTATTCAGGAAGCACCTCACCCACCCCAAGCAAAGAGGGCGTTGAACGAATTTCTTCGCGAACCTGGGCTGAAAAAGTGAGAGTCACCGCCGAATTTCGAACCTGGTTTGTATCAACAGTCACAGTGCGAAGTACCGAGCCCGAAAAGTGGGATGAATCGAATTCGAACGAAAGTTTACCCTTTTCACCCGGTGCAAAAAAATCTTTGGGTTCAACTTTCGTATTCAGACAACCACATGAAGAATGGATCGAGCGAATCTGTAAAACGCCCGTTCCAGCATTTTTAAACTCAAATGCGAAAGAAACTTTCTGACCGCGGACGATTTCACCAAAATCGTGGCGCAGCTGCGTGAAATCGGCCAACGGCTTTTGTCCCTGCAAGTTGTCGGTTGGCCGCGATTTATCCTCGCCTTGAGACACTTGCACGGTCGGAGAATCAGAACTCACCTTAGATTGGGCTTGTGCCTCTGCCATAAGAAAAAGACTCACAGCTCCGAAGAGCGTGCATGCTGCCACCGATGACAAGCGTCCTGAACTGCACCGTTCCATGTTGTGACCTCCGATGACACCATGTTACATATAGAGGAAATTTTCTCAAACCTTCAGTGTGAAGGGATTCCATGTTTCGTTTTCGAATCTTATGGCCTATATTCGCAGCAGTACTGAGCGGACTTTTGACGTCAGTTGGGTTTCCTCGAGGCTTGACTGTTCACAATCCGCTTGCATGGGTTATTCCGTTTGCACTCATTCCTGTGCTGCTAGTCATTGAAAGACTCCCAACAACTTATCAGTCTCCTGCTCGTGCGCACTCAACTACGCTTCGTCAGGTGACCCCATTTACACGCGGTCTTGAGGCCTTTTTACTGTTTTGGATATACGGCGCCGTGCTGATAGCTGTCGCCTTCCACTGGGTCACGGTCCCCGCAGTTTTGTTTGGAGACCTTCCGCCCGCAATCTCAAACCTGCTTTTTTGTGTTTATTGTTTGCTTGCCGGGCTTTATTTCCCACTGCTTTTCCTGCCTGTCATCTGGAATGCATCGCGTTGCTCAAAACGTAATACAGACCCCTTCCCTATTTGGGTGTTGGTTTTTTCAACAACCCTAATGGAGATCGTGCTTCCACGTTTTTTTCATTGGACGTACGGCAATCTCATGCACGGCTCACTTCCCGTTGTGCAATGGTCAGCGTGGATAGGCTCATCTGGTTTGTCGGCACTTGTTTTTGCAAGCAACTTTACACTCGCAAAAGCTCTGTCTGACCCAAGCCGCAACCCTGGCAGGCTGGGGGTCGTCGTTATTTCAACTTTAACATCCTGGCTGGTTGTATTTGCTCTTGGACATCGACGCCTCGGTCAAATTCGCGCCCTCCAGCAAACGTCGCGCACAACTCACGTCGGATTCGTGCAGCCCAACTTTCGTTTTCCAGGCCTCCCCCGCAACCCGGAGTACGCAAAAGAAGCTGTGATGCAATCGGTTCCCTCACTGATGTCCATCACCGAAGAACTCGTGGCAAGCCAGAAAGACAATGGCAAGCTCGATTTAATTGTTTGGCCGGAAAGCACGGCCCCTTACGATTTTGCTTGGTCTGAAACAGAGCAGGAGAAAGTGCGTAAAAAAATCAAAGAATGGAACACGCCACTGCTTGTCCAAGCCTCTGAGTTTGACAAAGCAGAACTCGAATCCATGGGCCCACGCAAAGCGACACTTTACTCCATTTCATTTTTACTTCGTCCTGACGGTTCACGGAGCCAGAGTTTCAAAAAGTGGGTCCCAATGCCTTTTGGCGAAGCTGTCCCGTTGGAAGACACGTTTCCTTGGCTTGGTGATCTCGTTCGCGACAACGTCAACAATGTTTCCAAACTCGGTCGCGGAACAGCAGTCGATGCTCTTGCTTACAGCCCACTCGATGCTGTCGCACCGCTCATCTGTTTCGATGCGATTTCATCGGAGCTCACCCGCGCTCAATCAACGCGCGGAAATGCAACAATCTACATCAACCAGGCTAATTTCTTGTGGATGTGGAAAAGCACAGCAGCATATCAATTCGTTCAGCTCGGCAGATTTCGTGCTATTGAAAATGGTCGAAGCTTCATTCTCTCCGCAAACACGGGACCAAGTGCGGCATTTACTCCAAGCGGAGAGCTGGCCGCAAAGCCGCTGAACCTTATGAGCCGAGGCTTTTCAAGCACCAAACTGCCAGTCTTTGAAAATAAAACGCTTTTTGCAGAATGGGGAGAAAAGCCACTTGTTCTTCTTGGCCTTATCGCATTTGCAGTTCAGCTTTTTATGTCTCGTCCGATGACCCGGAACAACCGACGGTAATGGGGGAAGTGAGGGTGAGCTTTTCACCGCCAACCCCTTGCAAAATACGAACAACCAAATTCCAACGGCGTTTTTGGCTCCGACCAATTTTCCCACAGTGAACTGCTTCTATAGGGACTGAAATTTCCAAGACTTCGGGTGAACTCAGTGGTTGTTCATCAAAGATCCATTCAAAAGCACGTCCGGTGACGATCCCGTTGTTTAACAAACGCTCCCACCAGGGTTTTGATTTTTTCTCGGGTGAACAATTGGCGTCCCCCTTCGAGTGATTTTTAATGTTCTCCAGAAAATAGCTTCGCGACGAAGTATTTAAAAAAGTGAGGTGCCGTGCTCTATCGCCATCGAGAAGAACATCGAATCGGCATATCTGAAATTGCGGATTCGGCTCTAGGATACGAACCCGTAGGGTACCTCCTCCATCTTGAAGCTGCTCTGCGGGTATTGTTTGCCCGAGCGTTCCCAAAAAAACGCCTTTGCTTGAATAGAGTCCGACTGCGAGTTGAAGCTGCGGACTTTGGGTTGAATAATATCGCCTTTTTTTGAGAGCATCGAGGATATTATCCCGCGAAAGATTCTCCATTAACAGTGCGATTCGATTGCTATCTGCAATTCCCCAAAACTCACTGTGGTTATCTTGCGAGGCCACAGGGCCAAGATGCCAACCTTGCAAAAGCGCCTCATCGAGAAATGATTTATTTCCAGAATAACCATCCATAGAGCGTCGCCACACGTTCTTATGAATGAATTCAACACCCACGAAGTGTTCTTTGAGACGTTTATCGAAACCAAAATGATTCAGATCAAACCAATTACGGTAGCGATGGAATCCGGGGTGCGCAAAAATCGCCAACGTCTGACGCTGCTCTGGCAATGCGAGCCAGTTGAGGAAACCTGTCCAAGTGGGTGCCTGTATAGCATTAATCCAATTTGAGGAGTTCAAAACCACAACATGGCCCTGCAGAGTGTTACTATACTCAAAACCAGTTAAGCCAATAAATTCAGGCCGCGACTCTTCAAAAGCTGTTTGTCCTTGCTCTCGCCAAACGGGGTCTTTACCGTTCAGCCAATATTCCGAATGATCAGTGACGGCAAAAAAATCGAGTTTGGCAATATCCCTCGCGGTTCGAAAAGCAGAGCGCGCTGTCCCCATTCCATCAGAGGCGAATGTGTGCGCATGCAATAATCCAAAATATGCTCGCATGGGCATTTCTGAGAGAAGTTGAAGGTCAGAACGATTCTTTAAGCGTACAAAAGTTGGATCGATGCCAATGCTCGACTCAGAATTATAGAGATAGCCTCCAAGATCATACGCAGCATTTTGCGCACTCATGTGCGCTGGTCTTGCAAACTTCGACAGGTGTTTCATATCAAACAAAGATTCTAGCACTGGGCCGCGTGAGCCACGCGCAACTTCTTTCCAATTGAGCAGACGCAATTGTGGCTCACCCAGGGCCACGCCTCGATACTTTGCGTGCGAATCAATTTTTTCACCAGACTGGCTCGCAATTGCCGCTCTGCTTACTGTAAGATCGATGACATTGAGTAGAGTAAATATCCCGAGCAGGAGCCCTTTGAACGGTGAGCGGCCGACAATGTTAAAAACAGAAAAGCACGTCATAGATAAACAAAGCCCATGGGCTCGGCTCATCTGCTTTGCTTTTATTTCATCGCTCGTTTTCTTCATTCTCGGCCGCGCTCCCGTCACTTGGAACGAAATATTTCTTCTTGGAACATTGAAAAGGATTGTCGGCGAGACGTCAATGTCGCTCGCCCTCACAACCAAATGGGTTGGTGCGGAAAACATAGAACTCTCGATGCCTCACTTTTATCCTCCATGGATTTTGATGACTCTTGCTACTTTGAGCAAGCAGCTGCAGCACTCTGGTTTGAATTCTCTTTTGCCGGGTATAGATGTCGAGCAACTGAGCATACGTCTTATGACACTTTTCATGGCTCTTCCGATGATGCGGCCTGTGTACGAGTTTGTCTCTCAAAGTGCCGAACAACAGGATAAGACGCAGCGAAAGTTTCGAAACACATCAATCACAAAAGCAAATCTCGCCATAATTGCGCTGCTTTTTTTTGTTCGCGTCGGTGCTCTGGAGCAATTGCTCATCCTGGCAGCACTTCTTCTATTGCGTTCTCTTCCCTCGCCTTCTTCTCAGTTAGACAAAGACATCCTTTCCTCACGCCTCTTGCTTGCGACATTCGGATTTACACTCGCCTTATCCGGCTCAGGAACGTGGACCTGGGCTATTGCCATTGGGGCTTTGTTATATTTTGTGCTTTTTTGCAGGCGCAAAAGTTGGCTTCAACCCCGACTCATTTGGCCAAGCATCTGTGCACTCCTTACTTTCTCTAGCCTCTACCTATTTTCTGGCTCCTATCAGTCTTTAATGCACAATTTAACACTCCGTTGGCTTTCCGAAATCGATGTGCGTCACAGTGATTGGGGCTGGTCGGGAAGTTCGTATCTTTGGAAAGCAATAGCTCTCACACTCTCGCTCTTTTCGGCGCGGCGATTACTGATGTTTTGTAGAGGCCAAAGAGCAACCAGCGCAGCAGAAGCAATGATCTTGAGTTGCGTTTTCAGTTCAGGAATCATACTTGCCTTGAAGCAGAGAAACCCGCTTTTCGAAGATATATATTTGCAAGGATGTCTTTACTTTTTCTGTTGTCCTCACTTTTCAAAAATGAAACCACTTGATCTGCAAAGTCCTGCCTGGCTCAACTCAGTAGCACTGAAGAAAGCTTCTCCCTATTTCTTCTTTTTTTTCGTTTTGGCTTTGAGTTGCCTCGCGTTATTAGGAATCGTTGTTTTTCTCTCTCCCTCCACATCGATGTTGCCCGAGTTGCAAGCATGGCTTTCTGCTGTCGAAGAGGCCATCCTAGACCAGAAAAAATTCATCATTTTTTCGGCGATTCTCTGGGCTTTAATTGCATCAGTACTCAAGAGAACAGGTGAACCGACGTTAGAGCGCAGGAGTAGTATTCTCGCCGTGAGTGCTTTATTTGTTCTTTCGACAGGGTGCGAAATCCGGGCGTCGTGTTTGTGGGATCAACTCCACAAAGTGCTTTCCGCAGCTTCAACTGCACAAGCCCTGGTATACCTTCCACCACTAGAATCATTCATCACCATTGCTGCACCGGAACATAAAAAAAACATGGTGACTGTTGAGCGTTCTGTGACACACCCATCTCCTTATGGAGAATCTGTGGTGCTTCTTCTGCCCTCACATGTATCGGATCTTTGTCAGGCGACTGGTTGGAAAATTGAGAAAAAACATGGCATCTTTACACTGTGTAGAATGAATCAAGACTCCCTTTGGAAACTGCTTCCGCTGAACTGAAGAGGTCTTTACGCAATGTCGGCTGCCAGCAACGCGTTGCTCAGCGTACTTTCGTTGACGGACGACAAACTCAGTCTTGTTGTTCGCAAGGGTACAAAAGTTTCCTCAGCACTTGCTAACGTCAAACATTCCGAACTCTCCGAAGCTCTTGCTCAACTTAAAATTAAAGCACAGCCTCACAAGAATACTGTTAATATAATACGCGAAGCAGCTCGCGCTGGTGTGCACAATTCCCCAGATTTTGAAATCTGCCAAGGAGAACCTCCCTCAGGCGCTCAGCCTGGCCGTTGGGAATGGGTTGAATCATTACGCCGCCCCAGCGATCACGCGGTTAAGGGCGAGGTTTTGATGCGCATTGTTGCCCCCTCGCCGCCACGCCCCGGTGTGAATCTTCTCGGAGGACCTATTCCTGCCAAAGAGGAACCAACCCCAGAACCTATCACTATGAATCTTCCACCCGAACTTGAGTTGCAACCCGACGGAACAGTTGTTGCCCGCAATTCTGGTCAGGTCAAAATCGAAGGCGACACGGCGAAGTTCGAACCCGTTTACGTCGTGGAGAAGGCACATGCTCCTGAGTTTTCCGTGTGTGAGTTTCAATCAGATGTGCATGTCCTGAGCGACCTTATTGGCAATATGAAGTGGCGAGTGTTTGGAAAACTCGAGGTTGAAGGACATTGGCAAGCTTCTGAAATTGAGGTTTTTGGAGACGTTCTAGCCAAAGGCGGCATCCAAACAAATATGATTGGAACTCTGCGTTTTTGGCATAATTGCCAAACCACCTACATTCAGGTGAGTCAGGTTGGCATCTTGGGAGCGTTGACCGTAGAAAATTCAGTGCAGCTTTCTGAGCTGAGAATCGGCGGAGACGTAACCTGCACCTCGAATCCTGGAGCAATTCTTGGATCTACTTTGCATCTTTATGGGGGCCTGCGCGCAAACAAAGTAGGCAGCGAAAACGGCCAAAAAACAAAAATCATGCTCCTTGGAGGAGAAGAAGCGCGCACAACTCGCATCGAAAAGCTTCTTCAAGGGACCATGATCACCTACCGTGGCGAGGCATTCACAGCCGCAGTTGACACATCTTTCGACTCATCTGCACCTCCAACCGCCGTTGTCGACGGCCAAGGCACAAGCGGAGCAACAGAAGCCCCTCCTGAGGCAGAGTAACTTTTAACCGCAAGCTGGTTTGAAGCCGCGCTCACATGCGCACCTTTTGTAAAGCCCAGCATCTTCTGCGCGTCCCTTTTGCACATAAAGACGGCTCAACTCCGAGCATGAGCGAGCCAATCCTTTTGCAACAGCGGCCGGTGTAGCACAGCTGGTTAATACGACATCCATCAAACAGGCCCGAGTGAAGTAACCAATAGCCTCATCACTGCGTTGTGCGCGCTCGGCGTCATAGGCAAGTTGACTGCACGCCGAAGGTTTGCCTTGTTCACAAAGAGACTTCAGTGAACTCTCCCACTTTTCAGAATCAATGGGGCCTGAGCTCCCCGAAGCGTCCGGAGCTGAGTCGCCGCCTGACTCGGTTGCTCCGTTGCCATCTCCTGAAGTGGCGACCACCTCAGGACCAACTCCAGCACGGTCTCGTTTTGTTTGGGGTTGGCATCCTGCGATTAAAAAGAAAACGCAAATCAAAAGTACTTTTTTACCCTGAGAGAATATTGCAGACATAAATATTTCCTCACCGCACCATGGAAGGATTTTTAATGCTCTGTTTCAGAACTGTAGAAAGAACAGGCCAGATATTTTCTGCAATTTTGCGCGCACCTTCGGCGTTGGGATGAATTCCGTCTTCGAGAACAAACCGCTCATCGAGCGCAACACCCTCTAGCATGAACGGAATGAGCGGTATGCGATGCTCGCGAGCCACTCGGGGGAATACTGCAGCAAAGCGAGTTCGGTAATCGTCGGGAAAATTGAATGGCAATTGTTGTCCAACAAGGACTACTTTAATCATTTGCCCTTGCGCACGTGTTACGATGGAACGCAAATTCCGCTCCATCTCATCAATTGCAAGCCCACGTAAACCATCATTTGAACCAAGGGCCACGACAAGAACTTTAGGTTTCGACTTGAGTGCCCAATTGAGCCTAGACAAAGCAAGTGTCGTGGTGTCGCCACTGACTCCAGAATTCTGTACAATCCAAGGAAGCTGTCGTCCGCCAATTTTCTGTTGGATGACCGCAGGGAACGTTTCTTTCATACTAAGACCAGGGCCTGCCGTGAGGCTGTCACCCAAGAATGCAACCACGCGAGGATTTTCAACCGAAGTGGTCGTTTGGGTTGCAGCACCGGGAGCCTTTTGCATGGCACGCTGGAGCAACATATTCGTGCAAGCATTGAGCGAAAGTAGACAAGAAACACCACCCAGACTCGCCAAAGCGAACAAGGCCTGTCTTTTGCACGTAAAGGTGTCTGCAAATGATTGAAATCGAAAACGTAACAAAAGAATTCCCCTCTCCCGAAGGTGTGCGCCTGCGAATCCTCGACTCCATTAATGCCAACATACCACTGGGTAGCCAATTGGGTGTTGTCGGAAGATCTGGCAGCGGTAAAACTACGTTGCTTTCAATGCTTGCAGGCCTAGAGAGACCAAGCTCAGGCTTCATTCGCTTCAATGGCTTTCCAGTTTCAACAGCTGGAGAAGCTGAATTGTCGCGTTATAGAGCCAGAGAGGTCGGCTTTGTTTATCAGACCTTTCAGCTTTTAAAGCATCTCACTGCTCTTGAAAATGTCCAAGTCGCTGCAGAAATTGCAGCACACCCAAAAGCGCGCAGCGTGGCGCAAGATGCGCTCGATTGGGTTGGCTTAAGTACTCGTCTCAACCACCGCCCCGATCAACTTTCAGGCGGAGAACAACAGCGAGTGGCAATTGCACGCGCCATCGTCAATAAGCCAAAATTGCTGCTGTGCGACGAGCCAACCGGTAATCTCGACCCACAAAGCGCCGATCAGGTTTTCCGCCTGATCAGCAGCCTGGCTCTGGAACTCGGAGCCACACTGTTTTTTGTGACTCACGACTATGCTCTGGCCCATCAACTGAGTGGCCGCATTGAACTCGAACGAGGCCAGCTTTCGCGACTTCAACTTTCAAGTGGGAATATGTCATGAGCCAATGGTTCTGGCCATCGTTACAACGCGAACTGCGCGCCTCATGGACGCGTCTTTCCCTCTCTGCCATTTCACTCTTTCTGGCTACATCTGCGCTCACTTCGATTATCCTCACCGATGCCAGGCTCGCGCATCAAACCAGAAAACAGGCAGACGTAGTTCTCGGTGGAGATGCCGAGATCTACGACGTTCGGCTCATCCCCGAAACTCTCATCGAAAAACTTCAGAGTTCCGCCTATATTGCAAGAAAAACGCGTATTACAAATTTCATCACCATGATGAACCCAACTCCAGGCCAACGCCCGCGCCTCGTGGAAGCAGTCTCTATAGACGATTCGTGGCCACTTGTTCCGGGCGTAAAACTGACTCCATCCTCTTCTTATGAACAACTGAGAAGTGGTGGCATTTGGATCGAGAAAACTCTCGCTTCGAATCTTGGCTTGCAGGTTCAAAAGGTGAGCCCAGGAGATGAACTGAACGAAAAGAGTCTGCAGAAACTTTGGACCGAGCGAAAAGCTGTCCGCATCGGAAAAAAGACTTATCCCGTTGTCGGATTGGTTGAAAACGACCAAATGCGAGACTTTGCCAGTTTCGCGGTAGGTGCTCGCATTTACATGGCCCGTGATATCGCTGTGAAGCAACGCTATGTTTCAAATCAGTCGCGACTGCGCGATAAGTTTATTCTTCAATTTGCATCTGGTGTGAGCGCCGAGTCAGGCAAAAAGTGGCTCAGCAAAGAGATTGAAAATCTTGGCAACTCAAAACCAAATTTGAGAAGCAAGGAAGATGCGCTTGCCAGTGCATTCAAGCCAGCTCGCAGTTTGTTTCTTTTCTATGATGCAGTCGGGTTCTCAATCCTAATTCTACTTGGACTCGGCTGTGCTCAAGGCATTCATTCTTACTTGAGCCGCAAACATGGCGACGCTCAGATTTTCACAATGCTAGGAGCACCCCGAACGCAAACAGCCGCACTTTATGTGGGAAATGTTTTAGTTGTGGCGATCGTTTCGTTAGCTCTCGGTGCATGGGCTGGTTATATCGCGTTTGAGAAATTCCTTGTGCCAAGGCTCATGCTTTGGACCCCCGGACTCTCCCTCGACTTCGCTCAATCAGAACTCCTATCGCTCAGCCTACGATTCGCTGTCGGAGTGCTTATACTCACTGCGGCATTGGTCCTCCCGGGAGCAATGCTTTTCCTCAGGCGCAAAAATATCGGGCGCGACAACAACAAAATTGAACCTCCCGGCTTGCTAACAAACATTAAAACACTCGCATCGAAGGCCATTGCTAATCTTGAAAACTTTCCTGATCTCGTTTGGCTCTTTGCGGCCTTTCTGCTTTCCTTTCTCATTTCCCAAGAAACACTCTTAAATTTATTTCTGGTTCTTTTCCTCACTCTTATTTACCTTTTGGTTCGCATGACCGTGCGCTCCCTTGCACGTTTCGGACTCAGCTCGCGATTCAAGATTCCTCTTTTTATTCGCATTGCAACAAGTGAAATAGCATCGCGTCCCACACAGAGCGCACTGAGCTTGATGCTCTTTACACTTTCTGTCTGTCTCGTTGTTTTCCTTTGGGATCTGCGAAGCAACATCATCAACCAACTCACAGGCGGATTTGCGAACGGCACACGCCCCAATATCTTTGTTTTAGATTCCCCGCCTGAAAGCGTGAAAAGTGTCAGAGAGATCTTAACAACTGGCCAAGCCGAGGGGCTTTGGAGTGAAAAGCTCACGCGAGCGCGCATTGAAGAGGTCAACGGAAAAAATCCCGATGAATGGCTCGCAGGAATAACTTCTAAAGTTGACGAACCGCAAAGAGCTCTTCGCCTCATGAATCGAGAGCAAAATCTCACAACTCGTTTGGAACCTGGGCCAGATGAACAGATTGTTGAAGGCTCTTTTTGGAGCAAAGAATCTGCAAAGAAAAACTTGGACGAAGTTTCAGTTGAGGCAGGAATCGCAAGCCTCTTGAATCTGCAGCTGGGTGATTTAATCACTTTCAATGTTCAAGGAGTTTTAGTGAAGGTTAAAATCACGAACTTGAGAAAGGTGCGCTGGCAAAGCTTTCGTCCCAATTTTCTTTTTGTGCTTCATCCAAGCGTTCTAAACGAAGCACCCTACTCCGCCCTCGTTGCGGCAACGATCCGGGACACGCAAGCTCGCAATGTCGCCATGGGGCAGCTTTTTCAAAAACATCCGGGCCTAACAAGCATCGACGCAAATGAGTTCAGTGAACTTGCCGCACGTCTTGTCAACGCGGCACTTGAGATAGTAAGAACTCTGAGTTTTATGTTGTTTGCAGGTGCCCTTTTAAATGTTTGTCTGGCAGCATGGACATCATTCACATCTCGAGCAAAGAATTTTTCTTTGTACCGATGCCTCGGAGCAAATAACACATTAGTCATGAGCTCCTGTCTCACAGAATTTTTGGTTCTTGCAGGATTTGGATGCATTATTGGTCTTGGTGCAAGCTGGGGATTGAGCGCTGTGGTAGAGCATTCCCTTTTGACTGTTGACGACCAACTCAATTCTTCGCTCATGCCTAGTTTTTCTGTGGGAATGGTTGTTATGATTCTATCGACAACCGTTGGTGCCATTTCTGCAATTCTCATTTTGCGCCAGGCACCCATGCGAGTGCTCAGGCGCCCGAACTAAAAGAAACTCACTACATTTTCTTCAAGAAAGTGTATAGACCTGCAGCGCACAACGCAGATCAGCAAGAAGGTCGTTCACATCTTCCAGGCCAATGCTGAACCGCACTAATTGCTCGTCGATTCCCAAAGCTCGCTTTTCCGCCTCTGTCATCCAACGGTTGGTCGTCCACCAGGGCATGCAAGCTGTTGTTTCAGTACCACCCAAGCTCGGTACATCGGAAACTAATTTAAGGTTTCCGAGAAGCTTGGGGACATCGACGTAGTTTTCGAAACGGATTGCCATCATTCCGGAAAAATCTTTAATCCAAGAATTAGATTCACCCAACAATGAACCATGATAGACCTTGGCAACACCATGCATATTTGATGCCTCGGCAGCGAAACGGCGCCCATTTTCGTTGTGGGCATTCATGCGCACCTTGAGTGTGCGAAGTCCTTTGAGGAGCTGCATACATCCGGAAGTCGACAAAAAACCTCCAATATACATCGCATTCGCAGCAATTTTTTCCGCAATCGACTGCTCGCAAGCGACAGCTCCACACACAAGGTCGGAGTGGCCGTTCAGGTATTTGGTTGCACTTTCTATGACAACATCGACACCATGCAAGAGCGGGGTGCAATTGACCGGGCTTGCAAAGGTGTTGTCACACACGAGGAGAGCTCCCGATTTTTCACGCGCTGCAAGTGCCTGCGACAATTTTTGCGGCAAACAATAAGGATTGGATATACTCTCAAAAAAAAGAACCCGGGTGTTTTTCTTGAGTGCATTCTCCCATTCATCTAATGGCGCAAAACTTGATTCGATGCCCCAGCGAGAGAGGATCTTCTGGCAGAGTCCTTGGGTCGAACCATAGCAATTTTCCTGCACCAAAATATGATCGCCTGGTTTCAATAATGAGCATAAAACAGCATGGATAGCAGCCATGCCTGAGGAAAAAACCAAACCTGTCTCGGCATGATGCAGAGCTGCAACCAGAGCACAAACCTCGGCATGATTGCTTGTATTTGATAGCCTGGCATAAACGGGAAGATCATCTACGTGCGAAGTTGCAAAAGTGACAGATTGCTCCAGAGCACCAACCAACCCTCGTCCGAGTCGGTGTTGTGCGCCCACATGCTGCAGTTGCGAAGCCAAATTAAGAGACTCGTTCGCTGACATTGCGCACTCCTTTGTCAAACCCAATTTAAAAAACGCGCATTACAATAATCGGCGATGCGCAAGAGAGAGGAACAATGTCCACATTCTTCTCAGTCGCACTATTGCTGAGTCCGTGGGAGGGCTGACGTAGCTGAACTTCACCGCCATAACGAGCGCCAGAAATTTTTACATGCGTGGCCCCCGTAATTTGCAAAGGAGCAATAGAAAAGCAATCGCCAATGTTCATCGAGCCACGAATAGGCATCGTCGAAAGAGCAACATCAGGCCCGAGTTGAAAGGCTGCAGTTCTTTCCATCCGAGTGAGTGACGCAGCAAACTCTAAAACATTGACTAGTTCGTGATCGAAACGCCCACCAAGCGCTCCATGAACCTGAATCCACGCATGTTTCAAAACATCATCGGCATGGCGAAGGTCGTATTCAATGAGTGAGGTCACCGCTGCGCAGTCGGAAAAATCTTTCTCACCGCTGTACTCGTGCTCTCGCCATCGCCCTTCAAAACGAGCGGCTGTGCTGGCCCTCAGTTCTTTGCCATGTTTACCAAGTGAATCGCCATCGCCGCACCAAACAACATTTTTGATTGAATCTTTTTTTTCTTTTCCCAACGAATCGTACCAAGGTAGAAACGATTCGAGTCCGGCATCTGCGATATAAACATTAATGGGCCTGGGAGTGTCGATGCTTACACCTAAGGGACTCCAATGACCCCAATCATGCGCCATCTCTTCTGCTCGGCTGCGTGAGGGCCCAGCAAGAAACACAACTGCTTGAATCATATCTTCCACCTCACTTTCAAACCACAGGATTGAAATTCAGCTCTACGGGTAGCCCAGCTTGTTTCATAATAACCAGAGCATTTGTCGTCGGACAGGGCCCGGGGCGGAGAAGATAATCAAATTCCAGCTTTCCATGCTCGCCAACCGTTTCCCGAAGATGATAATTCCGCACTCCACTCACTTGCTGTTCAAGAGAAGTGAGCGCGAGGTCATGAGTTGTTAAGAGCCCGAAGGCGCCAGTGGAAAGCAGAGCTGAAATCACCTGCCACGAACCCAAAAAACGTTCTCTGTTGTTTGTTCCCCTAAAAATTTCATCGATGAGGAAAAGTCGCTGCCCCGGGCCCTCTGATGGCATTTTCAAACGGTCGAGCACCGATACCAATCGTCTGACTTCAGCATAGAAATAGCTCGCACCTGTCTCGAGAGAATCGGACACCTGAATGGCGCAAAGAATTTCGACTCTCGGAATCGAAAACTCCTCGGCGCAAACCACTGTTCCAATTTGAGCCAACAATGAATTCATGCCCAAAGCACGAAGGAGGGTGCTCTTGCCCGCCATGTTGCTACCCGTCAGAAGCAAACAACGCTGGGAGGCATCCAGGGATAGGTTGTTCCCTACGCGTTGTGAAACTCGTAAAAATGGATGAGCAAGTTGCACCGCGCAAATAAGTTGTTCGGCTGGCTTTGGCCAAACGAATTCGGGGTTCTCTAGCTTCACTCGAGCGAGCGCTGCGTGAAAGTCGAATGCCACGACATCACTCCACCACTGCTCAAATCGTCCGTCGATGAGCCTGTGTGCCAACAATGTCACAGCAAAGGAAAGAGCATCAAAGGGCAGCAGAATATTAAGAATGAGCCAAACAATTGGATTGCGTCTGACTTCACCGAGCTCAAATGTTGTCCGCAAAAAACGGAAACGTCGACCCGCTGAAACAG
>CAIZJW010000227.1 GCA_903933385.1 uncultured Silvanigrella sp. | reverse complement strand
AATTATGCGCAGACTCCTGCGCGATGTTGCCACTGGACATGAGAGCCTGGGAGACACAACAACTCTTGATGATGTCAGTGTTCTTGCTCAGCTGAGACAAAGTACAGATGATGAGTGAGATTAGAACTCACTCATCAAATTTAAATTCAAAAGCCTCACCAGTTTTGGCTCCGCCTGAATTCACCGGGCGAATGTTTGCTCCCGCGGCCCTTTGAAAGCAACACTCCATGAATGTTTCTAATGAGTCGCAGGGACAGCGGCAAACAATCCTGAAGCAGTTTCAAACCATGATTGAGAGCCGCAACTTTGTTACTCACTTCTCGAACATCATCAAGCGGAACGCCCGGTTCTTCATTCAATTCAGACAACAGCAATCAGAAAGAGAAGACTGCGTTCCATCAATCACTGATGACAGCACTGCCTCTTTCCAAACGTATGAGTAAAAAAAGATTGGTATCAGGAAGAAGAGTCGACACACTGTCGAGCCTGCCTCACGCAACGAGAGCCTCATCAAATTTCTACCGCAGTGCAGGGAGGAAGATGCTAGAATTATGCGACGTGGTGACTTGAAAAAGCGATTTTATATAAAAACTCTGGCGAAAAATCGGCACCATTAGGCCAACAAATTGTGTCAATGTCGGGATTGAAACTCACTTGTGCAAACACATCAAGAGCCTTCAATGGTTCAAATATCTCACCCACAAGGTAGGGTTCAAGATTCACGTCAGCCGTTTCGCCCGAGTTGAATGTGACTCGAACGGTGTAACGCTCAACATGAGTTGCCTGAGTCAGATACTTCATGAACGAACTCCTAAGTCAGCGGCTCGATCTTGTTCAGCGGTTTACCTTCACGAGCCAGAACCCAATCTGCCAACAGGTCAGCACGATGCAAAAAAGCCCATTCCAAAACAAGCGCCAGAACCCTTTGCGGGAGACTGCCTTCCAAGATGCGCAGCTCCTTGATGTCAATCGATGCTCGGTGTTCGTTGTATTTCACATGAAAATGCGGCGGATTGTGATCGCTATAGTAAATCACAATGATTATTCCCAAAAATCGACAAATCTCCGGCATTTTTCGCCCCATCAAAAGTCACGCATCACGAAAACGTACCATCAAGTCCTCATGGAGTAAATCACCGCGATTGCTTGCCAAGTCGGCAACACTAGTCAGAGTGATAGAGTCAGGAAGCGCTCGATTCAGAAACCATATTTGCGTTCAATTTGACCCCAATTTGCGTTCAGCGTGGGTGACCAAGGGTGAGTTCTGGTGAATCTCTGACGGGGGCTGATTTTTCGAAAGGACTTAATGCGCAATGGGCCTACCAGCTGCGTGCTGATTTCTGACTTTGAAGAGCATTCTGATGGTTCTGTGTATTGCTTCTTTCGTGTCACTTTGCATGGGTTCAAAGTCGGGGAGTATAAAGAGCGGTTCATGAGGCAAGTGGCTTTCTCCAATCTTTTCTTTCCCTAGTTTTTCGCAAAGAATCTGCCAGTTCTCATCACTCCAACTCTCAGTGAGTTCGCGTGTTTTTGGCGACCTGGTATGCCGCGCAACAACCACAACTATTGCACCCTTGGATTTTTCCTTTTTGTCCATAGCGATTTTCCCCCGTTGTCTCGGAGAAACTTATCGCTCGGAATGGCGTTAGCTTGTGACCGATTGTGTTGCATTCGGAAACGTCACATCTCGGCGTGGGTTTTTCATATTCTTGCTGGCAGTACCGCAACACATTCCTGCACCTTGCGTTTTAATGAGCTGCGATTTGTTGGTTACGAACTCTGTCCTGCGTCGCACATTAGGTTTGTGGAGGGTTCAATTCAGGTGGCTGAGAAACCCAACCGGAGGGTCGCGCTGCGCGACACTGAGGCTGTTGTTCTCCAGAAATGGGGCTTGCCGTCGAGAGTCAGCCGGATGCACTCTTTCCTTTTTGGCTCATTGGAGCTTTTGAAGGTTTGAGCTGCCCTGGACAGCCATGTCAACCTCTGTCAGTATACTTACAAAATGTCAGGGGTTTTGCAGGTATGCTGACGAGGATGTTGAAATTACCGATATCACTAGATTTTTTTCTGTTCGGGCCTCGCTCAACGGGGAAAACGACCCTGTCGGCGAGTCTCTTTAGGCCTCAAAGCACAGTCACGTTCGATCTTCTTCAGCCAAGTATTCAGGAACAGTTCATCGAGAGGCCCGATACTTTTAGGAACGCACTCGACGCGCTTCCTTCTTCGGTAGAAACAGTCATCATT
>CAIZJW010000226.1 GCA_903933385.1 uncultured Silvanigrella sp. | reverse complement strand
GATGCCTTTAAAGGTCTTGTGCCTGAAGAAATTCTCTGGCGTCAGAAAGAACAATTCTCGGATGGGGTTGGCTACAGTTGGATTGATTCCTTGAAAGCACACGCGGAAAAAGAAATCAGCGATACCATGCTGAAGAATGCGCGCCATCGCTTTCCCGAGAAAACGCCACAAACAAAAGAAGGGATGTGGTATCGGTCGATTTTTGAGGGGCATTTTAAAAATCCTGCAGCCATTCAGCTGATTCCCGATGGGCCGAGTGTCGCCTGCAGTACTCCAACGGCCATTAAATGGGATAAGGCCTTCTCGCAGATGGCCGACCCGTCGGGTCGGGCTGTGCGTGATGTTCATCAGTCCGCTCAGTAAATATCTGTAAGGCTTAGAATAATTAAAATGAAAACAGAGTTTGTGCAAATTTCTTAAGATTGTACAGACTAGTTGCGATACTGCCCTTATGCGGGAGTTTATCTGTCTTTCATTGTTGGGTTTGGTGATGGCTGCTTGCAGCGCTCAAAACGCGCCCAACCAGCAGTGCTCAAGCGTGAAAGCAGTACAAGTTCCGGGCACAATCCTCTCACAATCCATAGAGAGTGGTGAAATTCCCCTTGGTTGGGGCGGAGTTCTTGACCTTCTCGAACATCCGGAAAAACCGGAGACTTCTACGAGGCAAAGGTGCACCGTTCACATGGATTACATCCCAACACCGAGCGGTGGAACAGTGAACCCGAATCGTATTGCGTTCTGGACCGCCGAGCATTGCTTGAGGTGGCAGAAGGCGGGGTCTGCAGAGCTTAGTTTGTTTGATAAATCCTCTAAAAAATATATTCGGTTGCCTATCCAGCTCGACGAACTCGAAAGATTTAAAGTTGGAAAAGAATTGTTCTCCCGGTTGAAGCCCGACATGTTGCAGCTGTACTTAAACGCATCTGACCGTCCGGAGATGGGCATTGTGGAACGCGGCGCACCTGTTTGTAAAACAGACACGGGGGCTCTTCAGTTGATGGATCCCAGTTTGGGAGTTGTGTGCAGCACGGTTTTGGATTTGGCGCGTATTGAAGGAACTATCAGTCCGTCTGTTCAGGGGCGGCCCGACGTCGCTGATGTTCTGGGTCGCATGCGCGCTGAGATTGAAAAAATTGAAACAGATCAGTTCCAGAAAGCGGATTTACTGAATATGCTTGATCCCTCGGTTGATAAAGTTGGGTTAATTTACTGGTTGACGCATTGGCGTTCGAAAGTTTCACTCATTACAAAATGGCGCGGTTACGAGGGAATGGCTAGCATTATTGACCAAGTTCGATTGTGTAATGATGGAGAGAGCAGCGGGTTGTGTAACCAGGAATTTCGCGACTTTTTTTCGGTTAGTTTAACCGAGTATGAGCAGCTCAAAGAGCCTGGTGAAACTTATCCTGCCTTTCTCCTCAGAGAAGTCAATCGACCAATGACAGCCACAAGTCACAATTTACAGTGGTTGCTTTATTCACAGAAAAACATACAGAAGGCGATTGGCCTCGCAGGGCAAGCTTCGTTTGGAACGAACCTTCTCAGAAAGACACCACTCTTAGCACCTCAAGAATCGATCAAGACACTCGGAAACTCTGGGCCAACTTATTATTCAGTCGCTGGTCTTAACCTCCTGTCGGCCGGCCTTGGAAGTTCATGGGCAGACCAGATGTTCTTTAACGACAAAACCATTCTATTTAAGTACAAGAAAAATCTTATCAACGGCGAAACATTTCTCCTGCAGCCGGGTGATTCTGGAACAGTTGCATTGATTGGAAATATGCCAGTTGGCGTTGTGAGCACAGTGAACGGCAAGGAAACATCTGGCGGAACATCGGTGCTTCCGCTTCCAGAATACGATGCCAATGCTGAGGAGACTGTTTCAGTGGGTGGTGCACGAAAGCAGTCTAAGCCATTGAGTTGCAAATAACGGAAGCGTTTATTTTGAAATGATATCTCTTAAATCCGCTGTGTCGTGGATAGAGTAGGTTTCAAAATCAATCCAGCCAAACAAAAATTCTGGTCCGAGACCAAGAGTGAGGCCCTGGATCGTTGAGGCTTGGCTTCTGTGCAGCAGTGCATCTGCAACTTTTATCTTTTTTAATTCACCACGAGTAGAAAAAACACGAATGTTCTTCTGAAATTTCTCCGGAATTCGACTTGGAAGAAATGCTGAAATGGGCCACGGAAGGGTTGAGAGTAGCAGACGGGGTTTGTGATGCGAATCTTTTAACGCAGCGGCCACAGAAAGAAATGCAGCCCTGTGATCTTCTAAACCATTGAGGCCGGAAGGCTCCATCGTTAGAATTGCATCGGGTTCGCTATACTCAATCTCTTTTTTGACATGCTCCGCTGCTTGCGGGAGATGATGCATTAGGGCCGAGTCGGGAAGCAGCGGTGTTTCAACTCGTTTTGCACCCAATAGATTCGCAGAGTTTTTCAGTTCTCGAATGCGACAGTCAGTTATGCTTTCTCCCGCTGCACATGCATTCAGGTTTGATTGTGGGTTTGCAGAGCCGTCGGTGAGTGTCAGGAGCGTAATCTGAGATCCTTGATTGGCAAGATGTCGGATGAGCCCCGAATTAGTTACCTCGTCATCGGTATGCGCAAAGACAACGAGCAAGCGTTTCGGGGCATCGAGAAAATTTTCCCTTGGGTGAGTGAGCTTAAAAAGTGTCGGGCTTAACGCAATGAGTGTCAGAAGAATTACAAAAAAAGCACAAATTTTCAAAAGAAGTGATTTCATTGTTGAGAAAGATGCTTTCATAATTTTTTTGCCTTTTCAGACGAGAGGCTCTTTTTCATGCCTAGGCTAGCTCAATTCAGGATAGCAGTTTTTTTTGCAGTCATCCTTGCCGGCGTCGGATTTGGTTTTGTTTTTCCTCCAGCGGGGGCAGCCGCACTCGGTTTACTTGTCACTGTCATTCTTGTGAAATGGTTTCTGTTTGAGAATCCCTTGGAGTATTTGTCGCTGCCTAGGAGAAAATCTCACTGGATGGATTTTTTGTTTGCGTATCTCTCAGGAGGATTTTTCTTTTTTTTGATGTCCTGGCTTCTGACACGCATCAATTCAAGTTATTCGTTTACTTTAAGCGAGGACGCATGGAAGGTGCTCCTTGTGGTTCCATTGCAATCGCTCTTTGAAGAGGTTGTGTTTCGTTCAATTCTGCTTCGGCAAATTTTTCTATCGAAGAAAAACATGGAATGGTTTGGCCTAGCTGTTGTTGCGGTTTTTTTCTCTTTTTCGCATCTTTTGAACTACTATTTTTCTGAGAATATTGTGCTTAATTTTTCGGTACTTTCTTCTTTGTTTGTATTTGGCTTGGCGGGAAACGTGTTATTTCGCATGCAGTGGCATCTGGGGGGAGCATGGGGCTTTCACGCGGGCTGGAACTCGCTGCGCTTTTCTCTGATTCACACATCGTTGCAAAGAAATGTGAGTGAGGGTGAGAGCTTCAATCTTCTAGAGGGTTCACAGGTTGGACTTTTGATTTCATTTGTATTGCTGTTTTGTATTCTTTTTTGGAATAAAAAGCGTCGGTGTTCCGAGGTATCCCAGGAGCGAGTCGTCGGGAACTGAAAACTCCAAAGAAGGCTATACAGCCGCTGAAAATGCGAATCTGTAACCTAGATAACAAAAAACAGCCCCCACTGAGCCGAGGATTACCAATCCGGCGAGGAAATAGAGACGAATTGAATTGCGTTTTGCAATTAAACCAATGGCGCCGAGTACAAGGCTGATTTGTAAAAATAGAGTACCGAGATCAAAACGATCTCCCGCTTCCGACAATCTTGATTGCTGCTCCTCAAGTTCCTTGGCACCAATCACGGAGCCCATTTTTCCGTCGACGTCTTGCGCCCAGTTGGCTTCTCCAACTGCCTTTGAGCCATTCAATATTTCGTCTTTTTCCTTTTTATAGCGTTGGACATCGCGTTTTAATTTTTCGCTGAGTTGACTCATTGCTGGTGTTTTGTCGGTGGTGATAGCACCACCCTGCAAAAGAACTTCGACAAGATCTGCCTGTCCTTTGGAGAGCGATTCCTTGATGCTTTTTGACTGATACCACATGTACGCTTTGGTTTTTTCATTACCGAGTTGAATTTCGTCATCTCCAAACTTGCTTCCGCCGAGTTCGTTGATGGCCAGGATGGCTGCAAAGATAGAAAGCGCCAATCCAAACCAAACTTCCAAGTTGTCCTTGGAGTTTGTCTCTGAGTTGGTTGCAGTTTCGGTGTTCATGGAGTGTTCCTTTTGATCGAGTCTAGCGATAGGCAAAATTTTCATCATCGCCAGCATAACTAGCCGTATTGTTGAGGAAATCTCCTGGACCGTCAAGCTTGTGTTCTGCTGTTTTGATGAGCACTGAGTTAACATTTGTGATGTGTTTGAGTGCATGAAAATTTAAGGAATCAATGCGGATGAAAATAAAGACCATTGCTTTTGTGTGCGGTCTGGCGTCGTTGTTTTCGGGTTGCAAGCCCAAAGCACAATTAAGCGAGTCTGAAATTGAAACGACCGGTTGTCCGAGCTCCGGGGCTGGACAAGATCTTCGGCGTACACGTGCAATGCCAGATTTTGCGCGGGTTTCGTTACCGATTCTGAAAAGAATTGTGTCACGCAATAGCGCCTACGACAGTGGTTTTCAGGGAACTGCTGCAGCCGAAACGTACGCGAAAAAAATAACAACCATGATGCGAAACATGGTGGCGAGCAACATTCATCCACTCGCGTTCTTTGGTACGATTGGTGACTATGAAACCTATGAAACACGACTGGGTGGCTTTCCTTGGGCGGAAATTGGAAAGCGTAAATGGGGTTCTGATGTTTATCGTGCTGGGTACTGCGGAAGTGCCGTGTGTACCGGTGTTTTTCAGGTTTTGGTTTATGGGGATTGGTACTCGTGGGCGCAAGACCACAACGGTAAGGGTGTTGGTATCTGGGGTCTCAAGGGTGGGCCTGACTGGGCTTCGACCCTTTGGTGGTGGACCAATGAGAGAGATAAAAACTGCACCTATTTGGCCGGTGGTGCTAACCCCTGCACAACGCCTGGAGTGCGCTGGAGTGTTTCGCAGCATGTGCGCAATGGTAGACGTGCCTATGGCCAGCAAAAACAATGTGGTGTTGAGTGGGATGCAATGTATTGGTCGTACATCGGTGCTATGAAGGGGTCAGTCGATCCGCTTGTGAAAAGTATCACTGCCGTACAAGACTTTGCAGCAGAAGTTGGCTTGATTCTCAAAACTGGGGCCAATGATTGATTTCAATCTGGGTTTGGTATGCTTTTTGTGAATGATGTGCCGAATTTTAGGCGGCACGCCACGAGTGCAAAAATAAAAAAAAGTTGTGAAGCATAAAAAAAAGACCAGTGATCACTGGTCTTTTTAAAAAGATGGTCGGGGCTGTGGGATTCGAACTCACGACCCTCTGCTCCCAAAACAGATGCGCTACCACTGCGCTAAGCCCCGACGCGCCCCCCTAGTTGCCATAGTTTCAGATCGAGTGCAAGCTCCCCCTCAGAAAAAGGGGAGTCCGAGTGTCGATAGAACTGACCGCACTATTGTCGAAGGTGATTTTCGCCTCGCAAGATGGCGCATTTGTCGTGGCTGAGTTCGTTGACTCAAAGTCGGCCAAGCGTTTTCGCGCCAGTGGAAAATCCCTCACTGTGGGTAAATTCGACTCTCAGCAGCAATACAAGCTGTTCGGTGATTGGACTCAATCGACCAAGTATGGGGAAACGTTCCAAGTCATTTACAGCGAGCCTCTGCGTCCTCCCACACTGATGGGAGTGATTCCCTTTCTTGTGAACAATGTGAAAGGTGTGGGCGAGGTTACGGCAAAAAAATTACTAGAAGCGCTAGATGTGCGGACGATTGATGAGCTGGTTGAGGTTTGCAAGAATCAAAAAGAAAAAGTTTTCGCGTTTTTTAAAGCTAAACGGGATAAGGCTGATCAGGTTATTTCTTTAATCACAGGCGATGAAGTTTATCGTGCAATTATGGTTTTTTTGCATGAGCACAACATCCCAGCAAATTTCGCAAACAGAATCTACGAGCGCTACGGCTCTGATGCCATTGCACTCCTCAAAGAAAATCCCTACCGATTGATTTCAGATTTCCGCAATGTTGGATTTCTTCGTGCCGACGCTATTGCGCTGAAATTAGGCATTGATCCTCTTTCGCGTTTTCGTCTCGAAGCTGCATTCGTTTACACACTCGAGCGAGCTCATGACGACGGGCACTGTTGTTTGCCGCGCGATGTGCTCATCGAAGGTGCGCGTGATGTCCTGGGAGCTAAACGCGATTCACGCTTTACTTTTGAATTACTCCTTTCAGAGCTCCGCAGTATTTACAAAGAGAATCGCGAAAAGGGACTAGCCTCTTTTGTTTTGCGTTTGCCCGAGGGAACTGCCGGAGATGAGAAGGCTCAGCAGCCGCTATTTTATCTTCCCGAAGTATACGCTCTAGAGAACTCAACAGCGGGTGAATGCGCGCGACTTCTGCATAAATCTGGAATCGGTGTCGACCCGTTTGAGGCAAAGTACCATGCTGGTGAAGTCACGCTTCAGGAGCTTGTTCCAGAAATTCCATGGCAAAAGCTCTCCGATGAGCAGTCGGCTGCAGTAGAATTGTCGATTGGCTCCCGATTTATGGTTCTCACTGGTGGACCCGGATGCGGAAAGACCTTCGTTCTTAAGGCAATTTACAGAATACAAAAAGCCCTCAAGCGAACTGTTGTGCTGTGTGCTCCCACTGGCTTGGCAGCAAAACGCATGACGATGTCCATCGAAGCGCAGGCCTATACACTTCATAAAACCCTGCGCATTGGCCAAGGTGATGATGGTTCTTCAGAGGGTGGAGAGGGCGCTCTCAAAGACGTAGATGTTGTTATTGTCGATGAGGCTTCCATGTTAAGCCTCGACTTATTCAATACGTTGCTTGAAGCGATGGCACCGCAGACACGTTTAATTCTCGTCGGAGATGTCGACCAATTGCCGAGTGTTGGTGCGGGTAACTGTTTGCGTGACGTCATAGCTTCTGATGAAGTGCCCGTGGCGAGACTCACAAAAATATTTAGGCAGTCGAGCGAAAGCCCTATTCCGATCGCTGCGCGCTCGATTATCGAGGGGCGCAAACCTGAATTCGGACTGACAAGCCGAACGGCGAATTTGTTGAGCAAAAACTCATTGGTCATGATGCCTTGCACAATTCAAACATTTGCGGAACTTTTATTACCATTAATGAAAGAGACGATTCCGCAGATGTACGGACTCGACCCAATCCGTGATGTCCAGATTCTTGTGCCAATGCGTCGCGGCGAGGCCGGACAAGAAAAAATCAATCGCCTTCTCCAAGCGGAACTTAATCCGCCTCATCCTGACAAGGATGAAGCGCAGATCGATGAAGAGCTGGTGCTACGCGTGGGTGACAAAGTGATTCAAACACGCAACAATTATGACAAAGACGTTTTCAATGGCGACCTTGGATTCATTCGCAGTATACGTGTGGTTCAAAAAAAGGTCGAAATTGATGTTGCGTTCGATGACCGAATTGTTCGTCTTGAAGATGAAGAGGTTGATGATTTGAGCTTGTGCTATGCAATGACGGTGCACAAGTCTCAGGGTTCAGAGTTTCCTTTAGTTATTATCCCTATGTTCAGCGCTTATTATACGATGCTCGACAGGAATCTTTTTTACACAGCTCTCACTCGAGCAAGTAAGCATGCGTTTGTGGTTGGAGAGGAATGGGCTTTGAAAAAGGCCGTTGGAACGCAGATTGCTCTGAAGCGCTTCACGGCCTTGGAGCGTCTCATTGGAGAGGCGCGCGCTCATACCACAGAAGACTAAGTCGATGTTCTCAGGTTGACCTTTAAAAAACCAGAAAACATTTGAAACGGAACATAAGCTTGATTGCGGTCAGTGTAGTTGCCAAGATTGGATGTGTCTTGGAGCGACCTTGTCACTGAACTACACTTTCAATAATTCTTTTCGGCGTTATAATCCGTAACTTAAAAAAATAAGTTAAAACTATGATACTATTTATTTTTTAAATTTCAGTTTCTATTTTTCAATGTATAAAAAGTAGGAATTCTTAATGCAAAAAAAGAACCGGCAATTACGCCGGTTCTGAATTATTGGGGCAAGTGATTGATGAGTGAGCAGCCTATTAAGGCGCCGATCGCAGAAGCAAAAAGGGAAAAGGAATCAGAGTGAGCGGATGAAGGTGAGAAGTGCTGCCCGCTCTTCGTCACTTAAAATCTTACCTTCGGGCATGGTTCCTCCGTCCACTTCGCGTTCAATTTTGCGTTTGTTATTCAGCCATTGTGTTACTGTTTCCAGATAAGGACTTTGGCGCTGTGCGCGTGGTGCCTGGGAGCTGTGACAGCCGACGCAGAGGGTTCGGGCTGTCGTGAAATTGTAAACGATCGGGGCTGGCATTCCGCCGGGGGTGCTCGTAACCCCCATTAACCTGTCTAGGAGGGTCAGCATGCGAGTTTTCTCGTCGGCACTCATTCCGCCAAGCGGCATTCGACCGGCTGAAACTGAGGCCTTCGCAGCAGGCGCGAAGGCTGCCCAATCGGTCTCTGTCCCATTGGCTTTGTCCCAAACGGCCGAGCCTGAGCCACCCGGTTGATGGCAGGCTGCACATTTCACCTTGGCCTCAGCGAGCGTCATTTCAACAGAACCAGCTCCAGCTCCGGCTCCGGCTCCAGCTCCGGCTCCGGCTCCAGCGCCGGGGACACTGGGTCCTGAAATGGGTTGTGTGCCGGAATTTGGTGGACACTTTTCGCCGATGAGTGAGTCCAAGAAGCCGATAAATTTGGCTTTGTCAGGTGCTGAGAGCGCAGGCATTGGCATTCTGTCTGCTGAAACAGACGACTTTAGAACGCCGACAACCGCCTTCCAGTCTGCTTCGGAACCATCAGCCGTAGCCCATTTAGCTTTACCTATTCCTGTGGATGAATGGCAGGCGACGCATTTGGTTTTGGCCTCTTCGAATGTGAAGGCGACCTGTGCCGTGATGGGTTGGGCAGGGGTGCAACTTCCAGGAACTGCTGCCTCGGCGCCTGAGTCCTGGCTTGGGCTCGAGCTCTTTGAACTCGAGTTTGCGTTTTGAATGCTCTGCTTTGAGAGCGAAATGATCTCGTCGCCCTTGTTTGGGTCTCGACCGCATGCACCAGCAGCAATACTCAAAATCGCGAGCGCGATCGAATAATTCAAGAACATTTGAGCTTCCCCTTGTTAGGAGTCGCTCCAAGACACATCCATCTATCTTATCGGGAAATCTGTTGCGAAAGTTTAGTCGAAGGATGGAAATTAAATTATTCCTTGTGGCATCGTGAATCGAAAAATTTTAGAGCCTGTCATCATCATCATCATCATCATCATCATCATCATCATCATCATCATCATCGTTGTCACTGTCGTCGCTCATGGCACCGCCGCAACTCGCAACTCCAGCGAGAGTGGCACGTTTGGCTGATAGCTCACCAGAGATAGCACATTCGCCTGTAGATGACTTTTTTGCGGATGCGAACTCGGCTTTGATTGGCTCATTTGAAGCTTCAACGATAGGAAAGGAAAAGGTTGTGTTGCTGACAAAGGCTCCAAAATTTTTGCCATCTTTTTGCAAAACAATTTTACCCGAAACGACCTCTAGTTTTTTGGCTCGATTTAAAATTTCTGATTCCACCTGAAATTGTATTTTTCCAGGATTTAATGCAGTGACTATAACGAAGGTTGCAGGATCCAGCGAGCCGACTATCTCTCGAACACCATTCTCATCAACAGTTTGAATTGCTGATACTTCAACGAGTAGATTTGATGTTGGAGCAAGCCAAGAAGCAAATAGTTGCAACTGTTTCGTTTGAGAGTTTTCACCACTGCCACCTTTTGGGTTTTTCGTGATAACCACTCCATCGGTGTTGTTGGAGAAATTCGTTTGTTCAGAGCACGAAACCAATAAATAAATTGAGAGGATTGAAACAACAATTGATCTCATGTCACTTCCTTTTGGCCTTGGCAGTTAATGGGAAGAGTTGCACGTTTATTTGATAAACTTCATCTTTTGACTGAAATTTTTCCGCGAGCGCGACAACTTGTTCCTGGAAACTGACCACCATTGCTTTCAGCTGGGCGATTCCTTCTTGCGGAACAGCGAGGGTCATGGAACTTATGTCTCTTTTTTCTTCTTCTGATCGAACCAAAGAATCTTTTGCAAGGTCGATCATTTTGTTGTGGAATGCGACGGGTCCAAGGTTCTGTATTTTTTCGTCCATGATGAAGTGAGGCTGAACTTTTATGTATTGCTCAGTTTCAGGATCCCTTCGGATGAGGGCCATGGACTCGAGAAGGTCGAGACTCTTTTGCACCTCATCGGCTCCGGCGTGAGGGATGAGGCGCGCTGCGAGTGTCTCTGCAGAGTGTTTTCCTTCCATGACTTCTACAAGCTCAAATACAACGCCATGCAGCCAATGACTGTAAAATTTAAGTTGTTGACGGGTTCCTTCGTCCTCAATTGATTCACTTTTTATCTCAATGATTTTCTCGAGAATCTCGGTTCTCTTTTTTATGTTTCGAGAATTATCGAGTTCAACGAGTCTCAGGAAGTAGCGTCTTTTTTCGAGTACGAGACCAAGCGCAGTAACCACTATCTGTGCATTTTTTCTGGAGAGCTTTCTCTGGCCATTCACTATGAGGTTCATTAAATTTGAGTGGCCGAGTCCAAGTTCTTCGGTGAACAAGATATAGGTGAAGTGTGGATGCTCTTTTTTTACAATTTCATACAGTGCGCGAAAAAAAATTTTGTAATCAACGTAATCACAAACATTTAAATCTTGTGCTAATTTAGTGAGTAGTCTCGACACAAAAGCACTCCAGTTCTTGTGACGCATGTGAGGCCGGAGCTTTTATCCTCCGACCATCATAAGCTCAGTTCAGGTTTCAAAGAACCTCAAACTGCCAATCGTCTTGCTAACTCCACTTCGTCTTCTTCGGCAAGGTTGCTGCTGAGCATTATAACCTGGCATTCACCTGAATCATTGTCTGATGTTGTGTTTATTGACTCAGTTTCCAGTCCAATCAAGCGGTCGACAGAGACCTCACCAGGGCCTAAGACAATCAGACTCAGAAAAGAAAGAAACATGAGGGGAGCTAGATTTAAAGCCCATAGCTGCTCGGGTACCGCATCTGAGAAGAAAAGCATACCAAGAGCGCCAATAACAAAAGGCATTTGTGCGATGGCTGCGATGCGTGTCACAAATCCGAGCACGAGGGCTATGCCTCCAGCCAAATGTGTCGCGATGATCAGATGGCAGAAAATAAAAGTTAAAAAAGGCAGCGGACCAGACCAGAGGAAGCTTGACAGGAATTCAGTATCTTGAATGAATGAATTTGCGATGTTTAGGAGTGATACTCCGCTCATGATGCGCAGAGCGTCAACGGAATAGCGAGAAAAAAACTGAGTGAGTGCCTTCATTTGTGTCTCCTTCAAGTGCGTTAGTTTGAAAAAATGATGGAGTGGCATTGTTCAAGATTCTTTGTGACTTTGGTCCAATTCGAGGGAGGCGTCTGTCGATGATTCAAAATTCATGTCATCCCACGAGAGCATCTCGAAAATCATTTGTTGGAGCTCATTGGTCTTCATTGAGCTTTCTGAAGCCTCCGACGTTGTTTCGAGGGATTCTTCATGCGTCCCTTCCGCTCGCGCATCCGCTGGTTGGAGCAGAATTGTAAGAAGAGCTATGCTTATTGGGATGATGGTTGTCATTTCGTTTTCTCCTGTTATGTTTCCCTCTATTATTCTTTTCGGATTTATGATCCGTAACTTTCAATTTATTTTTAAGTGCCTGTTTTAATGGTAATAAAAATACGTCCAGGATGGATTTTAGGATCAGAATCGTAAGGATGTTTTGTCGTTTTCGGTGGTGCGGTTCACTGGAATAAACGAAAAAAATCTTCCAGGAGTTGCCTTATGCAGACTGCCTGGAAGAGTGCTGTTGTAGAATTGAACGATGCGAGCGGAAATGAGGCTTATTTAACCCGTGCTTCTATTTTTACAACTGAGCCTGGCGGTAAAACTGCTGCAGTCACGAATGAACATCCTGTTCGAACAAAAGAGTTCAAAGATGCAACTCCATTGACGAAAACCTCCCAACTCGCATTTGTGCATTCAATCGGGCTCAAAGAATCAATTGAGAATTGATTTCGTATGCTTTCAAGTGACTTGTAGTTAGCAACAAATCCTGTGTTGCT
>CAIZJW010000225.1 GCA_903933385.1 uncultured Silvanigrella sp. | reverse complement strand
GGAACCATTCTTCAGGCTGCTGCCTATATGCTTATCAACGCCGGTCTCAAGAGTTCTGCCACTGTGAATCAGGAAATCATCCAAACTCTCACGAACAATGATCTTATGGAGTATGCTCGTAGTTATCTTGAACAGTACGCCCTCGCAAATTACAGCAAAAATTTGTCTGCTGCGCTCAAAGCTTATGGTGATGCTCTTGCGATAGGGACTGTTGCTGAGGAACTAAAAAGCAAAGCTGAAGTTCGAATGCTTGATCTCAATATTGCATCGAACGATCCAAGAATGCTTCAGTTAGCTTGGGAAAGGGTTATTTCGCGTGGGATTCAGAAGCAATTGCCTTTAGAATCGCAACTTCTGCACTCAATGAATATAATCGCCACAAAATTTAAAATGCGACCAGACAAGGAATCTGCAACGCAAATGGTTGCGCTTCATGATTCGTTTGCGAGAGGATTTCCGTTCTATGCTGCTAGGGAAGATTATTCTCTGCGTGTGCTCGATGCGCTTTTTCAAACGAAACAATTTTCAGACGTGATTAAACGCAGTGAAATTGCGATTGTTCGATTCAAAGATAAAATGAATAGGGTCAGTGCATATAACTTTAACTTGAAATCAAGAGCACAACTCATGGGTTTGGGAAGTGAGTTGAAGATTGCGAGCGGTGTTAAACTGACGGGTGATCAATCACTCGCCACGGGTTATGTAAGTAATGCCGACAAACTGAGAGCCATGCTCCCTCCACATGAAGGCGAACAATTTCATTACATGACGGCTTTTGTGCAGCTGCTGGCAGGCCCCCAGAAAGTGGCGTTAGCTCGATACGAACACGCATTTAGTAAATTTCCACGAAATCCAAACTCGTCAGATTCAGCCTCCGTGTTGCTCGAAATACTGACGCAACGGAAAGAACTTGTTGAAGTTGAAAAATTTGCACGGCTCTTCACAAAGATTGCAATCATTCCCTCTCGCGATCCCTATAAAGATCTACCACGATTGATAGAGAGAACTGCATTTGACATTGCTAAGCAGCAGTTTGATGCAAAACAATACGAAGTAGCGGCAACTCGTTTTATTAATTTCCAAAAGGAATTTCCAGCTTCACCACAAGCACCCGCTGCTCTCGAAAGAGCGGGACTCGGTTATTCGCAAGCGAACAAGGCAGATCTTTCTTTGGCTGCGTATGACCTGTTTTTGAAGTTGTATCCAAAGTTATCTTCAGCCAAAGAAATTCGCTGGACAGCTGCCGAAATGTCTTCGTCAAGGAAACAACACTTAAAGGCCGCTGAACATTTTCAAGCGTATGGTCTCTTATATCCAGCAGAAGGTGTGCAAAAGTTTGCCGCGTTTAAAGCGGCTGAGAATTTTCGCCTTGCCAATCGGATACCTGAATCTCTTTCTGAGTATGAAAGGTATCTCAAAGGTGTAAAAGCGCCAGCAGAACAGATCAGGATACTGCGACTCATGTCTGATGTTGCGCTTAAAAATAACAACTCAATGATCGCATTAAGCACATTAGAACGGCTGTCGAAAATCGTAAAGCAAGCAGATGACGTTATTGGGGTTCAATTTAACCTTATGAATGTTTATCAAAAGATGAGCCGCGACGACGCGAGTAAGAAATCAGCTGCGCTGATTTTGTCACTGAAACCGACCACTGCGGAAGGTTTTAAAATGCAGTCGAAGGCTAAATTTATAATTGGCCGTTTCGACGTGAATGCTCTGAGAACTCGTCAGGTTATGAACCAGAAAGATCTGAAAGATGCGCTGCAATCACTGTTTAAAGAATACGAAAAGGTCAAAACAGAGCTTCTTGCTCCCTGTGAAATCCCAGGAGTTGATTGGTGTGCATTAGGATATTTTGAAGTTTCCAAACTTGCGGCAGATTTGAGTAAAATGCTAGCTGTGGTTGAGCCCTCAAACTATCTTGATGAGGCTCTCGTTGCTGAAATTAAATCGCTGGTCGCTTGGAATAAAGATAAACTTAAATCAGAATCTCGGAGCTTCGCACTGCAGGCCGAAGATGCTCTGTCGTCGTCTGGAATTCCTGACACGGAATCCGCAGAGAAGATAAAGATGTATGCTCAGCAAATGAAGATGTCCAGATCCGAAGATGATGCCGGTGGCGCGGGTGGCGCCGGAGTGGGCGGTGAAGGAGATTTTTAATTTTCATCGCCCTGCCCTTGTTTTTAAGGTCTAAGGTAAAACTACTGATTTTTACATTGCTCGAAAAATATTTCGAGTTCTGCGGGTGTCTTAGGATATAATTTTAAGAACGAGTCTTCTTTCTTTTTGCTCCCCTTATCTATATCTCCCGCAATTCCCTCAAAGGTGAAGTCGATTCCGATAATTTGCGGTTTGCCGCATTCAACTTGAGGCATGTTTAAGTCAGAACGAGTGCCTGGGACTAATGTGATCGTTTCATCTCTCATTTTTGCAAAATCGTTTTTTTGTAGGTCCCAAGTTTTGCTGGCAAGAAGTTGATCCCCCAATAAAAGAACAATTCTTGAGCGCAGATGAACGGCATCTGTTTTACTTGCCTGCAGACGTGCACGTGCCTGCAAATGTTTGATTCGGACGTCTGGGGGCGGTTCCACGCTCACGCGTAAAGCACATTCTCTGACCCCTTTGGCTCCATCGGGAAGTTGAAGTAAAAAAGAATTTGGAAAAAATTGTGCCAGAATCGTTTGGCCATAAATACTTTTGAATTGCACTTCCTGAGTTTCTTGTTTGGATGAGCCACGACAACCCGATCCAAAGGCAAGCCATTCGCTAATGCGAGCTGTTCTCGTTGTTTCCTTTGAGCTCTTGTTCTCATTTGTTTTCATAGGAATTGTTGCTGCCTTTACGTGGGTTTGCAGAGTGAGGAACATGCAAGTGTACGTAAAGATGGATTTTTTATTCTTACTGAGAATGATTTTAATGAGTTGTTGGACGTTCATGGAGAGTCCCCTGTTTGAGCATTTCAGTTGAACAAGACACTCTAACGATATGAATTTTCAAAAACTAAAGTTTTCTCTTCATGATTCCGAAAACAGAAAGGTTTTATGGGGAGGCAGAAGATGAATCGCCAGCATATCTCTTGGTTTACAGAACGATTGGCTATCGCTTCGCTTGTTCTGCCTGCTTCGACTCTATTCTTTGGATGCAAGAAAACTGTTGTTGCCGACAAGATCGCACCTGTTGCGAGCCCAAGCCCGACGATCGAGCCTCCGCGCAAAGGTATTGGCGATGGTGTTCCAGACACACAGGCGGTGATTAAGCTGACTGGCACGAAATGTTCAGCCGAGAGAATTACTGAATTTGAGGTGAAAGTTGCTGGCTTAAAAAACACATCATGGACAAAATTCACCTGCAGCGACAAATCCAAAGAGATAACGATCGACACTAAATCTGGGTACTGCAATGTACTGCAGTTGCGCGCGCACGTATCAATGACCAAAACGGGTTTGACTGAAGATTATTTTCGCGAAACGGCAAAAGCAATTGATAAGCAATATTATATAATTGATCAGAACGCGTCCTCAAACGCAGGCGGTAAAGGCATCAACGTTCATTTTGAAGACACTAATGATAATTATTGGAACAAAACCTACAAACCTTGCCTTGATGGCAGCAAATCTGAAAATGAGACTGTTCTCGATGTCATCGAAGGCAACCAGAAGACTTGTTCGCGCATTCTTGGAAAAGTTGCAGGGGAATCAGCTGCAGTTGATTGGGACGACTTTGAGTTCACCGTTGAAAGCGAACAGGTGCAATTCACCGTTGAAGGTTTCCCTGATATTGGATGCAATCCTAACTGAATCTAGCTCACTTCATCGATGAGATTTCTAGATATCTTGAAAATCTCATCGAAGGCCTGTTCCGTGAGACGGCCCGTGAATGTGTTTTGTTGACTCGGATGATAACTGCCGATCAGCCAACCGTTTGATTTGAGCTTTACAATTCGCCCATGTGAGAATTTCACACGAGGGGATTCGAGTTCGCCAAGAGCAATGAGCTCGCGCGAGAGTGCGTTCCAAGCAATCCCACCAAGGGCGAGAATGACTTTTCGATTCTTTGCTTGTTCGATTGTTTCCCGAAGAAACGGTCTGCAGTGATCAATTTCTTCCAGGGTAGGTTTGTTGTCGGGAGGCGCACAATGGCAAACGGCAGTTATGAGTGCATTGAAAAGCTCAAGTCCGTCTGCCCTACTCTCTGAGTTTGCTTGATTGGCAAAACCCGCACGATGCAATGCTCTGTAAAGCCAAACCCCGCTTTGATCACCTGTGAACATACGACCTGTGCGGTTTGCCCCGTGTGCAGCGGGTGCGAGTCCGACAATAACAAGACGTGCATTTATTTCGCCAAAGTTTGGCACAGGTTGAGCCCAATACTCCCATTGTGAGAACATCTTTTTTTTCTCGAGGGCGATTTTTTTACAGTGAGCAAATAAACGAGGACACCCTGTGCAGGCGATGATTCTCTGCTCCAGGGTGTCTTGCGATGATCGCGGTAGCTGCACTTTTTGTGTTTTTTTTAACTTACTTTTTCTTATCAAGCTCGCCACCAACATTGATGCCGAGCAGTTTGATGGTTTTACGAATTCCGTCGTAGTCGGAGTCTTTGACCACTGCAAAAGCGTCTGAGTTGTTGATTCCTCGGAAGGCATCGGGAAGTTTTGAAACGCAGCTTTGGAAGGCCTTTGCAATTTTTGTTTTTGATTCTGCAGACACTTCCTTGCGGATTACGATTGGATCGTTTGGAATATCCTCAGTGAGGGTAACAATTTTCACTTTCTCTTCAATGTCTGGAAATTGGGTTTTCACCTT
>CAIZJW010000224.1 GCA_903933385.1 uncultured Silvanigrella sp. | reverse complement strand
CGTTCGGTTCTGCGAGAGCCTGTCGGGGAAGTTCCGACGGGCTACTCACCTTTTTAGGATATCGTTATCCCGCCGCAGCCTTTCAAATTCCTTCTTGTAGGCTTGCAGCTCTGCTTCAAGGCCTCTTGCGGCAACCTTTCCAACTCGTCCTTCGACTGAGCCGAATTGTCTGCACCAGTATTGCAAAGTGGCAACATTAACTCCAAGCTCAGTCGCCACAACCTCTTTGCCTTCACCTTCTCGGCCATAAACAGTCTCCTGGTTCCTCTGAACGTATCAGACTGTCCGGGAATGAGCGATCAGATCATTTCTCACTGATTCGCAAAGAGACACCTTCCGAGGTACCTTCATAGGACACGGAGTAAAACATGGATAACACACTATCAATAAATCTCACGAGCACTCTAGATGCCGAGCGCCTTCAAAACACACGGGTGCAAGCGAATGTTCGAATTGTCTTTGTGGGTGCTTTCTTCCTGCTTCATTTACTTCTCGGACATATTCTGAGCACTGGCGCGGAGTACGAAAATTTTCGCGGCAAGGAGACTGCCTTTTTTGCGTATCTGGGCGTGTCGGGTTTGCTTTGGATTGCATCACATCGAAGCCAAAAGTTTACGACTATCAGCTCCTTCGGAATTCCATTTGTCGATATTCCATTTATCTTCTTCATTCTGGATTTATGGACGCAGAATTTGAATCACGGAACTCTTTTACTCGTTGGCACTCTGTGTCTTTCATTTATGCTATTTTTGATGCATCTTTCCAGCTATTACTTCAGCTGGTTGCATAATCTTCTGTCAACATTTATGGCAATACTTGCAACCGTTGTTTTGCAATTCCAAACCAATGTACACCGCGATACAATCATTGTTTCAACTCTTCTTCTGTTTTGTATGTCAGTTGCGGTACATTATAAAAATGTTCGTTTTCAGCGTCTTGTTAAAAAGCTCTTTCATGAACAAAAGAGACGCGAAAAGATGTCACGCTATTTTTCTCCTTCGGTGGCAGAACTTCTTCAGCGCGGCAGCGATCTTCAGGTTGAAGGCAAAGAGATGGACGTTACCGTTTTGTTTGCAGACATTCGTAATTTCACTCAGATGAGCGAAACAATGACGGGTCCAGAACTTGTGAAACTTCTCAATACCGTTCATGAACGTTTCGTATCCTGTATTTTTAGTTCAAATGGAACTCTGGATAAATATATCGGTGATGGAGTTATGGCGTATTTTGGAGCTCCGGTTGTCGATCCGCTTCATGCAGACAAGGCCGTTGAATGTGCAAGCAAAATGCGGGCAGCTATTGAATCTCTGAATAAAGAGCGCGCTTTACTGGGATTACCGGACATCGCGATAGGAATCGGTATTCACTCTGGGCTTGCTATTGTGGGTGACGTTGGTGCTGAGTTTAGGCGTGAGTTCACAGTTATTGGCGACACAGTGAACACGGCATCTCGCATTGAATCGCTCACAAAAAAGCACAACGTTGATTTTCTTGCTTCCGAAACAGTGCGAGAGCGAATGAAAGATTCGCAGAAATTGAAATTCATTTCAGAGGATTCAATTAGGGGAAAACTAGGCATTATGCGGACCTATACTTTTTCGTAGAGGAAGGGTTTGCCGCTTCATGGCGCTGAAGCCGCTGGAAAATTGAACGCAAACAGAGCATTGCTGGAGTAAAGAATCAGCTCCATTTTGAATTGTATGTCATTCAGACAAAATTTTTGTGAGTATGCGAACTCTTTCAGGGCTTATGTGACGGACGATTTCTTGTTTTAAAATCTCGGAGGCCAGAGCAATTTCTACAGTGAGGTGTATGGCTGAACACAATTCCACCCAAATCTGAGTCAATTTAACTCAAAACAAATATCGAAATTTTCGCTGCAGATTTTGAATATCATTCAAGAAAAGTGCGACTCGAAAATCCGCAGTTTTTAAACTAAAGAATGACTGGAACAGATCCGATACGCCTGCCCACTGGAGGTTCTATGAAATCAGCACTTCGCACCGCCCTGTTTGTTCTTGCCTTAACTCTCGCGTCTGCCTGTAAAGAAGGTAAACAAACTTCCGACTCGGAGGCGAGTGCGGTTGACACAGCCAACACCACGGTCAAATTCCAGGGCGAAATTGGCTTCTGCTGGTCCTATGCGGCAGTTGCCATGATAGAATCGGATTATAAAAAGAGAACAGGACGCGAGATCGACTTGAGCGAAGAGGCCATTGCATTTTTTCATTTTGCGGAACAATTGAAGGCGAAGATGGACTGGAACCTTCGTTGGAATGAAAAAGAATTCGAATTATCTGACGGCGGTTGGATCAATGGTACGAGTAAAAAAATGGGAAGCAAGGATGCTTTTTCTTTGATTGAACACTGGGGACTCATACCTGAATCGCAGTGGATAATTAAATTTGAAGATGAGTTAAAAAAGAAAAAGGCGATAGATTCAATTAACAAGAATTTCCTTTCGCTTCAGGAAAAGATACGCGGCAAGCAAACTTCGGTTCAAATGAATCAAATTTTCGAGATCTTGACCAAAGAGGCATTCGCGAGCGTTCCGCCGGTTGATGGATTCAATAACGGCAGCGGACAAATGAACGCAGTTCAATATGCACGTAATGTGATTGGCTTTCGGCCCGGCGCGTTCCAGGACGTTGCGTTGAAGAGTAATGAACCAACGATTGTTGTGATGAGTACACTGCAGCGAGTTAAGCAAGCTCTTGCCGACGGAAACGTGGTAGGAATCTCAATATCGATGCCAGAACGCCTCGAATGGGCACAACGCGTCCAGGGAACTCGCTTTGTTGGTATGGGCAAGCCATTTGTGCTCAAGGGCGGGCATGCCATGGTTGTCACCGATTTCAAAAACTCAGGTGGGGTTTTTGGACCTGTGGCTGATGTTGGCGAAGAAGTTTCAAAAGAAATCGAACCAGGTTTAGTCTTTCGACTCAAAAACAGCTGGGGTTCTCAAACCGGACGAAATGAATTCGGACAGGTTGTTAAAACAGGATTTTACGATATGGATATTATGTATATTGTTGATGTTCTTAAGTCCACTTATCCAAACGATCCACCAGATCCAAATAAGGTGCCCGTCCCTGGGTTTGTGACCTTCACTTTCCCAATCAACTGAATGCTGGCTCTCTTCCTGTGCGCTTGGGTGTGTTTTCAATCACCACGATCCGAGAGTTTGAGCTGATACGAAACCCCAAAAGGGAAGAACCATGCGCCCATTTTGATATTTCCCGAATAGCCTATTCCAAAATTCAGATCGACATTTGGGGCAATTCTCACTGAAGTGCGTGAGAGGAGAAAGGGTGGAATGTCCTTCAATGCGCGCCGACTGAGAAATAGTGAAATTCCCGCAGAGACACTCACTCGGAGGCATGTTGCGTTTGAAAAAAATGGTCTCTCTAGAGCATCGATCTCATAGCCTGTCATAAACATTTTTGGGTAGTAATATTGGAATGTGTCGCCATTTTTTTTCTTCACCTCCTCCTCTCGAAGAGGAAGAGAGAGAGCATTCAGCCAGCGCGAAGAGCCTGAGAGGCCATATCCTGTAAAGAGAGCGAGTCCGGAGGCAGGGAGTGGTTGAATTTCCGATTCGTTGTCTGAAAAGAAATAGCGCATGTACTCTTGCGAATAAATGATCATGTTTGCAAGAGCTACCTCGGATGTTGGCTGGTTTACCTCGGGTAGGTTTGCTGCAGATGATTGTGTTTGGCACTGTGAGTATCCCATATTTGGAATCAAAAGAGAGAGCAGAGGCAGTGAAACAAAACTAAAGCGCCAACTCAATTTCATATAAGCCTCGCGTCATATTTGTGATTAATTTGGTTCTGAGACTGTATCAAAAAATGGATCAGTGGGCAGCTAAGGTGTCATTCTAGCAAGATGTAATTCCTGGCAACAGCCGGGTTCACAGATGCAATAATGAGTTTTTATGAGTGCGAAAAAGGCAGCGACACTCAACATGTCGCTGCCTTTCTATTTTGCATTTTCCAACGGAGCTAATGCTTAATTTATTCGGGTGCAACCCGCCTGAATCCAGGTAACATTCGCTCCAATTCTGTAGGCTCCGGGCTCAGCCCAAACATAGAACATCGACTTCTCTGAACCCGCTTGATGGACAGAAAGTTTGAGGACTGGTGTCGTGTCACTAAAGCTGACTCGGCTCAGTTTGACCTCGAAACTTTGTAGCTGATTTTGTGCATCGGTAACCTCAGCTTTCATAACGCCACCATTGTCGGAGAGTTCAGCGCGATTGAGAGTGAAGGTGTTGTCGGGCTTTTTAAGCGATGCCCAGCATGAATAACGTGCCATTGAACTGAGAGGAAATTTTGGCTTTTTTACGTAGATGTAGGGACCGTTGGCCGAGCCTGCAACAAATTTGCCAGATGCATCAAGCCATTTTTCCTCTATTTCAAGTTTGTTGGCAGAAACGGTCTCCCGAACATGCAAACTTGTTGCACCTTGGAAGGAAGATGGACATCCTTCTGGAGCTGTAGAGCCCTCGAAGTTATCTTTCTCTTTGTTGTATGTGTAATAAACAAAGCATTTTGCAGGGTCTAAAAGCGCGTCATCTATCGTTCGTGAAGCAGCAGGAAGAGAGCAGTAATAGGGTGTCAGTGACGATTCGTTTTTGATGCGACGTGAGGCAAGCTCAAGTGTTCCATTTGACAACAGGGTTGGAATGAAAACACGACGCCGCGGCTGAATTTCTGATCCAATTTGAAAGAGCACTGCGTTGCGCGGGCCTTGGTCGCCAGTGACCGTGAGGCGACAATGATGGGATTCTGCAAACGAAAATTTGTCAGGAGCGAGAAAGTGTTGATTTTCATTCGTCCAGTCTCCACTGACAAAATCCATAAAACGATCTGAAATCGGCTCAGCGAAAGCTACGCTGTTTGCCATCAGACTCGAGAGAAGAATACTTGTTGTCATAAAATGCGAGAAAATAGACATCATAAACTCCTTTATCCTTTAACCGCTATTTTAGCTTTGAAATGCCAAGGGAGATAACGCTCAAGACGAGTTCTCGGAGAGTCGTCTCTCTCGGTTGCTAGAACTGCTTGTGACGCAACCGAGACACCCCAATCGTTGCCACAGCTCCTCGTCTATTTTGTCAAACCTGTCAAACAATATGGTTTCATCAATAAATATGGGAAAATTTAGGCACCGAGCGCATATCTCGCCTGGGTATGACCATTTTTCCGACGGTTGGGT
>CAIZJW010000223.1 GCA_903933385.1 uncultured Silvanigrella sp. | reverse complement strand
GCATAGGTCAGCGAACCTATGAATTGGCCAACCTGGGTCATAGAGGAGTCGAAGGGACGAGCAACTCCAAAGTCAGTGAGCTTCACACCGCCATCGCTATGAACTAAAACGTTGTCTGGTTTGAGGTCGCGATGAATCACTGAATGTTTGTGAGCAGCTTCCATTCCTCTTGCAATTTCGAGGGCTACAAGAGCTGCCAAAACGGGATGTAAGCAAGGCGAGGAGTGGTTCATGTATTGGCGCAGGGCAATGGTTAAACTGCGTCCATCGATAAACTCGCTGACAATAAATAATTGTCCTTGGGCGTCGACGCCAAAGTCATAAATGCGGACAACATTTGGATGATCGATGCGAGCCGCGAGCTTCGCCTCTTGCTCGAAGCGCAGTCGGAGCTCAGCGTTGCTGCTCAGATGTTCGTGAAGAATTTTAAGCGCAACAATGCGCTGCAACCGCAAGTCGTAGGCTTTATATACAGTGGCCATAGCCCCTGAACCCACGCGAGCTTCAATGCGATAGCGCTCATCTTTATTGAATGCCTCTAGCGTCAACCTCCAACTCCTTCGGGGCGCGCAAGGCCCCAATAACAATCGGAAGAAATTCCGAGAACTCAAGTTTCTAGTTGTAAGAACGAAATAGTACAGAATTTGCCATCTCGGGGGCGGGTATGGGTGGAAAATGGCTTTTTTTCATAACGGTTCTGATTTTTTCGTTTGGACAAGTGTCTTGTTGGCCGAAAAACAAGAACTCCGAGGACTCTGAACTTGATGCAATCACAGCAGCAAGTAAGCGGCTTTTTGGGAAAAATGTGCGAGGCTACATGTGGGCGCTCACAACCGATAGCCCAGCTTTATTCGCTCAGGCCCCTGGTGTGCTGAATTCGACTTCAGCCCCTCAAGTGGTTGTTTTTGACCCCTTTGCTGACAACCCTTCTGGAGTCGCTGCTTCTCCGCCTCAAGCAGCGAACGCAGCAAGAACAACTCCACTGCCCACTTTGTCCGGCTCACGTGAACCTGCGTCATTGAGCGGAAGTGAGAATCCATTCAAATCGGAGTACTTTCAGTGCTGGTATTATGCTGAAACTGCGGTCTACGAAAAATTAGAGGGTCAAGCTCTTAAGACGTTGTTTTTGAATAAAACAAAAACAAAGCGAATTAATAATAATTTTCTGGATGTGAGACATTTGTATGAAGATCTTGAGCGCTCAGAGGCTCTCAAAAATCTTGAATCGTTTGCCTTGTCGGCTCTTCCTGCAACTTGTTTTCTTTTTAACAGCATAGGTCCGCTGAAGGGTAAAGCTCGGGGTGCACTTTCAAGTGCATTTTGTTCTTTGTCGTTGGCCAGCTTGGCCACCACGCGCAAGCCAAGTGGTGATGGCTGGGGAAGCGATAGGGCGCGCCAGCATATTCAAAATCAATTGAGAACAAGGGTGAATGAGCTTGACGAAGTGAACTGGGATGTTCTTTTTCACCTGAAAAATAAAGTGGCCGAGTTTAACTCGGCCACCAAATTCGCTGAAACAACTCAGGTGCAATGTCCGACAAATGAGCCGTGGGTTGCCGAGCTTATGGGCCCACCCACACGATAGCAGGATTCAGCCCTTGCTTCCGCCTGCAGCAGCTTCATCTGCCGCGGCTTGCTGAACAGACTTCTTGATTTCTGCTTGAAGGTCTTTTTTGGCGTATTTTTTGATTTCTTCCATGATGAAATGCTTCGTTTGGTACTGAGCATCCTTCACGATAACCTGTTTGCCCGTTCTGTTCTTCAGATTGAAGACGAGCGGTGCTTTAAGGTTTGCGCTCATTTTCTTTGGATCGGAAGGAATCGTCACAATAACTGAGATCACTGCATCGTCGGGTGACTGAAGCTTTAGAATTGAAATTTCCTCTTCCGTCACTTCAACAGTGTAGTCGGGGCGGAAGGTTAGAGGGCTGATGACCACAAAGGCCATCGTGCCATCATCGAGTGATTGCAGCCATTTGAAAGGAGAATCAGCATCATGGTCGAGCAGTACGTAGCGCACAAGCTCGGGGAACCCAACAAGGCCCTCGGGCAAGGTGATGACGTCGGCATTATCGACTTCGATTTCGCCAAAACGAGATGTCTGTACTTTCAAGAGACCTCCCAAAAGCCAATGCGTCTGCCGAATCTCACCAGAATACATGAATCCTGATTCTGGCGACAAGAGCCTCTGTTTGGTACAGAAACCCATCGGAGACTGACGTTGCCATCACTTGACTTGATTTTTCACTTCCCAGAATAAATGACAAAATCAAGTTTCGCAACATCCCGGTGCAGAGTTGTTGTCTGTCAAAGATTTGTTGGTAATTTCAGTGACCAAGCCAAACTCAACCAGTGGAATTTGCATTTTTGCGTTTCATTTTGCTGCCAAATGTTGCAATGGAGGCTCGCGGTTCCCTCCAATTGCCTCTCTGTGAGGCTATTTATTTTTAGATGGAATTCGTGATTTCTCAGTTGGGCAAATGAAACACGGGCTCCCGCGTTCAAAAAGATCCCTTCCGAACCAGGAGTCACCTCAAGCGGCAGCCGCTGGGGTGGAATGGATCCTCCAGGCGACCGGAAAGATAGAGCTCCCAGTTGGCCTGTGAATGTGTTTCCTGATTGTAAGAATTGGCTTTCCAAAGAGCTCGACAGACTCCAGGCAGGACTCGAGCTGGAACCGATTGTGTTAGAAACTCTTTCAAAAATGAGGGTCGCTGAACTGTCAGCGAAAGGAGAAAATCGAATTTCAGCATTTGCTTGAAAGAGTCTCCAGCGTCTCTCATCTGAGTTCCTGATTTCGGCCATTGCATTTGGGCGATGAGATGTAATCTGGCCCAAGATGCCCTCGCTGTCAGAGTACCATTCGAGTGCCGCAAAAGTTTTCAGATCGATACTGGGAAATTTCCATTGAAGTTGAAAACGCGGCCGAGTGCGTTGCAACTTCCTTCGTGATGGGCCGTCATTTGGCGCTGCTAGCAGGCTCGCCCATCCATGTTCAAGCTGAAAAGAATAATGCGTTGCAGTTGGAGAAAGTTTTTGTTCGAGCGGATGCAGCGTCACGGTGATTCCAGAAAAGATTGACTTTGCAGCTCCAGCGAAGAGAAGAGCGTTTTCCTCCGGAAGTCCGATAGCCACTTCAATGCTTCTCATTTTGCCATAGCTCACAAGCAAATGGTCGAGTGTTGGTAGATCAGATTCTGTTCTGAATTGAACAGGAACAAGACTTTTTTGAGTGCCGGAAAACGACCAAGCCGACTGTGATTGCAGATTCTCCGAGAACTGCAGAACATTGCGGAAGGTGCCGCTGATCCCGCTGAAAAAATTTTTAGAGGAGCCCCATCCTGTGTTGTTGGAGATGAATAGTTCTCCAGCCCAGTCGGGGCGATTAAGACGATCGAGATACTCACGCTTCAAGATATTGAGCTGCGCATTTCTCTCTGAAAGGAGTGGTTGTGAGGCGGCGTCGGTGGTTTGAGAAAGTATTTCGTTGAGCTCTCGATCGCGTTGTGTTTGTAGGGGTGAGGATGCAGGTTTTGCCCAGCCGGAAGTCAGAATCATCACAAATGTGGAGAGGGCGGCAAGCGATGCCTGTTGTTTCCGGGAATATAAATTCCGATTCCCCCTCAGCCCCTGGGAGGGAGTTGGCATGATTGATGTAAAATCTCCGGATGAATTGACTAAGGAGAGTTTGGAACTGTCGCGCGCGCTCGAAGAGCTTCGTTCCTGGAGCGTAGAACGAAAGAAGATGCTGTCTGATCTTGAGGAATTCATACAGCAGGCTCTCCACTCGGGGAAAATGACTGCAAGGCGTAAGCATGAGCTGGCCCGACGTGATTTGAGCGAGCGTATGATTGCCACCCTTGGACTCGATTGCAGTCTAATTAAACGGAGCATTCTCATGATGCACGTTCGCGAGCGTCAGATTCGCAAACGTTTGTCTGAGATTGCGGAACAAACTCATGAAGCAGAAAAAAGCTCATGAATCATGAATTCAGCGTTTCGCTGCGATGAGTATCTACGACTGCGAGACTCGCTGCCAAAACATCCTTCAGAATCACTCTCGGCACACCCAATCCACGCAATGCTGAGGACACAACATTTGCAATTGATTCTTTAAGTGCAAGTACCTTTTGGCCATTGCGCTCCACATAAACGGGCTGATGCGCATCTACAAGAACGATGGCATCGGAGCCAAGTTCCATTTTAAGATAATCAACACTTGGTTGAACATTTTCAATGTAAAATTGAAATCGACTCAGGAGTGAAGTTTCATCGTCGTCGGCACGGCCGCGGTGCTTCGCTCGTTGGATCATCTCCTGTCGCGAAATGCTCAAATGCAGAACTTTGATAACGGGGATCCTCAGGCGTTCCAGAAATTCAAGAAGATGTTTCGCAGCCGAAACGGTGCGGGGATATCCATCAAGAATAAAAGGCCGACTTCGCAATCCTGGAGAGTGTTCAATATGGGCTGCAATAAAATTTTGCGTCCAGCGGTTTGGGACAAGCAAGCCGTTCATTGTGCAGAACTCAAGCCATTCTAATTGGCTTGTAAAGGTGTCCATTCCACTGCGTTGGAAATATTTCTCCAACTGTGGAAGGTAGTTTTTGACTTTTCGAGAGAGATCTTCGGTTGTGTCAACGCACTGAAAAATATTCGAAGCGGCGCTGATTTGATAGCGTTCGGAGAGTAACGCGGCATATGAGGCATCTGATTTGGCATTTTGAAATGAGCTGCGAAGAATTTCACCCATCGAGAGGTGATCGCTTGGCGCGATAGACATAACTCTGCAAAGTGCAGCGGCCACTTCACCTTTTCCGCAACTTGATGGACCTGTGAGAATAACGACGCCTGGGTGACGCATCGAGATTTTGTCGACTCGGATACAAGAATTCAGCTCGTTGGAAGTGATCATCCTTGACTCACACCTTTGTACCGGAGCGAGAGTGGCAGCTGACTGGCACTCCTCGTTTCCTGTTTACTTGAGAAGTTCGATTCCAGAAGTTTTGACTTTTTCGAGGGCTTGGGCAACCAAACGGACCTCATTTTCTTCGAGGACTGAAAGCGGAGGACGGAGGACATTCTGGATGACGCCCAAGGAGTTCAAAGCCCACTTGAGAGGTATGGGGTTAGGGGCGCAGAAAAGCTGCGCATTGACGGGATATGAGTCGAGGTGAAGACGAGTGAGAGTGGACAAATCGCCCGTTTGAGCGGCTTTCCAAATTCCAATCATCGCGCCTGGAATGATGTGTGTTGTCACGCTAATGACCCCAGTCGCTCCGCAAAGCAGTGCCGGTGCAAATGTGGGATCGTCTCCGCTTAAAATTCCCACTCTTGCCGAAAGGCCAGCTTCTTTGAGAGCAAGACTCATTTCGCTCACAACTCTGACATCGCCCGCAGCTTCTTTAATGGCGACCACGTTGTCTGCTTCTTTTGCAATTGCGACGAGTGTTTTGCTCTGCAAGGTACATCCGGTGCGGCCGGGTACGTTATAAAGACAGACAGGAGTGTTAGGGACGGCTCGAGCGACGGCAAGAAAGTGTTCTTTGAGGCCGGTTTGAGTGGGTTTGTTGTAGTAGGGGGTGACAACCATTATGCCCGCCGGGATTTGGTTGTGCGCTTTGAAGCCAGCGAAGTGCTTTGAGGTTTC
>CAIZJW010000222.1 GCA_903933385.1 uncultured Silvanigrella sp. | reverse complement strand
CGCAGATGATTCTATTGACGACATCCTCTGCCTCGTCACCGGAAAAAAAAGCACCAGCAAGGCCCAGGCACCCAAGAACCAGGCTCCATAAATAGATGACTCGAACATAGTACGCCCAAGTTCGTTTCTCAACAAACGCCAGAATGAGACGCGCAAACGCACCTGTGATGAGAAGCGCTATTGGAAAATGAACAAGGAGAGGATGGAGAAGCTCAATGCGAAGATTCAAAAAATCCATCACTCGAGAATCTCTGCTTTACTCGGATTCAAGCGCTTACCTTTGCGCGTAAAGGTAACACGGACTTTTTGTCCTTCTTTGAGAGCCTCAAAGCCCACGGGTTGTCCGCCTTTGAGGTATTGAGCGCTCTCAGGAAAGTAAAATTCCATCTTCTTGGAGCCATCGGCTGGGGTAACGTAAATTTCCTTTTTCTTTGCAACTACTTTTTGAACTGTGCCTTCCACTGTTTGCTCATTGGTTGCTTGGGATTGCACAGCTGGCGCAGCTGGAGAGGAAATGTTTTGAGCTTTATCTGTTGTGGCACTTTGGGCTGACTGTGCTGCAAACATTGCAACGGATAGCGACAGCATTGCGAGGTGGTTCTTGATCGAGGTGAGCTTCATATAAACTCCTTTGAAAGAAATTTTTTTGATCACGAGAGTTTATCTCAAAGAACAAAAAATCACAATGCTGTAATTTTTTTTCAGTTCGAATAAAATGATTTCGCATAAATCAGGGAATGGGGCAACTTTGTTTGAGTATAATAAGAAATCATTGTCGCCAGATATTATACTTGTTGGTCAGCCTTATGTGACTTGCCTTACTTTGAACCTTCTATTTTGTCGAAAAGATCAGATGCCATAAGAAGGACGTCATCGGGGGCAACATTCGATTCCTTCGCATTCACCTGAGCTCTTAGAAAAAATGCCGATTCACGTGCATCCATTTCGGGCGCCGGACGCTTGGTAATACGCTTGAAGTAGCTCATTTTCACAATGTGAAAAAAATCTTCAAGGTCAGCATTTGTGAGCCCTTTAGGTGCTGTTCGTGTGACTTTATTGAGCCGGCTCACTCCCTTGAGTTTCTGCTCGTAGCGACCGCTTTCGAGCAACTCAAACATTGTTTCAACAAACTCCAGAGTCTGGTTCGCCGCCTCAGGCTTTACTGAAAATTTCCGCATCAAAGCCAATTCTGCATCGCTGAATGCTTTCTCTCCGAGGGTCTTCACCTTTTTAAGATATGTTGCCCGCGCAATCTCATAAAATTCCTGCAAATCGTAGGTTGTTGGAAAACTACCAAGCTGATTTTGCTGCTGGGAATCTTGTCTTCCCTGGCTTTGAACATCATTGGTTGCAGAGCCTGGATTAGGTGCTTTGCATGCAGAAAGCAGAGAAATGCAGAATGCTACTTTGAATAATGCGAGAATTTTTCTCATATTATGATCCCTTATCAGCGGCAAAATAAATCTCGATTTTCATCATTATGATCAAAGCGAACCGTGAGCATGTTCAGCCAGCCGCCAAACATAAAAGTAAACTTTTGGCCATCCTGGAGCAGACAATGCCCAACGGGAAAAAGCGTTTCTGTCTCATCAGAATCAATCGGATAAGCCTTGCAGAGACCATTGCTGACATTAAAAAAGCCATCGAAAGCCGGGCTATCCAGAATCTCAAAAGACGTGTCATTCTTTTCTGATGAACAAGACGTTCCAGCCTGCAGGCTCTCGTGAAATTCCGATGCCGCCGCTGCGCTTGATGCTGCCAGAGTGATGATCAGAGCCGACCGCGTGTGCACATCCATGTGCTTCACCCCCGTTCTCTAGGGATCGGAATCAGGAGGATTCTGCTGAGGTGCCGTGTTTGGAATTTGACAGTCATCAGTCAACATCACTTGTCTCTGCAGTCAGTTACAACGGTCACGTTGCCGAGTATCCAAACTTTCGCGCCCTGAAGTGGCCCAGATTGCGGGATAACTTGCATGGCTGTGAGATTTTGCCCCCGGCTTCCCATCACTTCCATATAAATTGGCTTGGTGAGCAGCCGAGAGACAACTGTGCCTACCGGGAGCGTTCCCGCGAGATTTGCGGGGAGGAATGATTCATCTTTGTATGCGAAAACCGCCGAGCCGTCGGACGTGTGGGTATTGTAGCCACCCGCTGATACATTTGAAATTTCTCTTGGAAGGATGGCCATAACGTTGCACATGACTGCAGGATCAGATGCTGCATCTTGGCCTTGAGAAATTGGCGAATTTGCTATTGTTCGCTCAGCCGATGCAATCGCTTTTGAATAGAGGGCTCGAAGGGCCTTGGTATCGCCATCACTCAAACGTAAGAACTGCGTCATGTATCCCTGAACGCAGTAATTCATAATCGACATGCGATCAAAAGCCCCCATTGCCACCGGTCGCAACCCAGGGGCCATGTTCGGAAGCTCATTCACAATGCCGTTATTCTTTGGATCATTCTTGCAAAGTGTGTCGTCGCGATTTTCGAGTCGGTGTGCCTCATGAAAAAGTCCAGCGAAATGACCAAATTCATGGATAACAGTGTTGTAAAAGTAAAATTGATCATCTAACACGGGCAGACCAACTGTTTCCCCACGTTGAGTGTTCATAGGAACCTTATACTTCCCAATGTAGGTTGAAAATGCCCTCTCGACGCCGAATAATATTTTCGCTGGCGCTTTGCTGTTTGGTTGGCAATCACTGAATCCAAAAAATTCAATTGTTGTAGAGCTTCTCGTAAAGTTCACGTCGAGTGCACGTTTGACAATGTTTTTTGCAGCAGGATTGTTTGAATCGTTCAAAAAGCATACCTCGACTCTAGCTCCCGGCCAGGCGTACCCACTATTTGCAAGAGCCTGTGCATCGGAATCAGAAGTCGCATCCCCGGTTCCATCACCCTTGCGGCATGCTGCGGCGCCAATGCCCACAAATAATGAAAGCCAAAGCGCAACAATTGAATTCATGGTGACACCTCTTAAATTTTTCAGCGTATCGGAATATCCTCAAAGAATGTTAAGTATTTTGATGAATTGGATGGGATAATGGCTATTTATCTCAATTGAAGCAGAGCTTTTAGTGGTTTTCTCGTCCGAATTAGAGAGGTGCTTATGTTCGGTTGCATCAATCGTTTTTTTTATCCGGCATTTGTGTTTCTCAGTGTAATTCTTGCAAGGGAATCAATGGGGCAGAACATCACGGTTAAGGATCTCCCTCCCAACACAAAAATCGAAAAACTGATTGACGGATTGGATGTAATTTGGGGACTTGAGTTGCTGTCCGAAGATGATGCCCTTATCACCGTCAAAAGCGGGAAAATGTTCTACCTTAATTTCAACAAAAGAATTCGAATGCAAATTGATGGTGTGCCGCAGGTGAGCACTTCGGGGCAAGCTGGTTTACTGGATGTTCGGCTTTCTCCCGATTTCAAAAATGACAAGCAAATTTACTTTACCTACTCTAAGAAAATTGAAACTGGAGACACAACGGCACTGGCGCGTGCACAATGGACATTAGGTGAAGCAAAGCTCAAATCAGTGCGTGAGTTGTTCGTTGGAAAAACGGACAATGGCGGCAGTGTTCATTTTGGTTCACGAATTGCATTCGATCATGCAGGTCATATTTTCTTTGGAATTGGTGATCGCGGTGAGCGCAATAGAGCTCAAGAACTCAATTGGCACAATGGAAAAATAATTCGCCTCAAGCTCGATGGTAGCGTGCCAAGCGACAACCCATTCGTTGGAGTTAAGAACGCTCTTCCGGAAATTTATTCCCTGGGACATCGCAATCCGCAGGGG
>CAIZJW010000221.1 GCA_903933385.1 uncultured Silvanigrella sp. | reverse complement strand
TCTTTGGGTGGAATGATCATTGCAAGGTTGGTTTTGCCGCAGGCGCTTGGAAAAGCAGCCGTGAGATAGGTTTTTTCACCTGCGGGTGACTCAACTTTCAAAATCAGCATGTGCTCTGCCAACCAACCCTGATCGCGTCCCATCGCCGATGCAATACGCAGAGCAAAACACTTCTTTCCGAGAAGTGCATTTCCACCGTAACCACTGCCGTAAGACCATATCGAACGCTCTTCAGGGTAATGAACAATATACTTTTCATCTTTATTGCAGGGCCATGGAATATCTTTCTGGCCTTCTGCAAGCGGCGCTCCAACGCTGTGAACACATTTTACGAATTCACCCTTTTGTCCGAGAATCTTCCAAATTTCTTGACCCATACGAGTCATGATTTTCATATTCACAGCAACGTAGGGGGAATCTGTAACTTCAATCCCAATCTTGCTGAGAGGTGAGCCAAGAGGTCCCATACTGAATGGCACAACATAAAGAGTTCTGCCCGTCATTGAGCCTTTAAAAAGGCCGGTGAGTTTACTCTTCATTTGTGAAGGTTCAACCCAATTGTTTGTAGGACCCGCATCCTGCTTCCGCCGACTGCAGATAAAAGTGCGGTCTTCGACGCGCGCTACATCACTTGGGTCGGACAAAGCAAGAAAACTATTGGGGCGCAACTTTTCATTCAATGGCTTGAATGTGCCCTGCTTCACAAGATCAGCGCAGAGCGCTTTGTATTCACGCTCACTACCACTGCAAAAATAAACATCACGAGGACAGCACAACTCAACAATTGAACTGATCCAGTTTTTGACGTCTTCGTTCAACAGTTCGGGCGGAAAATGAATGGGTAGTTTGGTCATGTTCTTCTCCGTATTCTTCCAAGGCAATCACAACAAACAGAAACAACAGCTCAAAATCAACTCAACTTCAACTTGGAATTTTGAAAGAATGCAACGAACCTTCACCCAACCAATCAGGTTTCGGTGACTTTCTTAAGAAGCGGAGGAGCGTCGGGACTACGACCCATCCGCCCACACAGAGCCAAACAAGTCATTTGTGCTAGGGCTATGACAGCAAACGCATCCGACCAATCGTGCCCGGTACTCGGGAGTTCGAGTGCCGCAAATTGAGATGAATGTTTGTGCTCTGCAACAAATTCGGCCAACACCAGGGAGGCCTCCTCGGTCACGGAAAGTGCGTTCCGGTTTATGATGCGCACTGGAACCTCACGCTCAGCCAAACCTTTGAGCAAACGAAGCTCTAATTCCGAGTCGCCAGAAGCGAACAACACCACACGGTCGTCTGGCGAAACACATCCCATGGGGCCATGAAAGAATTCAGCAGTCGAATAGGCAAACGAGGCAAGCCCGGTTGTTTCCTGGAGCTTAAGTGCTGCATCATGAACAGCTCCAAGAAGCATTCCGCGTCCGAGCATAATGACGGTACGAGCACCGCCCAGAAATTCCGCCAAAGTTGCACTCGCCGGACTGACAATCGTTTTTTCAATGCTTGCAGCAATTGCGCTCGCACGCTCCTGCACAGGCATCCCCGCAAGAGCCGCCGATGCTGCAAGTTGTGACATGAAACTCTTCGTCGCAGGGACGGCTTTTTCAAGGCCACAATTGAGAAGAAAAAGATCGTCTGCCACGCCGCCCAATCGACACGATGCATCGGGAGCAGCAGTGACTCCAACAACAATAGCACCACGTTCCTTAAGCCACGCACAGGTGCGAACCACATCAGTGCTTTGCCCTGAGGCTGAAAACGCAAGGACAGCACAATCAGAATAATCACCTACTTTGTTACTCTCCTGTGCAATCCACAAACGAAAGTCCATAGGCTGTCGCCCACTTGTCGTTGCCCACATGTAGGTAAAATAAAGTGC
>CAIZJW010000220.1 GCA_903933385.1 uncultured Silvanigrella sp. | reverse complement strand
TGGTGTCTTTGCAACAAAACCCTATGTTTCAGGGGCAAACTACATCAATAAAATGAGTCGATTCTGCAAGAAATGTAGCTACGATCCCAAAAAGACTTTGGGTGATGATGCGTGTCCATTCAATTCCCTCTACTGGGATTTTATAGATACAACTCGAAAGCAGCAGGCACATCGTGCGTCGTTTGCTCGCCGAATGGGAATGATGTGGAGCGTTTGGGACAAAAAATCAGACGAGGAAAAATCTGCTATCCGGCTGCAGGCTGAAGCTTCAAGAAAACGCGCCCGGCTGGGCGAGCTTTAAAGGTCGCGACGCAAAATACGACGATCGTCACTGATGCCAACGACCGTTTGACACTTTCGACACACAAATTTAACCCGCACTGGCTCAGTTGTGACGCCAAACAAAACCCAAAACCAACCCCAGCCTGAGTATTCACCAATCTGACTCACCATGTTGTTTTGATAATCGTTTCCACACGCACAGGTTTTGGTTTGCGTTACATCGATGATCTTGAGGAGCTCTTGTTCGTGGTTTTCGGACAATGTGCAATTCCCGGATTAATGTCCAACGGAACATCGCGGCGGTTGATAGGAGGAAGCTTCTCCAGGGAATCCGGTCCGGGTGTTTCGTCGTCAGTGTAATGCTCGCGTTTTTTCTTACGTCGACGGCTTGCAATCTTGCGAGGTTTCTTGCGCATTCACAATCCTCCTCCTGCTAGGGACTGGCCATTGTTCTTCAACAAAGACGTGCGTCGGCAAGAGACTAGGATCAGTGGTGACATAAGAGAGGGCAGGATAGCAATCCTCTTACGGAATCGCATAATCCTGCCCATCGTGAAAGTCTAGCGGGTGCTCTGAGTGAATCAGTTGCTCGCTTTGCACCGGCTCGTCAGTTTGAAGGTTGCTACAAGTGGAAGATGATCCGAGTATCCAGAGCCCGTGAAGCGTGAGCCCTGGTTCGAACGTTGCATTCCCCAGCGGAAAGGCGTTCGACCGTCGCTCTTGACCAGGCGGTTTGCAGCATCGCCACCGTTGTGGCCAACCACTTGAAAAGATCCCTCGACGAGGTCGAGACCTTTTCCGTCGAACAGACTCGCACTGGAAAGCATATGGTCGAGGCACTGAAGCGCACCGCTGTGCATGTAAGAGCAGCGCTCGGCTGAGGGAAGCTCAAACCAGAAATTGTACATACGCGGATCTGTTGCATCTCGCTTGATTGTGTTTTTGTCGTCGGATGAAAGCAGCCCCTCCTGCAGAGGACGTTCGGTTTCATCGGAGTTGAAATCACCCATCACGAGGATGTCCAAAGAAGGCTTGCTTGCTTTTTGTTTCTCGATGTCTTTTCTGATGAGATCTGCAGCTGCAGTGCGCATAGCGTCACCGAGTGCGAAATCGCCACGTCGGCTTTTGAAGTGAGCTGTGTAGAGGCGTAATGGTGTTCCAGCGACGTCAATCATCACAACCTGTGGGTCGCGGGCCGAAGAACTTGATGCAACGGTTGGCTCTTCTTGCGGACCGTTGGTTGATACTTGGCCTTCACTCATATTGAAATCAAGGTTCATGTTAGACGAAATAGGAAATTTGCTGATGACAGCCGACGTCACTGACACAGGATTTTGTGCATTCTGTTGGCCCAACGCAAAATATTTATAGCCCATCGACTCAACGTAGGGTTTTAGAATTTCAAGTGAGCGGCTTGTGTTGTTGCCGCTTTCGATTTCTTGCATCGCGATCACGTCAGGTGCTCCAGCCATACGAATCGCATCAGCCAGATTGCGTGCTTTTTGGATGTACATTTGGTCGGTGTACCAGTTCGATCCACCTTTTTTATATTCATCGTAGTTGGTGCTGCCTGAGTTGGCCTCAACGTCATCCCAAAAATTCTCAACGTTGTACGTAGCGACAGTCACGGTGCTTCCGGGGCTGCATCCGCGCAGAGCCTCGGCAACAGCGGGATTGTCGGGAGTGGCTTTGCCCAACTCAACACTCGCTCCTTGTTGCGGGACGCGTGGTTGTGTGGGCTGATTATGCCGCGGGCTTCGACCGTTCGAGTGTCGGTTTGCAAAGGCAGGCAAAACAAAAAGAAGTGCCGATGTGCCAAGCAGAGCAGAGAGGGCCGGTTTGCAGATTCGGGACAGGGAACTAGGACGCCATTGGAACATGCGAAACCTCCGGTCTGTCGAAACATCGAGTGTCGATTTGACACAAACAACCCGGAAGTTTGGCTAACAAAGCCTATTAGCTACGTCAATGGGTGAAATTTGAAGAATTTATGGCAATTCAGTAAAAACCCGAGATCGCTTATAAATTCTTCGGAAGTATTAGTTCTTAGGAGCGGAGCCGCGTCCTTGGGGAGGCATAGCCCTCATCCTCATTCCCGCCCAATACGGGAAGCCTTCTTTGTCTCGAAGAGTTAAAATCTCCGCACCCTTTTGAACCTGTGCTGCCAGCACGATTGTTTCGGTTCCAGCACCGATGCTCCGACCGCTGACCTTCACTTTATCGCCGATTTTGAGGGTGAGATCCTGTTGCTCAATGTACCAGGACGGGCCGAGATGAATTGCTGTTTGTCCCTTTTCAGTCTTCAGCTGGAGTTCAATTCCTTGCATCATTTGCGGCATAGGGGTCACAGGACCAATGCGAAGAATTTCTCCTTCGAGGGTGATTTCTTTTCCCTGGAAGTAGAGCTGACCATAGGGAGAGTAGTGGTGCCACCCACCCATCATTGACCCGCCCATCATTGGCATCATGGCGCCGGCTGTTTTTCGCATCGCTGTGAGACTCTCTGCTGCGGCAGGAGTGGTCTCAGCGACGTCGGTTTTTCGCGGAGTCGACGCACACCCTTGTGAGTTGGCCAGTGTCAGCAAAGTCACAAATGTTAATGTGGTTGTGGCACCTTTCATGGCATCTCTCTCCTCATTTTATGCAGATTTTTTGTGCTCTGTTTTCCCCTCAATTTTAATATCCCCAGACGCTCCAAGCGTTTCGTGGATATTTATCTTTTTGCGCTGAGACTGACCTGATTTTGGAACTGTGAGTGTCAGGACACCAGCGTCGAAGTGAGCATTAATTTTGTCGAGGTTGATGTTCTCTGGCATTGTCAATCGGCGCTCAAATGCACCAACACGGCGTTCATGATAATGAGTTCCGCCTTTTTCTTCCTTGCGCTCGAATTTACGCTCACCTGAAACAACCAAAGTGTTGCCAACAATCTCGAGATTGATGTCTTTGGCGTGCAAGCCTGGCAAATCAACACAAACCATATAGTCGTTATCGCGTTCAATGAGATCGCAGGCGGGCTCGTACCCCTGGAGTGCAGTTTCACGCACTCCAAAATCAGAAATCTCGTTCATAAGTTCCTCAAGCACGCGGTCCATTCGCCTGAAGAAACTTGATGACATGGGCGCATTCCAAAGCTTCGATGGGACTACGCTACGGTTTCTCCAAAGATCAATGTTGCTGCTCATTGTATCCTCCTGTGTGGTGAGTGCAGTGGAGGAAAATAATCGCAAACACTCGATTGAACGAGGTTTCTTCGATGAAGATTAGGTAAGTATCGATTGTGATTATTGTAGAGATTGTGGCCGTATTAAACGAGTTGCGGCCAAACAACTTTTGCGCCGAGCGCACGTGCACGCAAGGCGATCGGGTCATCAGGAAGAGCTGTTAAAATTTCAATACCTTCACCGACGAGCGCAATTGTGTGCTCAAACTGTGCGCTGGGCTTTCCATCAGGAGTGACGGCTGTCCACCCGTCTTTCAGCATTTTGCTTCTCCAGTCGCCACCATTGATCATGGGCTCGATCGTGAAGCACATTCCCCGTACAAGCTTCATGCCGGTTCCAGGCCGCCCATAATGGGTAATTGCAGGCTCTTCGTGAAAAACCTTGCCAATGCCGTGCCCGACGAAATCGCGCACCACACTGCAACCTTTAGATTCAGCGTAGTTTTGAATGGCATGACCAATGTCGCCAATACGCACTCCGTGTTCACAAACCGCCAGCGCACGTGCCAGCGATTCCTCTGCAGTTTCTGTGACGAGTTGACGATCGGCTGGAATGGAGTTGCCGACATAAAATGTTCGCGACGTGTCTCCGAAATAACCGTTCAAAGTCACAGTCACATCGATATTTATAATATCTCCCTCATTGAGTTTTACTTCTGGATGAGGAATCCCATGGCAGATGACATCGTTGATGCTTGTACAAACGGATTTTGGAAAGCCTTTGTAGTTCAAGGGGCTTGGGTAAGCACCGCGTTCAACAATGTAGTTGTGCACAATTGTGTTGATTTCTTCAGTTGAAACTCCAGGCTTCACAAATTGACCTATGTGCCGCAATGTTTCGGCAGCCAATCGCCCCGCGGCGCGCATCATTTGAATGTCATCCGAAGATTTCAACTTAGCCACTCTGTCATGCTCCCAATGCCTTGAGGATATTTCTCATAGCCTCAGCGTCGTGTGTACCTGCGCTGGCGGCGTTGTCGAGGGTTTTTTTAACAAGTCCCTGAAGAACCGAACCAGTTCCAACTTCCAGCCAAAGACTCGGTTTCTCGGTGCTATGCATGCCATCGAGGGTTTGTGTCCAAAGCACGGCACTGGCGATCTGTTTGACGAGATGTGCACGTGAATAGCCACTTTGTGAATATTTTGAGGCGTCGACGTTGGCATAAAGCGGGATGTTAAGTGCGTTTAATGTGACTTTTTCAAGGTATTCTTCCATTTCACGAGCAGCTGGCTGCATCAGACTTGAATGGAACGGTGCACTGACAGCCAACGGAATTCCGCGTCCGAGCTTTTCTCCAGCAATTCGACTCACCGCAGCCTCAACTGCGCTTTTGTGACCGCTCAAAACAACCTGAGTCCGGGAATTAAAGTTGACCGGCTCCACACTTGCATCAGCAGTGCTGATTTCTTTGCAGAGCAAAACAATTTTCTCGACCTGAGAACCAACGTAGGCTGCCATGCCTCCAACACCCACAGGGACTGCCCGCTGCATGGCCTGACCGCGGAATCGGACTGCACGCAATGCTTCAGCGAAGTTCAGCGCGCCTGCACAAACGAGAGCAGAGTACTCACCCAAACTGTGACCAGCGACGGCGCTCACTGTTTTCAGGTTTGCCCGCTTGCTCAAAATACGATGAGTGGCAACGCTGCTCGCCAGCAGGGCTGGCTGGGTATATTCTGTCATATTGAGTTGTGTTTGTGGGTCTTCGAAACATAAGCGTTCCATGCTGTATCCGAGGGCATCAGATGCTTCCGCAAAAGCGTCCCGGTACTCCGAGAAGTTTTCTGCGAGCTCGCGGCCCATTCCAACCGATTGGCTGCCTTGTCCGGGAAACAGCATGACAATGCTCGAAACATCCATAGCAACACCCCATCCTTCTCAATTGCAGGTTAGCCGCATGATTTATACGGAACAAAGGGATCAGGGCAAGAGTCTCAGGGATTTGTCGCTGTGTGTTCGTCTTTGGTTCGTGAGAACTTGGCTGCGTTTTTTCGGACCACGCTGGACTGCGGGGGCACTTTGTATTCTGCGAGACAGCCAAGGTCGGGTGTGCCTCCTCAAGCACCGAGGCCGATTGAAGCCTTGGGGACTTCCCGGTGGACTCATCAGCTGGCCAGAATCTCCCGAGCAAGGTCTGTTGCGCGAGCTGCATGAAGAACTGAGCTGGAGGCCCACCCCTCGGCAAAGATTCTTGGTTCAGGAGTGCCTGACGAGCGAAAAGTTCCCTCTTTTGGAAATCGTTTTTGCCGCGGAAATTCCCTTAGCGCCAGAGGAGTGCATAGACTGGGTAGTTCAAGTGGCTGAAATTGAGGAGGTTTCTTGGATGTCCCTGAATGACATCGAGGCCCTCGATGGGATTCTTGAGCGACATCGAAGGATGCTCGTGCATCTGTTGCGTCGCCCCTAACGGTGGCATAAACAAGGGCGTTCCGAGATGGGCCTGTTGTGGAGGATAGAGTTTTGAGTTCACAAGTGAATGTATTTTTGCCTGATGGTTCTACCCGCAGTCTGTCATCTCCTTGCACTTTGGCAGATGTCGCTTTGAACATCGGTCCAGGGTTGGCCAAAAGCGCAGTTGCTGGAAAAATTGATGGCAGGCTTTGTGATTTGAGTTCTGAACTCAAGGGTGGCGAGAAAATTGAAATCGTCGTCGGAAACTCTCCCACTGG
>CAIZJW010000219.1 GCA_903933385.1 uncultured Silvanigrella sp. | reverse complement strand
CGCTCGTAGCTCAGTTGGTTAGAGTATCGCCTTGACATGGCGGGGGTCCCCTGTTCGAATCAGGGCGGGCGCACCATATAACATGCCGATTCTTTAAAAAAATCATCTTAAGTTCTAAAAAACTAGCACATTTTGCCGATACCCGAGATTGGCGAGGTGCTTTGATGTCGCAATCGACTTTCAGAAACGCTTTGGGAATTTGCAGGTCTGCACTCTTTTTGGGAGCGACCTGGCTGTTTGTTGCGTGCTCAAACCCGATCGACCAGAAGAACGTGACAATTTGCCTCTCTGGGAATTGTGCCGTGAGAACAACTCCTACCGAAGCACCACAAACAGCAAAAGTCACACCCATTCCAACCCCAGTTCCACCGATGGAACCCAAGAGAGTTCTCCTCAAACTTCGCGAAGCATGTCACAGCTGTCATGGCATGGGCAAAGACAAAAGCAGTTTTTGGCAGAGCCCAGCAGAATTTGAGCGGCCCACTGCAGCTGAGCTAGAGGTTTTGAAGGCCGAGGCTGCTGCTCAGAATAAAACACTTCCTGATGTCGAAAGCTTTGATGCATATATCGAAATACCCAGCAATGTTGAACGTATTTTCACACGCATGGAAGTGGACCAGTTCTCCGTCGAGGTTTTTCAGACGATCGAGAACAACTTACTCAATCTCGAAAATCCAACTCCTAAGGCGATGCGGCCTGAAATGGATGCCGGCACACGGGATCGATTTTTAGCTCTGATGGATAACCTCCTTACTCCTGCTCCAAACGGCACCGCAGCTTTTACAAACATAGCGGCTAAGGCTCTCTCATTGTCGGAAGCTAAAGCCTGGTGTGCTGGCTGCCACTCCCCGGGCGGAAGCGGATCGAAGGTCTGGGCTAAGGCGAATGGTTCGGAAGCTGATTGGAAAGAGTTTGCCGCAGCATCGAAAGCATCAGTTTCGGCAGGCCGCATGCCTGTTGGGAAATTTGTTGGCAAGGAACGTGATGAGTGGCTCGGTGTTCTTGCTTATTTTCAGCGGCGTATGCCCATGGTGGTGGCTGATGCGCGCGGAAAATATCATGGCCAGAAACTCGATTTGGGTGCTGCTCTCGATGTGAATTACAGTTGCGGAAAAATCAGTACAGGCCGGCAATTCATCAACGATTTAACAATGAACGCACTCAATCGCCCACCAACTCTTTCGGAGCTCAGCTTAGTGCCGAATATAGAGAAGCCTGTGAGCAAGCAAACTCGTGAACTTTTGGTCGCTAGGCTTGAAAATCAATGGAAAAATGAATTCATCGAAAAGGGTTTGAAAAAGTTTTCTGAGAAGGTTTCTTCAGCAGAGAAAGTGAGAAATTCTTTGCTCATCAGTGATTCTCAATTGAAAGAAGATATTGCGGGTGAATTTTACCAGCTCGTGAAATCCGCTTCTTCTGCTGGAAAGTCATACAAAGATATTCTTCTCTCGAATCAGGTTTATGCTACAAAATTAACAGGCCCCATGTATAACGAAACCTGTAAAGAGAAAACAAAGAGTTTGCAGGTGGGGCAGTATGTTGAGTGTAACCTCACTGACAACGACTCGCCGCGATCAACGTTTTTCACAACTCTTGGATTCTTGGCCTCAAAATCATCATCGATGTTTCAGGAAAATAACAACTATGGTCGGGTTGCTGCGATGAATGAGGTGATTCGTGGCGAGCCATTACGTGCCAACACGGCAGGCGAAAAAGGCGAAACAATTAATCCGTTGCCCAATTGTTTGTCGAGTCAAGATTGGCGAGTGATGCTTCAGGGCGATTCTCATGCTCCACGGGGAACTATGAGTGTGCCTGCCAGTGGTAATTTTTGTCAGGGATGCCATGTGCGGAGAAATCTTGCAGCCGGTGCCATTGCATTCCGCCCTTTCGGGCCGATTGGCGAGTTTCTTACATATGAGAAAATTCGAGAACTAACGTTTACAGACAGCAATAGCCTCAAGAATCATGAGGTTGCGCTGAAAACGTTTATTTTAACATCAATTGAACCAGCAAGTTGGGCATTGATGGCGCCTGAAAATAACGGTTCAAAATTGCCGTTTTCGACTGATTTTTACGCATCCCTTTTGAACATTGGTATGGGTCTTAATCAAGAAAGAGGGTGCATTGTTGATGGCCCGAGCGGAAAACCCATTTCTGTTACGAAAGTTTCCGATTTGGTGAATCACATTTTGAGCGACGACCTCGTTTTAGCTCGCGGACTTGCGCGCATTGTTCCGCGAGCATTGAGCAATCGCAATTCAACCAATGCAGAGGTGATTGATGCAATCACCCAGGCGTGGAGCAAAAACAACGGTCAGCTTATACCCGTTCTTCAAGCTTATTTTGCAACGAATACATACGTTTGTCAGAGCGATTTGGGAGGGCTATGATGAGGAATTTCCTTCTCAACAGAAGGTTCAAAATAATTCTGCTGATTCAGGCTTTTTTGGTTGCGGCATTTGTGGGCTGCAGCGCAGGAAACGTAAATCCAATTGGCCTCCCTGGCGGCAAAGTTATCTTGTCGAAAAAAACCACTAACGATGTTCCCGTCGTTCCGGCGACTCCGCAAGTTGGAAGTGGAAATGCGCTTCCTAACGCTGAGCCTTTGTCATTGAGTATCGTTGATTTGAATGGCGCCGGACGGCAACGCAAATCGCTCGAGCAGTTAAAAAACTCAATTGTCGATTGCTTAGGTGCTGGCAGTGAATTCGAACCAAATGCAGTTTTGGCCGATCCTCAGATCCTCAAAATGCGCAGTGAAATGTTCGTCAGCGATTCGTCTCCTAAAAATCCGGCCGATGGGGGAGTGAGCTTTTTAATTTCGGAAAAGCAAACGACCTTAATTTCGGGAGTGCAAACGACCTTGATTGGTCAAAGCGTTCTCGGTCCGGAGAGAAAATTCATTGATGTTGCGGGCGCAGATGCTGGCGTGAGGGCAGATGGCCTGGAAGATGAGCTGTACCTCAATTCACTTGTGACGATAGCGAGTGTGGCTGCATTCAATTGCGACGTGCGCTCAACACCTAATAATTTGTGCAATTGCTCAACAAAAAGTGATGCTTCGGCAATGCTCGGGCGATGCTTGAAGCAGTTCGACCAAAGTAGCGAAGCATTTCAGAAAGCAGTTGATAGCCTCGCTGATGCCGAAAATTGTGGAGCACCCGAAAATGCCCTTGGATTTTTAAAGCGGCG
>CAIZJW010000218.1 GCA_903933385.1 uncultured Silvanigrella sp. | reverse complement strand
ATGCGCACGCTCTCACTCTTACCCAGAGAACAATTGCACCCACAGCAATCGCGACTTGTTGCCAGACATCGTCCACGATCTTTGGTGTGGGTAGAATATGGACACTGGAAGCAAGCCCTAGCGAATCCCACTCTAAACGAATGGCTGGTTCCAGGTGTTCGGTTAATGTGCCCAGTGGAACGTGTTCAGGGTGCTCTGTTGAGTCATGGACAACTTGGTTTCTTTACCTCCATCGACTTCGAAGATTCCCTGCACGCACAATCAGTGCGAGAGGCGCTCAATAGATGCAGGAAAGCCGCAATGCGTTTGCTTTCAGAGCCACACATGAAGGCTGCACAGCAAGCACGTCCTACGGCACCAGGCGTGACCCTCATGCGTGAACGCATCAGTTTGATGCCAGTGGGATATAATCTCCCGCGAAATGAATCGGTGCCATCAACAACAGAAGTTAAAATGTCACCGTCGCATTGGTACACCGTCGGTGACCATTTCACTTTCGCTCCGGAGTCATGGCGCAATGTGATCGATTCCACTCACGAAGTCGCACAGCTCATGATTAAGCACTGAGGCTAAACTCCGATTCTCACAGTGTTGTTACAATCTCCAGTTGATTGCGGCTGTTTTCCTGACAATACTCCCGCTGAAGTTCTTACAAAAGAAAAAACGGGGTTATGTCATATGTTTAAAGCCTTGAGTGTGCTTTTGCTCCTCTTCGTGGGAGCTGTTGGTTGTCAGAATGCATTTGCTGACAACCTTCAAAGCAGAGCACCCTACGCAGAGAATCAGGTTTCATTCATTCCCGGTGACGCGCAAAAAATGTGGGAAGATTATACCTTTAACACTCTCGCGCTCGATGACTACCAACCTGGTTGCGAGCCTATGCAATATCGCCCAGAATTGGATGTCCAATATCGAGGCGTTGTTATTCTTCTTCATGGTTTCACCTCTTGTCCTAAGCAGTTTAGCGCCATGGCCGAGAGTTTTACGAAGAAGGGTTATCACGTTTTGGTGCCAGTGCTCCCTGGGCATGGCAGAGCCGGTTCCAATGAAATAGAGGAACAGTTTGAACTTCCTGGCATAAGAAACTGGCGCAATTACGATTCCTTTGCAGTTTGGTTAAATAAGCTCGCTCGAAGCATATCTCAGGGAGAAATTCACATTGGTGGTTTGTGTCTTGGGGGAACAATTGCCGGTCGCGCAATGCAACTCGAACCATCGCTCTACACCCGTTCTCTGCTCCTCAGCCCATTTTTCGAAGTTTCAAAACCCTTGTTGGGGAAAGTTGGGCGCCTTATAGGTCGCATTGGCGACTTTGTAAAAATAGACAACGGGCTAGATCTCGCAATTTCGCTCGAAGATATTGAGATTTGTGAAAACGTTGAACGGCGTATTTATGGGCGCGTTGGATACTGCAAAGTGCGTGTATCTAATTTAATTGGTGTTGCTCGTTTTGCCAGATTTGTTCAGACCAATTGGCGAGACGTGCAAACATCGATTCAAACAATTTTGGTTCATGGCGACCCTGTTGCCCATCCGCTCTCAACCTTGAAAACTCTTGAACACGATGGTCTCTCAGTAGAAATAAAAAATAGCACATGTGTCATGAACTCATCTGCGAGCCATTCCCCTTTCTCTCCAACGGATCTTCCTCAGCCAAAGCCATGGTTGCCGGAATTACATAAAGAGCTCACTGAATTCCTTGCGGATGGAAAGCCGCTCACCCAAACCTTCACGAGCCATTACAATTGGCCAATTTCTGTTGCCTCTGTGGGTTCTTGCGCACTTTTTCCTTGAGTCTCATTGCTGGAAAATGATCGGCATAAATCTTGTAAGCAACTAAAATCATTAGATTTAATTTGCAATCTCAGTTATTTTAGAAAAATACCGACCTTGGTCTCTAAAGGGGGAGCAGGTGTGAAATATGTTTCAGTGCTCGTATCGCTCATAAGTTTCTGTTCACCTTGCGCTTTTGCAGACGACTCCGAAATATCTGTGAACCCGTATGAACTTGTTGATTTAGAATCTGAAGCGAATGTGGGTATTCGGACCTCATATGAGGGGACAAACATTCGCGCTGCAGCACTTGAAGCGCACTCCGAAATTATGATCGACGGAGTTGAAGAATCTGAGTGTTCGGAAAATTCCATGTGCCCCTAAAATGTGCTGAAAATTCCTCGTTTCATAATGCTTTTGGGCTCCTGCATTTGCTCATTGTTGCGCCCTAGGTTAAGCCCGCGGGCAGCTCGCGTTTGACCGAGCTTGCTGTCGTTGGGGGAGAGGTATGCAACTTTTTAAGGCTTTGCGTCACGATGGATTTGATTTCAAAACAGGCGTCCTCACTCCTTCCGCTTTTCAAACAGATCATTCACAGAGCTATGAACCTTCTCAAGAACGATGCTTGAGTTTAGATGGCCGTGTTGCAGCGCAATGGATTCGGCATCACTGTGCTGAGCGAGTCAAGCAATGGGGGGCAGCCCATTTGGCTGTCATACTTGCTTCTTCAGATCCTGCCAGTCGGGTTTATGTAAACCACAAAATCAAGGCATTCAAAGAAGCAGGAATGCATTCTTCACTCTATGAAATTTCAGATGACATGTTGAGCGAAGCTGGTTTGGTGGAACTCATTTGTCAGCTCAACGACGACTCCTCAGTACACGGAATTCTCGTGCAGCTCCCCTTGGCTAAAGGAATCTCACAAACACGAATTATCGAGAGTATTCGCCCCGACAAAGATGTCGATGGTTTTGCGAATCACAATGTTGGACTCTTGCATCAAGGTCGGCTTGAAAAAGCTCTGTTGCCTTGTACTCCGGCCGGAGTGATCGCTCTGCTTGGGCTGTATGGCGTTTCCCTGTCAGGAAAGCATGCCGTAGTTGTGGGGCGTAGCTCAATTGTTGGGCGTCCGATGTCTGGGCTACTTTTGCACGAAGATGCCACCGTGACTGTCGCGCACTCAAAAACCACGAACCTCAGTCATGTGTGCCGCGAAGCCGACGTTCTCATTGTGGCAGCTGGAAGAAAAGGTATCGTTTCGCGGTCAGATGTTAAGCCAGGAGCAATCGTTGTTGACGTGGGTATGCATCGCTTGCCCGACGGCAAATTGTGCGGAGATGTTGATTCCAATGTTTCGGAAGTTGCTTCCCTTCTGACACCAGTCCCCGGTGGTGTGGGTCCAATGACGATAGCCATGCTGTTGCTCAATACGCTTCGTGCCGCTCACCTGCGTCAGCAGGGCCGCTGAAAAACTGCGCTTTGACGCGCGGCTTGCCCCACGTGTTCTGCAGGGGCTGCAAAAGCTCGCGAACCCACAAGCCCGAAAAAGCCACTCAGGTGATTCATCAAGCACTTGAAGATTGATGAACGCCTCATTCTGCAAGGCGATTCGCTCATCATCGTAAACCTCCAATATATCTGTCTTGGGCCCGACTTCTAAAGATTTTCGTTAAAACCTCCGACAAAGGTAAGCCGAAGGAGGGTGCAGTGCTGAATATTCTGAAAAAATGCATCTTTCCCGTTATTTTGTTGATTTGTATTCCTGCGTGTAAGCCAGCGGGCTCCTCAGACACTGCTGCTCTTTCGAGTCAGCACCTGTCTGCAACGGTGGTCGCAGTGCGTGCGAAATCAGGATCTACATTTTCACTGACTCAGTATTCGCGTCGCAGTATTCGGAAAGCAATTGTTTGCAACTTTGTGGCCTCGGAAAACTCCTCTTATTTGAAAATTGTTCCATCAAAGCTTTCTCAAATCGAATCTCCCAATGGCGTGGAGTATTTCATTCGTCTTCAGACACCCGTGTCTGCAGAACAGTGCAAAGGTGCGGTTGAAGGTGAGACTTTTTCATATGGAGAATTCTTTGTTTCCAAAGCTGAGGTTGAGGTTGTTACTTCAGAATTGGTGACTCCTGCTCCTGTTGCTCAAACGAATCGATATTCAGACGACTTTCAAAGCCGCAAAGCAGAGTCGTTGGCATATGACATGGAACGCCGTCGCTCAGGTGGTGGTAAGCCATGTGGCCTAACATCCTTCGGAAACCGAGGCTGTTGGGCATGTGTGGGTTGGGCCATGACAGATAATAAGGTGTTTCCGGAGGGCCTCGGCTCGGGTGCTGACTCCTCACCCAATGGTTTTTTAAGAGCAACTGCAAACTTACGCGCGCGTAAGGCAGCGGATGGAACAATTCATTTAAACGGCATTCGCTTTAGATCATTGATGCCTGAATATAGGATGAGACCTTCACTTGCACCGAGAGGCTCAATTCTTTTCTGTAACACATCTGCTGAAGGACATGCTGCAATTGTAACTCATCCAGGCAATGAGATGCGCAGTGATGTCATTGAAATTATCGGCGCCAACTGGAGGCAGTCCCTCTGTTGGGACAAGGTCGAGGAAATTCTTTTTCCTTTGGATTAATAAATCGACCACGAGCTGTTGAAGTTTAAACGCTGATAGGGACGGAACCCGATTATTGACTTTTTATTGAGAACTCATTATCACGTCTTTCAGATGTGTTTAAAGGAGTTCCGTCGTGAAGCTAGTTTCGATTTTCGGCATATTGGCAATTTTGGTTATCTCGCTGTTTCCCGCGGCTTGCAGTAAGCCGTCTGAGAGCAAGTCTGATTGTATTGAAGGGGGTAAAGTTGGAGTTGTTTGCTTTAAAAGTCTAAATTCTCCGGCACTTTCTTTTAGCTCTGGGACTATCAACGGTACGGGAAGTGCTCTTGCAGTTGGCGAACTTGCCACCGAAACAAGTTCGGGGAAAAATATTAGCGTCGCATTCTCTCTTTCAGATGCGGGAAGTCTGACTCTCAAGACTTTTAGCAAACCCGATCTGAGTGGAGGAGTTGATATCAAGCTCTCAAGAGCGGGAACCAAACTCGAACTTAAATTCGTGAAAGGCGCCACAGAATCCTCGGCGAAAGAACTCGTTGGAATCGATGCATCAAGTGAAGTTAAATTAATTGTTGATGTCCACAATGACGAAGATCCCGCTCACATTCTTGTTTGGAATGGGTCCGGCACCTTCGCTTTAGAAACGCCTCTCCTCAACTCAGAAGACGATGATGTAAAACCATCGGGTCAGGGATCAGATAAATATTGGGGAGTGACGCTCGCTAATGCAAAACTGACCCAGGCTGTTTTAAGCGAACCGAAAAAAGAAGATTGAATGAAGATCCTCTACCGTGCATTGCTAATTTCATTCGTTTTTTTATTTCTGGCTGGGTCGCAAATGGCGACAGCAGATTCAGGGGGATTGAGTACTTTTGTAGCTGTCGATCTCGTAGGCGAGGCGTTTGTGCGCAGCCGCGAGACCAGTTCAAAAGAGGCTCAAATTCGAGGAGCTGAAGTCTTTTTCGCTGCACCCATCGACCCTGTGTTTGATGGTACTCTAGGGATCGCTGCGCACCCTGAAGGGGGCGTGTCGCATTTTGAATTGCACGAAGCCACTATCAGTAGTTCGAAGTTGCTTCCCTATACGCAAATCCGCCTTGGGCAAGGATTTTTATCGATTGGGAAGCTCAATCGAGTTCACCAGCATGATTGGCCATTTATAGAGGCTCCAAAGGTGCACACGAGTTTCTTCGATTCGGAAGGCGTCAACGATGTTCTCCTCGAGGGCACGGTCAATACACCAACGGAACTTCCGTTAGAATTTACACTTGGGGTGGCGAAGGGCTGGGTTTACGGACACGCGCACAACGAAGGAAAACGCCCACTTGTTCCTACCCACTACACGAGAGTTCAATCATTCTTCGAGTTGCCTGGTGGTGGAGGGTTGCAATTCGCAGGCAATTATTTGGGACGCACCGATTCCAATGCCCGTAGAACAAGATTAATGGGGCTCGACATCACAGCGAAGTGGCGTGAAGGAAGAGCGTTGGCGTTTTTTCTTCAAAGCGAAATCTGGTTGCGGCAGGTGAAAAATCCGGGTGTCGATCGCGAAGATACAATTGGCTTGTATGTTTTTCCTCAATTCAATGTGACGGAGAACGTTGACTTTGGGATTCGGGGCGACGCCTATTCAGTTCTTTCGAGCAAAGATGCACTTGGAAATAAAATCGAAAACGCCTCGTCAGAAATTGTTCCCACAGTCACGTATAAGCCAAGCGAATTTTCAACATTTCGTCTCGCGTATTCTTGGCAATTAGAGCAACGGGGTGATGAAGTCACTCGGGTCGCAGATTCAAGATTACAAGCGCAAATTACGTTTATTTTGGGTTCCCATCCGAGCCATGATTTTTAAGAAAGATGACCCATGAAGATTCGATTTATCATTCAGATAATGTTGCCTGTTATCTTAATCTTGATCTCGGAAGCATCTGCATCAACACAGTTGTCGCCCCCAAAGATTCTTGTTGTTACGTCAACGCCGGATATAGCTTGGGCTATCAGAGAAATTGGTGGTGATCGCGTTGAAGTGCAAAGCCTCTTGACGGGTCGTGAGGATCCTCATTTTGTTGATGCGCGTCCGGATTATGTGGCTAAGGTCAGCAAGGCTGATGTCGTTTGCAGTGTTGGATTAGAGCTAGAAGTTGGATGGTTGCCAAAGGTTTTGGCAAAGGCTGCCCGACGAGATATACAGCCTGGCGGTAAAGGCTATTGTGAATTTGGCAGCAAAGTAGAGACTCTTGAAAAGCCCACCTCACCAGTGAACCGAAGTCAGGGTGATGTTCATCCGGCTGGTAATCCTCATTTCTGGCTTTCTCCCTCTGTTTTCGCGAAGGCAACGCGTGAGGCAGTTGATGCTTTGGAGCGCGTTCGACCGGAGTTGAAGGGTGCTTTCGATGCCAGGTATTCTGAGTTTCTGCGAATGATGCTTGGGCTGGAAACCCGTCTTCAAGCAAAATTAAGCCAGTCCGCGCTGACCGGTGCGAATGCGCGCTATGCAGAATATCACCGAGAGTTTGTTTATTTTTCGAAGTCGTTTGGTCTCACTGGAGTTGCTGTTTTGGAGGAGAAACCTGGGCTTTCTCCATCAGCTGCGCGCTTGGCTATGGTTTCAACGCAACTAAAGGCTGAAAAAGTGTCGCTTGTATTAGCAGCAACATCAGCGCCTCAAAAACTTATTCGGAAATTTGAGGAGTTATCGGGATTGAAGGTTGCAGTTGTGCCCGTTTCGGTTCAATCTAACTCAGATTTTGAATCATATCCCAAATTGCTTGAGAGAATCGTAGACGTCCTCATCGAGGCTTCGAAGCAGAACCAAAAAAGAGCACAATAGTCTTGAATTCAGACAACTCTCTCATCTTCGCGTGTGAAAATCTTTCAATCGTTTTCGATGAACGTGCTTTGTTTGAACCGTTAACTGTGAGTGTGCAAGCTGGAAAAGTAACACACATTGTGGGGAAAAACGGAATCGGAAAAACATCTCTTCTGCGTTTGCTTGGCTCCGAAGATATTAAATTTTCTGGCTCCATTCTGTCAAAGCCTTCGCCCGCTGAAATATTTTATTTACCACAACTCCAGTCGCTTCAATCTCATCTGCCCTTCACGCTTGAGGAAGTGGCAGTGCTCATTGGAAATGGGCTCATTTCGAAGTCTTTTATTGCTCGCGACATGGATGAAATTTCGAAAATGTTTCCGCAATTTTTTTCAGAAATCCAAAGGAATAAAGTTTGGAATAATGCGAGCGGCGGGGAGCGGATGCGAGCGCTACTTGCGGGTGCAATGGCGTGCCGCTCGTGTCGAGTGCTTTTGCTTGATGAGCCGCTCAATCATCTTGATGTTCATTCCATTCTCGAAGTGCAACATAGTTTGCTCCAGTATTTACGAAATGAAGGAAAAGATCTGAGTGTATTTATTGTTTCACACGAGCCCTTGGAGGCGCTGTCGGAAGGCTTAGGGGGGCGCTATCAAGCTTTGACCTTGGTGAACTCTGAAGTCAAATTGAGGGAACTCAAGTGACATTTTTTGAGATCCTTAAATTATATGTTTGGACTTTCCCTTTCTTAGCTTTGAGTTCTGCAATGCTTGCTTTTTGTGGTGTGCATCTTGCGGCACGCGAGCGCACGTTGCAATCATTGTCTATTTCGCAAGGAGCTGAGCTTGGCTCCATCGCATTTATGTTGCTCGCACTCATCTTGCATCTCGATCTCCAGGAAGTTGAGTCTTGGATGACTCTTCCGGCAGCTGTCGGATTTGCTTTTCTGACAGGTTCATTCGCAGGAAAGAGTGAGAAGTTTCCTGCAAGCAGTCGAGCAACTGCATTGTTTACCTTATGGATAGGCTTGTTTGCGCTGACTCAAGTGATTGTTGCAGCCCATCCCGCGCTCGAAAGTCATTTCTCGAAGATTGCAATTGGAGACATTGCGACAATCACAAGTGCTGAGAGTCAAGTCCTGTGTCTCGTTTCAATCTTATTTTCCCTCGTCCTGTTCTCGAGGCGTTGGGAATTTTTAGGTGCAAGCTTTTCTATATCTCTGATGGGAGATAACGGAACAAAGCAAGCAAAGTCGAATTCGATGTTATTACTTCTTATCCCAGCAGTCAGTACTTGGTCATCGGGGTTTTCACTGACGTGTGCGACTCTCTTCATACCAACGACCATGCACTCACTCTTTCAGAAGGCTGGCGGCGCGCGTTCGCATATAATTCGTTGTGTATGCGACGGCCTCTTAGGAGCGCCACTTGGTCTTTTTATTTCCCTTACCTTCTTTCCTGGCGTACCCACGGTTTCTGTCATGGTTCTTACACTGTTGAGTTTCTCCTTCGTATCAGCTCGATTTTTCAAGTTTTAGAGAGTTCT
>CAIZJW010000217.1 GCA_903933385.1 uncultured Silvanigrella sp. | reverse complement strand
GGCACAAGGCCCTCTGAGTCTTGGAACTGCGATGACAGGAGCTCAAGGTGGTGCTGGAGGAAATAACCGCAGCAGCGCGCCCAAAACGATTGCTATCAGCCAAAATGCGAGTGTTGAAAGAGAGTTTCAAAGTTCATTCGTGCACAACGGAAATGTCGAATTGTCGCTCAAGACGGCCGACTTCACCACGGCGCACCGCATTTCTCACGCGATTAACAAGCGCTTCAATGAATTTCTAGCTGTTCCACAAAACAGTGGCCTTATTCGCGTGCGAGTCCCCGATCAGGCAATCGGCTCACTCAGCTTTACCGCGGTCGACTTCATGGCCGTTCTAGAACAAATCAGGGTTGAGCCCGACAGTCGCGCTGTCGTTGTCATTAACGAACGCACGGGAACGATCATCAGCGGCTCCAATGTCACGGTCATGCCGGTTGCCATCAGCCACGGTAATCTTGAAATCGTTGTCCAGGATGAAACACGATTCGTAAATAAAGTTCCTACCACCACAACAGTTGGCGATCTTGTTCGCGCTCTCAACGAACTCGGGGCCGGACCAAAGGATCTCGTTTCAATTCTCCAAGCTCTCGATGCAGCACACGCTCTTAAAGCGCAGCTGCGTCTCATGTGAGGTGAATAGATGAGTATGGCAATCGGTTCATCAATGATGCCGGAAACGAAGCCAACCCAACTGAACGGCGGGGCAAAAACAACTGCCACCGATCAGCGTTCTGAGGCAATTCAAAAAAAACGGGAAGACGCCGAAAAAGTTGCTCAGGATTTCGAAACCATGTTTGTCGACCTCATGGTCAAATCGATGCGACAAACGGCTCAACCAGAGGATACTTCAAACGCTGAAGACGTTTACCAGGGAATGCTGGATTCAGAATATTCGAAATCAATGACCGCCACTCAATCGTTCGGAATTAGAGCTCAAGTCTTAAACTGGCTCGAACAAACCGATCCCGATCTGAAACTAAAGGCGCCTGCGGACAATGCAAAAACCGATGATAAATCGATTCTTTCGGAGAGAAAAATCGACACAGCAAGCTTGCAAAATGAGGCTCTAGCTCTCAAAGCTGCAACGCAGGCATATCGATTGTCTTCGACTCCTCGGTAAGTGAAAGCAGTTGAGAAATCGACAATGCTTCCCCTATTTCTTTTAAATCGGTTCCCACAACAAAGCACGTCCAAACCTGTTCGCATTGTTCGGCCGGAGATGTCTCTAGAACTCCTGAAACGACAACTGTACCCCCACTCTTTGTGTGAGTTCTTAAAGGCAAAAGCGAAGTCCAGCGCTCTTTTAGCTCAGTAAATGATGACACATTGAGACGACTCAACCACCCCGTGGGAACGTGCAGCCACAAACCAACACGACCTGGAGCCATCCGTTTTCCAATGGATAGGGCGACCCTGCCCATTGTGTGACGAGGATTTATTTCTATCATCGGAAAAAGACCTAATGTTCCATTTTCTCGTTCAAAGACGAACGCATCAATTCCAAATGATCCTGTGTAACCTCGTGTTGCCAGAGCTTCACCAGCAAATCGAACTACGCTTTCAAGAATCTCCTCGACGCTGCCAGAATGGTCATTCGAGCCATTGTGCCAAAACCGCAAAAGATCGTTGTCTTGGCCTCCGAGAAAGCGCCCCACGCACGTTCCTGCATATTGACCATTGGGAAGGTTCAAAACTCGAGTAAAACCCAAAACATGAACTAGCGGAGTGCTTTGCTTAAACTCAATTCGTGCTTGAACTGAAACATCAATTCGACGCTGAAAGAGAGGTTGAACAATGGGCAGCTCTCCGATTCGCCACGATTTTTCAAACCACTGACGGAGAACCTTCGGTTGCTCTATCCAGGGCAAGTCAGAAATACTCTCGATGATTCGATGACGCCCGGAGGCACTCCAAGGACGCTTTGCAATAAACTTACCGCGCAAACCCTTCGAACGAAAAGACACCATCAATGATTCAAATTCCTCGGCACATGCAACTGTGCAACCCACAAGGTCGGAATCAACCAGGCGGTCATCAGATTTGTTCGCAGCAAGAAATTCTTTGAGCACAATGAGAGCCGTTGCCTTAGAGTAGAGAGGCTTGAGCTCTCCTGGATTCGCCGAAAACATCAGACCTGAAGCATTGAAAGTTTTTTCCAAGCCTAAAGTCCAGGGAGTTACAGCCCACGGGTTAAAACCGAGAATTTTTCGCTCTCCAAGACCTCGAGTCAACGATTTTTCATCCACTGCTGACAAGAGAAGTTCAGGAATATCAAATCCACAGTCACGAATCTTGACAAGAAAATCGCGAGGCAATTGCCGAGGAACTGCAAGAATGTCGTCCTGATTCAGGACAAAAATCATTACCGCAGCCAAATCGTCACGAGCTAGCCTCAGAGCCGAAGACAACTGCGGACGCGCAGCACCAAGACGAATTTCTTCCTCAGCCTCAGGGTTGTAGAAGGAAAGCCTAGGCAGTCCGCCTTTTGACTGGCTGAAGGTTTTCAACGAATCGATAAAATCTTGGTCGAGTCCGGCTCGCAGACGACACTCACTTTGAAAAACAGAACCTTTGGCACGCGCGGGATTAATTTCTCCTCCCAGAGCCTCGCAAAATGCCTGCCAATCAGATTTGGATTCAGGCTTCCAGCGTCGAAACCAAACGAGTCCATGCTTTACATGACCAATTTCATCATCAAGAACCGTTTGCAGAAGAGAAGCTGTTGATACATCACCGAGCTCAACAAGAACGTCACGAAAGTACGATGCGAAATCGAGATTGGCCTGTTCGAACGTCAAACTCATCCGAGCAACATAATCGAGAGGCGACTTCATGGCCGAACATTGGGTCCAAAAAAAATCGTTCACTGGAATATCGCCAAGTTCAACGCCCACAGACTTCATTTGGGCTAAGTAGGAGGCCAAATGCCTTTGCTCATCCAGCATGGTTTTCGCCACACCCATCCGGAAGGCGGCTGGCGCACTCGGAAACTTTAAGAGAGCCAAGGCCATCAATTCAAGCGCCAGAAGCTCGTGATTAGCAAAAAAGTGAAGCAAAACGCCCACTTTAACCGGATCGAGAAGTTCCGCGCGCGTGGGAAAACTCACCCTCTTGGATGACTTCCATCGCCCGAGCGCCAAAGACGTTGGTCTGCCTGGTTCAGTTGGCAAAGATGCAGGATGAAAGGGTTGCACGTCGGTAAACTCCACCGCAGCTGCAAGCTTTTCGTTAACATCACAAGAAAAAAGAATTCGGTGTGCGAATTCGCTGAGCTCCATGCAATAAAACTCCCCAAGGCCACCCTTTTTCACTACGTTCCTTAAACCTGAAGTGCAACAAAAACGCGACAGCCTACCAGGCAAAAACCCACCACTTCCGTTCCCTTCAGGGAAACTGGCAAAACTTGCCCAGGGACATAACGACATACGGCCATATTTACACCACGGCCGATGAACAGAATCTGAGAAGCTCGAACGGACACCTTGTGCCGTATTCGGGAGTGACCATGTCAAAGAAAGAAGAAAAGAAGCCGGAAGAAGGCAAAGCAGCAGAGGCCAAAAAGGAAAAGGGTCCTCCAGACGAAATTGCTGAAACAAGAAAGAAAAGAAAACTGGTACTTTTCGCTGGAATCACGGGTGTCGTGGCATCTGCTGCCGCGGCGGGTGGATTCTTTGTCTACAAAACATTCGTTCAAAAATCGGTTTCAATGGCAGCAAAAAAAGACGCAACCGGACACAGTGATTCAGCAACCGATAAAAAAGATGCGCACGCTGAGGGAAAAGAAAAGTCGGATGGTGATAAAAAAACCGACGCGGCTCATGCTGACAAGAGCGATGCTGCTCATGCGGATAAGAAAGACGACAAAAAGGACGCGTCGAGCGCTGATAAAAAAGATGACAAAAAGGACGCTGCTCATAGCGACAAGAAAGATGACAAAAAGGACGCTGCGCACGGCGACAAGAAAGATGACAAAAAAGACGCTGCGCAGGGCGACAAGAAAGATGACAAAAAAGACGCTGCGCAGGGCGACAAGAAAGATGACAAAAAAGACGCTACTCACGGCGACAAGAAAGATGAAAAAAAAGACGCGTCGAGCGCCGATAAAAAAGATGAAAAGTCTGATGTAAAGATGTTTAAATCAGATGAGACGTTTGGCGAAACCTTTGCGTTGCCTAAGATGGATTTGAATCTCGGCAACCCGCTTGAAAACCGATATCTTCGCATTGCAGTTTCTATCGAATACACCGGCGGTAAAGAACAACAAGATGAACTCAAGAAACGTGAACCACAGCTTCGTGACCTTATAATCAGCTCGGTAAGTACGAGAACCAGACTCGATTTATTGACCGAAAAAGGCAAAGAAAAGCTGCGTCGTGAACTCATCAACAAAATCAACGAATCATTCGAGAGGCCTGTGAAGACAATTTACTTCACAGACTTCTTGGTGGAGTGAAACATGGAACAGCAAGTTCTCAGCCAGAGCGAAGTTGATGCGCTCCTGAATGCCGTTTCTGATGGTCGAATTGACTCTCAGGAATCAGATGACAAGCGAGAAGATGCTTCGTTCGTAAGGTATGACCTCACGAACCAAGACAGAATCATTCGCGGGAGAATGCCAACTCTCGATATCATTCACGACCGATTTATTCGTCTTTTTCGAGTTTCGCTCTCTGCTGCTCTTCGAAAAGTTGCGAACATCGGTGTCAACAGCAGTGGTCCGATCAAGTTCGGTGAGTTTATGAATAGCTTACCGCTTCCATCGTGCCTCAACATTTTGAGAGTGGATCCGCTCCGCGGTTCGGCAGTGATGGTCATCGAAGCAAAGCTTCTTTATGGACTCGTGGATAGCCTTTTTGGTGGAGGAGAAGTTCCCTACACTAAGATTGAGGGTAAAGACTTCACTCAAATCGAAATCAAAATTGCACGCAGAATCGTCATGGCTGCAATTGATGACCTTGAAAAGGCGTGGGCGCCGGTTTTCCCACTCCGTATTCATTACTCCCGAACTGAAATCAACCCTCAATTCGTTGCAGTCGTACCGCCATCTGATGTGGTTATTTCAACAACATTTGATGTTGAACTCGAGAAAATGAGTGGCTCAATCAAGCTTGTTATTCCCTATTCAACGCTAGAACCAATCAAGTCGAAGCTGAGTGTTGGTTTCCAAAATGAACAACTCGAAGTCGACCACATTTGGATCAACCGCATCAAGAACCAACTCCTTGGAACACATGTGAATGTCTCATGCACCCTCGGGTCAGCATGGATAAACATGAGAGACATGATGGAGCTCTCAGAGGGCGACATCATCATCCTCGATCATGAAGCCAATAAACCCCTCAACGTCATGATTGAAGGCGTCCATAAATTTAAGGGCGTACCAGGAATCGTGAGAGGAAATAGAGCAATAAAAATCACTGAAAGCGTGGGAGATTTGTAATGGAAGACAATAACCAAGGATTCAGCCCGGAAGATTTCGGACTCGACAGTAAATCAATAACCGAGGCTTCACCAGCGGAACAAAGCCCTATGGCAAAGTTCCATGATGAAAGTCCAATGAGCAGGATAGACCTTTCGAGAATGAAGATGGTTCTCGATGTTCCACTTAAAGTCACGGTTGAACTCGGCAGAACAAAGCTACTCGTGAATGACTTGCTGCAACTCGGCCAAGGCTCGGTCATTGAGCTCGACAAAATGGCAGGTGAACCGATGGAGATTTACGTCAACGATAAGCTCGTCGCAATGGGTGAAGTCGTTGTTGTGAACGAGAAATTCGGTGTCCGATTGACCGATGTCATGAGCGGCCTCGGAATCGAAGACGTGCCACCTGCGGATGCAATCTGAGTCGTCGAAATCATGGGGTTGTGTTTATGAATTGTCTAATCGAATTGTTCAAAAGTTCATTTTGCATGGTGACAGGCCTGACGCTTGTTACAACATTTCCAGCTTTGGCTAACGGGTTGTCTATCGATTCCACCCAGGAAGCCGCCTTGTCGAAGGGCAAACCACAAACGCCCCTCATCACAACACAACCAGCTGTGTCAAACTCGTCTCCCGTTCCACCGATTCCCGCTTCGGATGCAAGCCCTGCACAAGCAAGCGGGGCACTCGTGCGGCCGACAAACACTACGGCTCAGGCGACAAGCGCGGTGAGTGAACCATCAGTACTGAAAAGCGGAGACACCATTGTAGGCAATCCATCTGCCGCCGGAGCGCAGCTCGGGACAACAGCAGCAGTCTCTGGAGCGCAGGTCGTCAAACCAGAGGAGGCTGCCAACCAACCAGCAACACTCAACAGCGGCTCATCCCCTGCAGTGGGAGTTTCCACAACATCCGAAAATACCCTCCTCGTTCCAAATGGAGCAGCTCTACAACCTCAACTTTTGCCCTTGGGTCAATCTGAGCAGTCACCTTGGACAGCGTATGCAACCGGCGGATTTCTCATACTCGGATTAGCAGCCGCTGGTGTGATGATGGTTCGGCTGAGACAAGGAAAGGCTTTCGGCTTAAACAAAGCAGAAAAACAAATGCAGCTCGTGAGCACTCTTGCTCTTTCACCAAAGCGACAAATCATCCTTGTTCGTATTCGTGACAAAGAAGTCGCTCTCGCATCGACCGAACAGGGAATTACGCTTCTGACTGAGATGCAATCCCCAAACAAACATTCCTCTGCCATGCTCGACGATGGTGGAAGCGAAGAGCCAAGACGCAGAAAAGTCCAACAACGCATAGTACAAGAAGAACCGGCAAAGATGATTGCATCTGGTGCCTCCGAGTCCGTCGGACAGGAAACAGCAATCGCTCGATCAGAAATGCTCATGGGCGCTCTCAAAAACCTGCGAGAGAAAAATCTGCGCGGAAAAGGATCCTCAGGCTCTTCTGAAAATTCATCTTCGGCGTCGATGCGTTCAAGTGATTCAGAAGCCTCTGAAAAGAAAATACTCGAAACTGTTTCTGAATCCCGAAGCAAAGGCGAGCCAACGCTGAAGCAAACCCGCGCCGCATTTCCGAAGTACCTAGCAAATGCATTCGAACAGGAAAGTAAAAGAAACATCGGCACCAATACGAATTCATCTGGATCCGATGAGGCTGGTAACGTGACGAACATGATCAGAGAGCGTCTGAAAGATTTGCGACCGCTGGCATAAAACCTATCAGGACCAAAACTTACAGATGCACAAACAGAGGCAAGTGAACATGACAACGACGCTGCGTCACATCCGGATTGTTTGCAAGATGCTAGCAATGCTTCTCCTCATCTGGGGAATAGGCCGTGCATTTGTCCAGCCCTCGTTAGCCTTCGCACAAACAGAAGCAAAAAATCAAAATGTCGTGCCACAAATCGCGCCAGTTTCTGCTCCTGGCCTAAATCCATCAAAGACATCACTTAAGCCGAGTACAATCCCACTTTTCTCCCTAAGCATTGGTGATTCAGAAAACTCAGATGATCTTGTTCCGGCCCTTCGAGTTGTTGGGATTTTAACGATCCTCACACTTGCTCCAGCAATTCTTTTACTCACAAGTGCATTCACAAGAATTCTTATAGTACTTTCCTTTGTGAGACAGGCGCTGGGTTCACCCACAATGCCTCCAAACCAGGTTTTGGTTGGCTTATCGCTATTCCTGACTTACTTCGTCATGGGGCCAACAACGACCAAAATCTATGACACAGCAATTGCACCATACATGGCGAAATCTATCTCAGCTGACGTTGCATTCGACAAGGCACAAACACCTGTCCGTGACTTCATGCTCGCACAGGTCAGAAAAGAAGACGTAAAACTCTTTCTGAGTCTCTCGCAGGGACCACAGCCCCAAAAACCAGAAGACATTCCCATGCGGGTCCTCATTCCATCATTCATTATCAGTGAGCTGAAGAGTGCATTTCAAATTGGCTTCCTTGTCTATCTCCCATTTATCATCATCGACATGATTGTGAGCAGCGTTCTGATGGCAATGGGTATGATGATGCTCCCGCCAACTGTTGTGAGCTTGCCACTGAAGATCATCTTATTCGTTGTGGTTGACGGTTGGAACCTATTGGCAGGATCGCTCATAAGGAGCTTTGCATGAACAGCCAGCAAGTCATCGATATTTTCATGGGTCTTATATACGCGACCGCGGAATTGAGTCTGCCATTGCTTGTCACGGCTCTCGTTGTTGGCTTGCTTATCAGCGTCTTCCAAGCTGCGACGCAAATCAACGAAGCGACCCTTTCATTTCTCCCAAAAATTGCAGCTATGATTGCGGTTTTCGCAATCATGAGTCCTTGGATGGTGAGACGAATCACAAACTACACACAAGACATCTTCAAAAAGATTCCGGAGATCAGTAAACAAAGATGAACTTTGAATCGCTCCTCCAACTTGACCCAAAAGTCTGGCCTTTCGCAGTCATGATGTTTCTGCGAATTGTGAGCGTGCTTTTCTTTATGCCGATTTTTGGCGACTCAACTATACCAGGGCGTCTGCGATTACTTTTGTCACTTGCAATGAGCGTCTGTATTTGGCCCATTGTAGAAGGCAACATTCACGCAACACCAGGCTTCATCCAATGGAGCCCACTGACGCTCGGATTAGCAACTCTACGAGAAGTGTTTTTTGGATTTGCTGTTGGCTTTGCAGCAAAGACCCTCATTTTTGCTGCCTCGATAGCATCTCATATGGTTGGCGTGAATATGGGCTTCCAGACTGCAACACTTTTCACGCCGCAAACTGGAACCCAAGAATCAGCATTTTCGTCCCTCAAAATTTGGCTCGTTACAATCCTTCTTCTCACGTTCAACATCCATCATGTTTTCATCCAAGGAATTGTGAATTCATTCACAAACATTCCACTTGCAGCTCAGGCTGATCCAAACGTTCTCATGACTGTGATTATGCAAACAATCACATCGAGTTTTGATATTGGCCTCAGGATTGCCGGGCCACTGCTGTTAATTCAAACACTCACAACATTGGCGCTCGGTCTCCTCAATCGCGCGCTTCCTCAGCTCAACGCATTTATAATCAGTTTTCCTGTGAGTTTCATTCTCAGCATGATTGTTCTCTTCTTCTCAACTTCGGCTTTTGTAAGGCTGATTGGACAACAGGGCAGCCTCATTGAGGTTGCTGCGTTCAATCGCGTGCAAAAAGCCTTCGATCCAAAACACTGAGGTAAGTCGTGGAAGAACGGGAAGAAAGTCAGCAAGACAAAACAGAAGATGCCAGCGAAGAACGGCGTAGGCAGTATCGTGAAGAAGGCCAGATCGCAAACCCACGTGAAATCATCTCTGCACTCACGATGGTCATTATTACAGTCGGACTCACAATGCTCGGCGGGGAAATTGCAACCGCACTCAAAAGTTCATTCAATCGAGCCTTCGCGCTGGTTGCATTTCAATCAAAGCAGAATCTCGAACTGATGGATATGATCAGACAAGTCTCAGCACCACTTATGCCAATCATGGCAGGAACGGCAGTTCTTTTGGCAGTCACACCCTCTGTATTGGGTCTTGCCGTGACCCAATTCAACTGGTCCTGGAAGAAAATAACACCAACTTTCGACAAACTAAACATCGTGAAAGGCTTACAAAGGCTGCTTTCAGCGGGGGGGCTCGAGGAGTTTGCCAAGGTCCTTATCAAGGGTACCGTTCTCTGCACTGTGACCTATGTTTTTATGAAGAAGGAACTTAGCGAAAGCGAGCTTTATTTCTTCTTCTCAACAGGCGTTATGGCGGAAAGCTTGTACGGTGCCATTCTCAAACTTCTGACCTGGATAACAATCACAATGGCACTGCTCGGCGCTGCCGACTACGGATGGAGCCTCTTTCGGTTAGAACGTCAGATGATGATGAGCAAACAGGAAGTCAAAGAAGAAAACAAAGCACAAGAAGGTGACCCACTGGTGCGCAGCCAGCGCCGAAGAATGGCACGTGAAATGATCATGAGAAAGAACATCAATGCTGTTCCCACGGCCACATTTGTCGTGACCAACCCAACTCACTTTTCCGTGGCAATTCGATATGTAAAAGGAATGCAGGCTCCAATCGTCGTTGCAAAAGGGCAGGATTTTCTCGCAATGAAAATCCGCGAAATGGCAAAAAAGAATGACATCATGTTGATTGAAAACAAGGCTCTGGCACGCACCTTGTACAAGACAGTCAAGGTCGGGCAGGAAGTCCCACCGAGTTTGTACTCATCC
>CAIZJW010000216.1 GCA_903933385.1 uncultured Silvanigrella sp. | reverse complement strand
TTGGCAGTGAGCTCGCTGAGGTAACCCGCGAGGCGCATATCATTCCAGAGACATCCACATACGGCAAACGCGCATTGGGTGGGGCGAGAGTTCCGGGGATACTCGTGAATAATTTTCAATTCACGCTTTAGTGCGATTCATTTGTGTTGGGATATCGAGGTTTGAATGAATCTTGTGCATTAAGGTTCCGTTATTTTTGAATTATTTGAAAATTCTTAAAATTATTCTTTAGGCCGTGGAATAGGAGTCGATATCGAAGGAAGAGAGGGTGAGGATAATGAAAATATCCCGAATTGAATGGACCTTGCTTCTTCCGATACTTTCATTGACTGCGTGTGCACCGGGAAAAGTCTCTGGTGGGATTGGTTGTTCAAAAACATCGAGTGTTCTCAAAACTCCGACCATAGTCAAAGCCGATAGCGAATCTGCCTTTGATCCGGATAACAGAACCTCCCCCGAGGAACAGCAAAGTTTATTTTATAAACACTTCGGTCAATTCAAAACTAAAACGGCAGGCGGCTTCATCTATATCCAGTCACGCGCAGCCAACGATGTTATGGGTGCTGTTGCAGCAGATGCTCCCTGGTTCAGATGCAGTGTGCTTCTGGAATTCCCAAAATTAACAGGCGAAATTCGAGCTCCATCAATCATCGGCTCTCCATGGTACGGAAAAACAGAGTCACAAATCGAAGCAGATAGATTTCCAGCGAGAGCAGATTCTTTGAAAGTTCGGATCTATTCCGCTGCACATTGCTTTGATTATTCTGTTAACGACCGAGTTGTCTTGGCTCCGTTTTCTGTCACAGGACAGGATCTTCCTGCTTTTAACAATTCATATACAAACCTTGACGTTTCAATACCTGAACTTCTTGCAGTTCAGAACTTGAGAAAATCACTGACAGAAAAAGTGGCAGCGGGAACTATTACAAATCAAAATGCAATTGACATTCTGACGGCATTCCAGCCTGCCACTCGAAATATGCGAGATGTTTTTGGGCTTCCGGCGAATGGTTCGACACCATCATCGCCAAATGCAAAACAAAGCTGTCTGATACCGCCAAGCGACGCCGGAGATGCAAAACAATACACATGCGCAACCTACCACGACATGATTGTGCTCGATGTGGAATTTAATGGATTGCCTGCTGCGCAAGATACATTGTTGCGAGATTTACGAGATAAATCGGTATCCCAGCTCAAAAAAAATGAAAACGATGGCCCTGACTTGGCATCTGCAACTTCCGCTCCCATAGGCAGCCCATGGAAGGATTATGCGACGCAGCCGGGTTTCAGGATGTTTTTGGGAAATACTCTTCAACCGAGCTGCAACGATTTCTCGTCTAACGTGACTACCACTCCAGGTGCCTTTGGTTCAACTCCAACTTTGACATACTCCTCCTCTCTCTCAAGCTCAGCACTCACGGCATGTCAATCGAATTTATATCCGGCAGATCCAACGTCCGTTGTTGGCGATTATGGCGCAAATCCTGGTGGTGATCCAACACACTACCCGCGAGTCTACACAATCAAATTATCGTGCAAGGATGTTGCTGCTCCTGAATGCGACGAGGTTCCAATCAACTCAATTCAGAATTTGCATTATATGCGCTACATGACACGTGAACGCCTGCGTAATTTCTCAAGATATAATATTGTGAGTGCATTGCCTCTGATGCCCACCGATTTGCTATCCTGCGGTTCCAGTGTAGCAGGAATATGCGCCGCCAGAGTTGAAGTTCAGAACACTCTCAACGCCGTAGCCCCAAATCTAACACTGAGTAATGTGTCGCTGAGTTCGGTAAATTTTATGTCCAGTACTTCACCTTACGGTAAAGCAGAAAACCAAGTTGACGGTGCATTAGATGTCTGGAAAGACTTTTTCGCGGCAAACGATGAGGCCAACCGCACTGCAACCCCTTCCACGGGCGAAACTCTCGGTGGGACAACTCTGTCTGCGTCCAGTATGAACAGCTTTAAAAAACAACTCAATCCAATTAATTTTCTGGATCTCCATGCAAATTTCATTGTTCAAGACCGAGCACTTACGTCACTTCCAGAACCTACAAATATGGATCTGCGCCGCGCGTTTCTTAAACTTCCTATCAATAATATTATCGGGCTCAACGAATTCGCTAGTTTCACTATGGATGATCCGGCCGCGGACCCACGGCCCATTTACATTGATTCATGGAGTTCATCCGATGGCTCTAGCAAAGGTGGTCGCTTTCTGCGTTTTTGGACAACTAAGAACCAACTCGATATCTTCCTCGAGAACTTCACACTCAATAATTCATTTGGCGACAACTTTTCACCAGGGGATCCAGATTCTTATGTGGTTCTTTTTGACAAAGAGACGGTAAATCCACTGACAGATTTTATTGCGAAGATTCCGACGCAAGCGACTCTCCAGAAGGGAGACAGCGGATCAATTTTTACACTCGATGGTATTCCGATGTTCGCTCTCTCGACAGTGAACGGTGAACCAACTTCAGGTGGAGCGGCACTTGCTGCGATTCCTGTTGCGGCTGCTGATGTTGAAGATGTTCTTCCAGGCGGTGGCTCAGGTGGCGGTGCTGGAGGTGGCGGTTCAGTTGCTTCGAAAGGCGGAGCTGCGTGCAAATGATATTTGAAAGTATGCAGTCATTAATTTGGACGAATGTTTTACTAGCCCATGCTCTCGACCTTGTTTGATTATGAGAAACCCTAACGATTCACACATTTGTTTGCGAGTTCAATTCCTTCTGAGAAACAGTAAGCAATTTCCTGATAATGCTGAACTCATCTTTCGTTTCCACGCCTCAGCATAATGAGAGTCATGTCATCTTCGTTCGATGGATCTTTCATGAACGAGCGCTTGTTTTCATGGAGTGTTTTCATCAGCGCTATTTCAAATTGTGTCTCGCCGCCCAGTATTTTCTTTTTTAATTGTCCCGCCCAGGAGAGCACTGTTATTCCGACGGGGACAATGCCATCGGAATAAATCACAAGTAAATCATCGGCGCCCATGACCTCTGTTTTTGGATTCCACTTTGCTTCGCCAAAGAGTTCGCCCCCCAAGCGTTCGCCAGCCGTGGTGACATACCTCAGCCCTTTGGAGTTCATAATTAATGCTCCGGGATGTCCAGCCGAGCTGATAGAAACCTCATTTGCATAAGGGTCAATAAGCGCAACCATGGCCGTGCAGTTTTCATTTTTGCGCAGTGCTGTGAGCCCTTCGTGAATCCGCAGTGGAGCAGTACAAAGGAGCTCCTCTCGCGCCTTTTTATCCGTTGGGAATTCACTTTGACCGAGGCGGGAACACCAGAGGCTCCAGTGCGAACAAATCACGCTCGTGGAAAGAGATGAACCCACGCCGTGTCCAGTCACGTCAGCGAGGCAAACAGCGAGTAGCTTTCTGCCGTCGTCAAAGTGTATTTCACGAATATCGAACCAATCTCCTGCAAGTGCTTCTGCCGGATGATAAACAGCTCGCCATTTCCAAAGATCACTTTGAAATTTTTTATCGGGAAGCATACGCGCTTGAACGTCGTGACCCACTTTAAGTTCTTTTTCTATGACAGCCTTTTCCGCCATTTCCTGACCAAAGGTCAACATCCGTTTGGCGACTGAACCTACTTCCAGCAGTCCTGCGGTGAGGAGTGCTGGCATGAGCATCATGTGACGCCAGTCGAGTGGGTCGGTGAACGTGGGAACTCCTCGAAATTGATCAAAAAGCTCACTGCTATTTACACTCCCGTGGATGCACAGAGTTACGAAAGCGAGTGCAATTTGAACATGCGCTAGTGTTTTTGAAAGAGTGCTTTCTTCTTCTGTTGGAGTCGCGGTGGGGCTTGTGTTGTTTGATCCGTGTTTCTTTTGCGGCATGAGTCGGAGGTAAAAAACAACTGCAATGAGAGCGAGCCCAAACAGGGCACTTGCTGAGTCAACCCAGAGAGTTGAGTTAACTTGGTACTTGGGGTCGAGCCAGTGTCCTGCAAGTGCAATACCTGCGCACACGAAAACGAAGATAATTCTGTGCCAAACTCGAATTCGCTTCAATTGAATTGAGAGTAATTTTTCAATAAACATGAGCAGGAGTGCAAAAGACGCTCCAAGGCTCAAATAGCTGAGTGCCAATTGTGGCAAACTTAACGCTGCTGACTCTGCGAGAAATGAAAAGTAAGTATGAACGGCTCGGAAGGCACCGAAGACGGCAAGCATAAGCATGGCTGGACTATGATCAAGCACCGCTGCCACGGCACCCATAACGAGAGGCAAGCCCACAAGAAGCTGTTTTGAGAGCGCAGCGCCGCTGGACTGTTTGTCGGTGAGACTCGTGTAGTCTCTGGCAGCACTTGGCTTAACAAGTGCAATGGGGAGGTCGAGTGGGCCAAATTTTGGCAAGCCTTTAAAGTTCAGGATCATCTCAAGGGCTTCGTTCTTTTCAAGTTGATTCAAACTCAATCCGAACGAACTATCGGAGGTGTGGCCATACTCGGCCTCACCTGACATGTTACTACCAAGGAAGGTTGCGCGTTGTGAGTTGCGCGGAATGAGAAGAACCCATTCGTTTGAAGTTTTAAGTAGCTCTCTTTCTTCGCTGGTGAATTTGTATTTTAGATGCACTGTATTGGCTGGTTTCGATTGTTTGTTTGCACGTACTTCGAAGTTAAGAATTGGACTCTCGAATTTTCGCAGTGGCATAGAGATTTTTACTTCGCCCCGCAGTGGGTCTTCAGAGCATTCGGGAGAAGTGACCGCACCCTTTGCGTAGTAACAAAAATAATAGACTGCGTTCCACTCGACAAGCTGAATGATTTGCTGAGTTTGTATGAGAGATTTGAGATGTTGCCCGGCGTCAGCCATCTTTTTTTGGTGGGCCAAAATTCTTGAGAAAATCACAACGGTTGTGAGCAGACACAAAACGAGCAGAGTTTTTTTTACCAGAGAAACCTTTTGCATCTCGCAGCGCCCAACCCATTTTACTCAGTAAACTTCGTAGGGTTCGTCAATTGGAGGGAGAGGCTTTAGCTTTTTTTCAATCAGAGAGAGAGAAACTTCCTTTTTTCTTGAAGACTCATTCCGATACACACCGAGGAAGGTTTGCGGGGAAAGCTGAATGAGAATGCAAACGAGTCTCGCGATTTTTTCTCTTTGCGGCGTTTTTGCGTGCAAACCGAAAGCTGAGTCTGAACCGACAATGACCAAGGGAACTGTTCTCGATGGTCAGCATAAGTTTCGCCCATGGTTTGCTTCGATTCGAGCCTCACTTTCAGGAAGTGCGACAGGCCGATGTAGCGGTGTTCTTGTTGGTCCTCGCCATGTGCTGACAGCGGCGCATTGCCTGGATGAGGCTGAATCGGTTTCTGCGATTTTTTATTCTGAAAATATGACCCCACAGCAGGTGAAGGTGGCCGGATGGAAAATTCACCCTCGATATTTGCAACTCAGGAATACAAAGGGGTTGGGTGGGGTTGCGTCTGACTTGGCAGTTGTGGTTTTGAACGAACCTCTTGTCCGCAGTTTCGCTAGCATCGAAAGTTCGCGGATGTTTTCCATTCGAGGCGGGCGTTACGTAGGAGCTGGGAGAATTGAGGATGACGTTCGCGACGGTAAAGTGCGCTATTCTCAGGGGCTGGATGCCGTGAAGAACGTCGAGCCAGGAGTGGGTGCTTCATGGCTTTCCAAGGGTGACTCTATCATTTGTAACGGCGACTCAGGGGGACCCTTTTTTACATCAGGAGGGCGCCTGGTTGGCATTGCTTCCTCGGTGGGAGTGGCCTCTAATTCCAAGGACTATTGCGGTGCTGGAGATGTCGTTTATCACGCCGACGTCTATTCGAATATTCAATGGATTGCATGCACCTATAAAGGCTGGGGAGTTACGCTTCCCGGTTTTGAAAAACCAACCTGCAAGTAGGTTCTCGTATCTTCAAAACGAAGGAAAGAGAGTCAGTTCTTCGTTCAAGAACTTACGCAATTTGTGTCGACCCTAAATTCACTCAGCATCTCGAGCCCAGCATCATCGAATTGCTCGCGGTAAACAACACGGTTGATTCCGGCGGCCGCAATGAGCTTCGCACAATTAATACAGGGGCTGTAGGAACAATAAAGGGTTCCACCGCGCAGTTTTGGGCCATCGGCATAGATGAGGGCATTGGCCTCGGCGTGAATCACAATGCGATCTTTGATGGTTCTATCCCACCAATCGACTTTAGAGTCGTCAAATGAGGCAGGGGTGCCGTTGTAGCCGGTTGCAACAACCCGGCGATGTTCATCAACAATCACACAGCCAACCTGACGTTTTTTGTCGGGGCTTCGTTTCGCAATAACCTCTGCCATTTCCAAGAAGTAGTTGTCCCAGCTAGGTTTTTCGTGGGTCATGAGATTGTCGTTCCTCTCCTCGGCTATGTCTTTCAAAGGCATATAATAGCTGACGGTGCTGACATCAAATTCTGATTTCAATTCCTGGGGTGCTGACCATGTTTTTCTCGATGTCCAAGTGGTTACCTGCGAGCTTAGCGATTGTTTTGGCCACACAGAGTGGTTGTGTCAGGCGAACCTACAACGCGACCCCAAAAATCGTATCAGGGGCTCTCGTTGAGGAAAATGATCCAGTTTATACCAGTACTGTTTCGTTGGATCGCGAAGGAAAAGCCTTTTGTACGGGTTTTGTTCTCGACAAGCGAACAATTGTCACCGCTGCTCATTGTGTTGCCAACATAACTCAATATGCCAGCTTTAGCGTGGCATTTGGTAGTAAAAACAGAACACTTCAGAAGATTTTTGCTCTGACAGGCAAGCACGCCTTGGCTCACCCAGGATGGGATAAGGCGGACCTTGGGCGGGTCGATATCGACCCACTGCCTCAGCAACCTAAGAATGATGTGGGCATCATTGTGCTCGATGAAGATGCTCCAGAATGGGTAAAGCCGCTGCCAATTAAGGAAATTGGAGACATTTCGGTTGGTCGAGATGTGATAGTGGCAGGGTATGGTCTCACGAACCCACTCCCCCAAGATGTAGCGACAACCGAACCCAGAGGCTTCTTGCGCAAAACTCAAGGGAAGCTTTCAGCGGTGAATGATGCTGGCAAAGAGTTAATTTGGGATGCGCCGCAAGACAACCCTCGGGCAAGTTCGTGCCATGGCGACTCCGGGGGCCCGATGTTTTATGTTGAGGACAATGGAAGTCTGACGGTGATTGGAGTGACTTCTCGTTCCTACAGTTTAAAAACAGATTGTTCGCAAAAAGGGGTTTACACAGATGTGCGAAAGCATACTGAGTGGATAAAGACTCATAAGGAAAAAATCGCAAGCAGCCTCATTAATCCTGGCGACTGGCATCATCGTTATTTTACCTCAAAAGAAGGAATCAAAATTGCTTTAGATTTTCGTCTCAAGGACTTTGGAACCGAATATGTCTCAACTGAGGTGTGGTTGAATGTGAGTCATCCCAGTTTCACCGGAACGGAAATTATGACGGCAACTTTATCAAGCTATATAAATTCTCTCACACAAGAAAATCTCAAGTTACAATTTGCTGGTGATGGCAGATTCACAGCAAAGTTTGAGAAATTCTCTGACGAAAAAGTATGCGCAATTGCATCACGGTGGGGAATTAAACAAGACGTTGCTGTTCAGATAAATGGAAAAGCTCTGGCAAATCAGAATAGCGGTAGTGAGGCTTTTGAATTTAAATTTTGTGAGTGAGTTCTAATCTCACTCATCATCTGTACTTTGTCTCAGCTGAGCAAGAACACTGACATCATCAAGAGTTGTTGTGTCTCCCAGGCTCTCATGTCCAGTGGCAACATCGCGCAGGAGTCTGCGCA
>CAIZJW010000215.1 GCA_903933385.1 uncultured Silvanigrella sp. | reverse complement strand
AGCGCTTGCCTGAGCAAATCTTTTTGCAATTCGGACACATCGGAATGTTTTGACAAACCAATATATTCCACAGCAATCATGTCATTGGGAGGCAATTCAAACGCCAACATCAGATCATCTCATCTGGTTTGTGGTTGCAAGCATTTCGTCACCCGTCTTGATGACTTTACTATTAAGTTCATAAGCTCTCTGGCCAGTGATCATCGTCACCATTTCTTCAACAATGTTTACGTTGCTTGACTCGAGCTCACCTTGGCCAAGTTGACCTGTTCCGTTTTCACCTGGCGTTGTTACAATTGGCTCACCCGCAGCTGGACTGCCGGTGTAAAGATTTCGACCTATCGAGTTCAGGCCAGCTGGGTTGATGAAATTGGCAATCTGAACCTGGCCGATATTTCGAGGTTCATTTTCGCCCTGAATTGTAGCGGAAACGACGCCATCGAGACCGATTTGAACCCTGAGTGCATTGGGGGGCACGACAATTTCAGGGACAAGAGGTAACCCTTCGCTGGTCACGACTCTTCCATCTGGGGCTCGCTTGAACGCTCCATCACGGGTGTATGAGAGCGTTCCGTCAGGCATTTGAATACGGAAAAAGCCTCGTCCTTTGATCATCACGTCCGTGTCATTCTTGGTGATCTTGACACTGCCTTCCTCAAACGATTTCTCTATGGAGGCAAGTCGCACTCCGTTACCAATCTGAACACCCGTTGGCGCAATTGTTCCGTTTGAGGAGCTGAGGCCCGGAGCGCGCAGGTTTTGGTAAAGTAAATCGTTGAAATGAACACGCCCACGCTTGAAGCCGTTCGTATTGACGTTGGCAATGTTGTTTGACAGTGTGTCGATCAGCTGTTGCTGAGCTTCCATACCTGTTGCTGATGTTTGGAGGCTGCGGAGCATAGGATTCCTCCCCTGTGTTGCTGGAGACACTCTTTGCTCAGCATACGTTGGAATCTTGAATTCCGGACTGTTAATCCTTTCCGCTGTTCGCCAAACTCACGCGCGGAAAATTTTGTCGCCTGTGGAGGGCTTCTTTCAATGGCTGTCGAACGCACTGAATATCTCAAGAGTTTTGATGGAACTGAACTTTTTTTCCGATGCTTCGCGCCTGCTGGAATTGCCGGTGGTGAGTCAAAAATCGATGGGCTTGTTCTTGCCGTTCATGGTTTTGGTGAACACAGCGGCCGATATGCTGAGCTTGCTGAAGAAGCTTGTGCCAAAAACCTTCTTTTTGCTTGCTTTGATTTGCGCGGACACGGCAAATCAGGACCGCGCCGCGGTGACGTAGAAAATTTGCATGCACTTGTGTTGGATGTGTTGTTTGTAGTGAACCACAGCCGCTCCCTTTTGGGATTGCAGCAAAAGAAAGATCTTTTTTTCGGTTTGTTTGGTCATAGTTTTGGAGGGCTGCTCGTGACCTATGCAGCCTCCATTTTGCAGGACAACTGCCCTCCGGTATTTTTGAGCTCGCCACTGTTTCGGATCCGCCAAGAAGTTCCACAGTGGAAGAAGTTTGCAGCAGCAGCTCTTCCGCGCCTAGCACCGCTCGCCCCTGTGCCGGTAGATATTGTTCCAGAGAATCTCTCAGAGAATGCTGAGAATAATTCTGCATATATGGCCGATGAATTAAATCTTTTTTCGATTTCAGCGCGTTTCGGAAATGTGTTTCTAAATAGTGTTAATGATGAAATGATCCGTCAAGCTATTCAATCGTTGCGCTCTAATGTGACATTGGTTTTCGCAGGAGCCGACAAACTCGTTGACTCGGGAAAAACCCGTTCCCTTGTGCCGCTCTTTCCGAAAGGAAGAATCCGTTCGCAGGAGATTGCAGGGGCAGGGCATGAGATCTTCAACGAAGTACCTCAGTACAGAACACAGGCCATTGAATCATTTATCCAGTGGATTGATTCACGGGGTCGCTGCGGGTGATTCGAATTGAGCGCGTCAGCAAATCCTATGGCAAGAAAGTCATCCTAAAAGATGCCACGTATCATTTTCCCGCGGGGGAAAGAGTTGCGCTTGTTGGTGCCAATGGTGCTGGAAAAACAACGCTGTTGAATATAATTTGCGGAATTGAAGATTCCGACGGCGGCGAAATCATCCGTCCGAGAGATTGTGTCGTTGGCTACTTGCCGCAAGAACCAAATTCGGATCCTTTGCCTACCCTTCTTCAAGAGTGCGTGGCAGGGCATTTGCGAATCAGTGAATTATGGAGACAGCGAGAAGAATCGCAGGCAAAATTAGTGACGCATGGTGATACGCTTTCGTTGCAGCTTTTCGAAAAGGCGCAGGCGGCATTTCAAGATGCGGGTGGTCCGGCCCTTGAGAGCCGCGCGCGCGGAATTATGGCAGGGCTTGGCTTTCATCCATCCCAGTTTGAGCAGAATCCAAAGAACCTTTCTGGTGGCTGGCGGATGCGTCTTGAATTGGCGAAAGTATTTCTCAATGATCCACAGTTTCTTGTTTTAGATGAGCCAACGAACCATCTCGATCTTCCAAGTTTGGTTTGGGTTGAATCCTATCTTCGTCAATTTGAAGGCTGCCTCGTATTTGTATCCCATGATCGAGGTTTGCTGAACCGACTCGCCACAACAACTCTGCATCTCTCTCGCGGACAGATGCGCAGCTACAAAGGCAATTTTGATTCGTTTCTTGAACAAAAAGAGTCAATGGAGCAGCAAGATATCGCTCGGGCTGAGGCCATTGCACGTCGTAAAGCTGAATTGACCAGATTTGTTGAGCGATTTGGAGCGAAGGCAACCAAAGCTAGGCAAGCGCAAGCACGCGTCAAAATGATTGCCCGGCTTCAGGATCTGGAAGATGATCTTGACCTGCCTCAGAACGAGAATGCAGTTGCTTTTTCATTTTCTGCTCCAACTCCGAGTGGCAAAGATGTCTTAAAAATACAGAATCTTGAAATTGGATATTCTGCCGAGGCACCCCTTGCCCGTGAAATTAAGTTGAACATTGTGCGTGGCCAGAAGATTTGTGTGATTGGTGCAAATGGGATCGGAAAGTCGACCCTCCTCCAAACACTGTCTGGGGTGATATCTCGGCTCTCTGGCGATTTTTCGCTGGGGCACCAAGTCGCCGTGGCTTATTTTGCCCAAGAGCAACTCTCGGTTCTTGAGAGCGAACGGAGTGTGCTTGAAAATGTATTAAGAAAAACGGCTTTGAGCGAAAGAGAGGCTCGCTCATTGTTGGGAAGCTTCCTATTCAATGGCGACGATGTCTTCAAAAAAGTTTCTGTGCTTTCTGGTGGTGAAAAGAACAGAGTGGGTTTGTCTATTCTGCTTTCTCAAAATGCAAACTTCTTGATCCTCGATGAACCCACCAACCACCTAGATATGTCGAGCGCTGAAATACTTTCGGAGTCGCTTCAAGATTATGAAGGTACAATTCTCTGCGTGAGCCACAACAGAGAATTTATCAATTCCTTTGCAACACACATATTTGTTATGTTGCCGGGTGGTCAGTATGCTTTGTTTGAGGGAAACCTTGATGATTATCCACGCATGGCGCAGGTGAGCGGTTTTCCAAATATACTTGATCCGTCTTATACGGCGGGACAACTTTCTGGATCGCAGACTTCCGGTGTGGAAAAAGAAAATCGCCACCAACAACGGGCTGATGCGCAAAATGTGAAGAGAGAACGACAAAAACTACAGCGTAGAATAGATGATCTCGAGCGCTTGATGAGCGAATTGACTGGGAAGTTGTCGGCACTTGAAATTGAATTGAATGACGCAGGCAGCGAATATCAAAAAGCACAGGAGCTGGCGGCTCGGCAAGTTGAGCTTCAGGAAAAATTATCACAAGTTGAAGCTGATTGGATGAGTTGTAGCGAATCTATCGAGCAACTTTCAATTGATTCGGGGCGAACATAATGTCGCAAACTGGACTTTCAGGAATCCGATTTTGGATTGTATCGGCGTGGTGGCCAGAACAGCGTGAGTTTGCCGAAGAGATGGCCGGTTCTTCAGAAATGATCAGTGTCAATGAGAGTATCTCTATTTGTGGTTCATTGGGTTTTTTGCGCACAGGCGTTGGTACGCCACGGGCAGCCGCAGCGGTTGCTCATGCGCTGGCACTTGGCAAGTCTCATGGTTCGTTTGTTGAAGCTGTTCTCTTTTTAGCAACGGCCGGAGCGTATGCAGAGCAGCTTCCTTTGGGGAGTGCATATCTTGTATCGAATGTGTCTTGGAGCGACGGCGATCTCTTGGAGAAGAAATCTTATCTTCCTGGGCTGAAGTCAGGAACTGAAAAGCTTTCTTGCGATCTTGCCCCGTTCTCCGGGAGCGAATTAGCAGCCATTTCTACTCCGGGAATTTCCCTCGACATTGAACTTTCTAAAAAACTTGCAAAGCATGGCGAACTCGAGAATCTTGAGCTTTATGGGGTTGCACTTGCTTCGGAGGCTTTTGGTGTGCCCTGGGGTGCGTCACTGGGAGTCAGTAATGTTGTTGGACCGGATGCCCATACACAGTGGCGAGACAATCATCTCATCGCCTCAAAAGCAGCCCAAACAATTTTGTACGATCAATTTTTGAGGAAGAATTTGTGAATGCGCTGAGAATTGTGCTCGTATCACCAATGCATGCAAGCAATGTCGGCGCAATTGCCAGATTGTGTGGAAACTTTTTTATAAATGATGTTTTTATAGTTGCTCCGAGATGTGACGTTCTGTCCGACGATGCGCGAAAACTAGCAACGCATCATGCACAGCCCGTTCTCGAGAATTTTAAGGTTTGCCATACGCTGCGTGAAGCACTTGTGGATGTCGAGTGTGTTGTGGGCTTCAGCCGGAGGCTTGGCGACATGCGGAGGCCAGATGTAGCTTGGCCCAACCTGCCTTCATTGATGTCTGGGTCTGACACTGTATGCCTGGTTTTCGGCCCCGAAGACACGGGTTTGTCCCAGGACGATCTCACTCTTTGCACGCATTTGTGCTCACTCCCCACACATGCGCAGATGCCTTCGATGAATCTGAGTCAGGCAGTGGCTGTGGTTCTTGCAGGTGCCCTTTGGCAAGGGAACATGGCAGCTCTTGAGAAGCCTATCATCAAAACCCGGCACGACGCCGAAAAACCCATCTCATCGCATGGGATGCTCAGTCTTGTTGAGCATTGGCGGGAGGTCATGGTTGATGTCGAATTGAATCGCGATGGTAATCCTGATCGTTTGTTGCATTATTATCACCGCGTCTTGAATCGCGCGCAAATTTCAGACAGAGAAGCCAACATGCTGAGAGGCTTTCTGAGCCAAGTCCAAATAAAACTGGGAACACGGAAAACAAAAAAGGAATTGGACCATGGCTCCGAGTCTTGAGGTTGTCAGCACGAGAAGATTTTTTCGTTTCTTCCTCAGCCCTTTGGTTGTGATTGTATCGGCTGGTTTGCTTGCATTTCTTTGGTTTCGCTCTCTGGCCATCGAGCCCTTCGATTTCGATGAGTCGGTGTACCGCCAGATGGCGGAGGAGATGAAGAGGGCAGGGAGTTGGCTCAGTCAGCCAGTTTTTAACGGCGAACCATACAATCACAAGCCACCACTATACATTGGTATTTTAGCCGGTTTCAGTGTTTTGGCAGATGGCTCTGCTCAGCAGGTGACGTCATTTTCAAGCCGAACTATCAGTATTTTATTTTCAGTTGCTCTGGCGGTGGTTCTTCATCTGACATGGCGTTCTCTCGTTGGAATTCAGCGCGCGGATAAATTTGAGCAACGCAAGATCAATGACTTTTCACTTTCTCCAGTTTTTTTTCTGCTTATGAGTTTTTTACCAACGTTTGCATCGAGTGCAGTTCTTCTCGATCCCATGCTCGTTTTTTTTACTTCTCTTTATGTTTGCAGCGAAGCTCTTCGCATTCACTCAGCAAAAAGATCAAAAACATTTTCTCTTTTATTTTTTGTTACCTCTGTGTTTGGCATGGCGGGTGCCACGGCAACAAAAGGACTCATTGGGCTTGTACTCCCAGCAGGTGCAGCCCTACTGTTCTCGATTTCTCTCCATCTACGTTCAATGAGTTCGGGTCTAGGTAAATTTGCTTTTGATGTCATGAGAACTGGAATTCGAGATTTCCTACCTGCCTGGATAGCTGCAGCCTTCATTTCAGGAATTTTCTATTTCTACTTGTGGCAAACCGGTGGTGCTGCTTTTGTAGAAGAGTTTTTCATAAAGCATCATTTTGGTCGGGCGACCTCAGCCATGGAAGGGCACAGCGGAAGTGTGCTCTACTATTTGCCGATCCTTTTTATTGGCGCAGGTTACACGATCACATGGCTGCTTTACATGTGCGTGATAGGCTCTTTCGCGAGAAAAGTTTTACCTCAAAGCGAGAGTAAAGAGTCAGCGACTCTTGTCCAGCGACAAGAGAGTCAGGTTCTTGTAATGCGATGGTTGTTGTGTTGGTGTAGCTTTTGCGTTGGATTTTTTTCATTTCTGGCAACCAAGCTTCCCAACTATATTTGGCCAGTATGGCCAGCTCTTGCCCTGTTAGCTGGGGTTGTTGGTTGCGAATTTAAAGTTTCCCTCAATGGTATTGCTAGAAATGTAATGCATTGGTTCGCGCGTTGGTTTGTCTTCTTATTCCCGGCATTTCTGCTGTTGGTTGGCTTTGCTGTGATGCTCTGGGAGCCTTTCTTTGCGCGGTGGTTTGTTTTAAAACCACGCGAAGAAGCAATTGTTTCATCTGTGATGCAGCATTCTTTGCCTTTAGGAATCGGTTTTCTAGTTGCTGGTTTTCTCGTTTTGGCAGGTTCACTTCTTCTGAGACGCTGGGGAGAATTGGGCGTTCAACGTGGCCGAGCGTCTGTACTTTACACAGGTGGAGTAGCAAGGTGGCTCTCCCTGTTTCAAATTGCAGGATGCGCGGTTCTTATGCTTGTTGTTGTTCCAGTTGCGGAAGAAGTCATGACCCTTTCGGTGCAGCAGTCAACGGCAAAAGCACGCATGTTTCTGGGTGTGGGTGAAAAACTGGCTACGTCCGATCTCTACAGCCCAAACGTCGTATCGAGCCATGGTGATCCGGTTCTCTTAGGCATTGGCAGCAGTGAATGGATTTTCACTGGGGCCGAGAACAATGTGATTTTGACACCGGTCTGGAACGTTGGCCTCTGTCGCAGGCACGGCTACGATGTAGCCCAGGGTTCTGAGTATCTTCGCGTCTGTTTGCGAGCGTATAAAAGAACTTTGGAGGGGCCTGGAAATTGAAACTGGGCAAGCATGGTACTACCTGTCTTGAGTTCTTCTGTTGGTTCTCTCTGTTTTTATCATCGTCATGTGTCACACAGGACTTTGACGACAAAATTGATTCGGCAAAGGTAAAAAAGGCAACCGCTCAATTGCCATCTTCTTCTGCTCCCGTGCCAGAGCGAAGTGGGATGTGTCCCGATGGAACCCGTTTCAATTCTTTTCCTCGAGTTTGTGTCACTCGGGGTGGCTTTGCTTTAGGGCCTTTTCCCCTCGAGTTGCAGGAACTCTGTCGGCAGATGTCGCCTGACGATGCATCAACCTGTGTTCAGAAACAGGATTGGCCTTTTGAACTTTTGATGAGCCTAGTCTCGTCATACAAGTTAGGGTGTCCTCCTGGAACATCTCCTGGACAAGGCGGAGTGTGTGTTGGTCCAGACAATATCTACGGACCATTCACTCTCCAACAGATCATGGCTTGTCGGGCGACGGTTCCTTCCGCGCAGCAAAAGCAGTGTGATGAAATTGTGTGGCCACCTGATTTTCTAAAATTTGCCAATGAATCGTCTCCGGAGCAAAAGAAAACGGAACTGAAAGAATCAGCTTCAAATGTTGATTCCCAGCCTCAGATGCAGCCTTTGCCGCAGCCCCCCACAAAGGCTGAGATGCCCGCAAAGGCTGAGATGCCCGCAAAGGCTGAGATGCCCGCAAAGATTGAGAACCCCACAAAAGCCGAAATCCCCACAAAGACAATCGAAGAAGCCCCTAAGGCGCCGACTTTTTGTGTTTATAGTTGGGACGAGGTGCCTGGAACAGCCGATTTCACAACAGTCGACTTACGTTCGAAATCGCTGCGAATGACACAAAATTATCCTCTCGATCGGACTCAGGAGTCAACCCTTTTGGGGAGTCGGGATTTTCAAAGTCTTGATATGTGTGGAAGAGCTCGATTTCTGAAAGGCTGTTTTCAGAAGGTTGTCTTTGATAATAATTCGCCTGCTGCTCAAACTTTTAAGGCATGGGCACTTGGAAGAGTGCGTCCTCTTGAAGCTCACATGGCTTTTGTAATGAACCAAACCCGTTTGGGGCTTTGGCATGATGAATGTTGGCGCGGGCGTTGCAAGGGAATTGGAATTTCAAGAGTGACAAGTGCACGCACCGTGACTGGAAAAAGAGTTGCCAATGAGGATATTGTTTGGCGAGGAATCACTCATAATATCGTGACGAACCTGCGCTTCGGTCTGCGCCAGATCGCAGCCAAGGCCGCTCAGGGGCCAAGCGATCTCTATCAATTGGCATACTCGTTCAACGGCTCTCCTGGAAAGCAAGAGCGGTTTGCTCAAGACGTCGACAAATACTATCGGCAACTCGTGGCATGCCAATTGGACTAAGTCGATTCGCTTGCTGGAGCTGATTTTGAGCAAAACCTGCTGGCTGTTTACGCCGCAGCCGGTGGTGGCTCATCACTGCTGGGGCCCGGAACCATTTTGAGCGCAGTGTTCCCTTTGGCATCCCAGGATTCTCTCGGAACTTGTTCCCATCGGAAAAGAACTCCGGGACGACCCTGAGACCAGAACTGCAGCCCCACAGCGGTCACTGAGTACCGTTCAAACGCCACAACACGGCTTGTTTGATCGGACAGCTGAAGAACAAGCCTGCGCTCCTGCAAACGCACGGACAACACTCGCTCGTGTTTCGATCCTTCAAGCCAAAGTAATGTGCAAGGTGTTTCGCACAATTTCTTTAACTTCTGAGCCAGATAAAAATCAGGCATAGGGAGCCCTCCATGGCATAGTCACTGCGCATCCATGCGCGGTGCGAACCCACAATCTCTAAGAGTTATAAGGTCCATGCGATTTATCGGAGGTCTCGTGGAGAACTTCGTTTCAAATTCTGCAGGGCATGGCTCTCTTTGGCAGAGCTGGGAAAAAATTCCCTTGCAGAACACCAAGACGTCAGGGGTGAGGAGGAAAAACAGCGGAAAGGTGTTTTGGAACGGCGTCGCTGAGTGATTCAGATATCGCATTTTTTAGATCAATAATCCGCGAGGTCGATGCAATCGGACCAGCAAATTGACTTTGAGCCCCGAGAGCTTCTGCTTCTATGGAGTGGAGAAGTTTGTCGAGAGTCATGACGGTAAAAAGAAACTTCTGCGGCCCAAGAGCTCGCCTTAAATCGGCGCCAACGGTTTGCGCTAAAGTTGAGAGGCCAATAATTTGGTGAGCCTCAGGATGCTTATAAAGTTTCACCGATTTTGACTCAGCGATATGTTTCTCAAAAGCTTCAAGCACAAGTTGACCGCGAATAAAATCGCGCGGGTCTGAGTTTATGTGCTGAGCGATGACTTCGAAATCAGAGCTAGCAAGATAACTCCCTTGTGCATAAAACAAGGATTCGGAGACTCCTGCGGAGCCGAGTAGTTCCTGTGCACGACCTGAGGCTGATTGAAAGAGAGTGGGCTTCAGGTAGAGTTTCGATTTGTTATAAACTGCAGCTGCTAATTCTGAGCAATACAGACTTTTTAGGTTGTTTGAATCAAAACGGAAGTCATATTCGATGTCCTGTTTCAGCATTTCTGAAAATGATCGATTTATAGCTGCACGATCTCGTTCTGTCAGATTTCGTGGACGAACAACCGTGTAGCGATCAGCATGAAGGTCGAGCGGTGCAATGAGAAGTTTGCCGAAATTCATTTCGACACCATACGGCAACCCATCGTCGCCAAAGCTCACCACTAAAAGATGACTCAGCAGGGAGCCTGATTGAGTGAATGTTTCCCAAAGTCCTCCAACAGAGCCCGTTTGGAGTAGGACGATATCCCCTTCGCGAAACTCAACTCCTGCGCGTTTGTACACAAGTTCTGATTGGGGCGAACGAGATCGAAATGTTTGGAGAATTTCTTTTTTTAGTGCGTTTTTCTGATTTTCATCGATGGAAAGCATGTTGATAAGCGAATCAATCTGTTCATGAATCTCAACCCATTTAGTTCTCGAACGCTCGTAGCGGTAGGGGATCTTACGAATGTCGTCGAAGTACTCTTTGAGTTCTTTCCACTGATTCTTAAAGTTGCGGAAAACATTCCATTCCGGAATCTCAAGAGTTCTTGGGCGTGTTTCGGGCACAAAAGGAATGCCATCGGAGAGATTCGCATTTGCGCCAAGCAGATCAGAAATTCTGGGTAAGCCAGATTTCGCCATCGCGTTTGCAAGTTCAAGATTCGGTGTAGATATAAATCGTTGATAGATTTGCAGACGTGAGAGTGGACCACCCGAAGCTGCCAAGACTTCAAGAATCAAATTGAAAATTGGACTGCCTGGCTCGTGCCGTCGCATCATCGCAATAAGTCGCCTTTCGTGGTCGCGATGTATGACTTCTTTAAGTTGCAATTGCAGATTATTTGCCAGAACTGAATTGTCGGAGTCGATTGCTTTTTCAAATGTGTTGAGAGTTTTTTCTGAAAAAAAGTGTTTGAGCGCATCATGGGTGAGGAGCAGCTTCTCACTCCACTTTATCCATAGCCCTTTATTTATAGATTCTGTCGCGGCGGCAGCGACCATAAGGCTGGTTTGCTGCGCTGCCATGATGTTTTCGAGTATTCGTTCGGAAAAAATCAAGTTCTCTTCAATAGCCAGAGCATCGAGTTCAATAAGAGTGGAATCCATCGAAGTTTTTAATTGAGCAACGGGGGCATTCGCGACCGAGAGCGATTT
>CAIZJW010000214.1 GCA_903933385.1 uncultured Silvanigrella sp. | reverse complement strand
GCTTTGGTCCCTCAAGATTTTTTTGATTTTCGTTTTTTGCCAGTTCGCCCTCTTGCCGAACCCTCTGTGGATTCGGTTGTGGACGTGTTGCATCGCCTTGTGCGCGAGGGGAACTTCGTTGCGGGCGTGGACCATCGCTTTGCGGACGTGGACCATCGCTTTGCGGACGTGGACCATCGCTTTGCGGACGTGGACCATCGCTTTGCGGACGTGGACCATCGCTTTGCGGGCGTGGACCATCGCTTTGCGGACGTGGGCCATCGCTTTGTGGACGTGGACCATCGCTTTGCGGACGTGGACCATCGCTTTGCGTTGATGCTCCCTCAAATCGACTTTTCTGTCCTTCAGGAGCCTCTGCACGACGCGGAAGTTGGGTTCTCTTGTCACGTTTGTCGCGTTTGTCGCCTCGGTCTTTTTGCCTCTGCGCCTTTAACAAACGCTCCATTTTGTCCGATATTTCTTTAGTGCCGCGCTGTTCTCTTGGAGAACGATAATCGGCGTCTGCCAGTGGGATTTGTCGATGAAATATCTCTGCCGCAATTTCTACAGCCCCAGCTTTTTGCGAAAGCATCGACTGCTCAAGCCAGGCAAGCTCAATTTTGAGCGTGTCGATGGAGCTAAATGCGGTTTCTAATTTAATATCTGCTTGCAGATAACTGCCTTCTCGCATCGCCCACAACTGCGCAAGCCGCTCCGCAAGTTCTGCCTCCGTTTGGCAATCAGCAAGAAGCGGACGACTTTCCTTCTCTGGCCAGAGACGCTTAACCAGCATTTCAATGGGAGCTGTCAGGAGAACAATGCAACCCAACTCCTGAGCCATCTTTAAGGAGGCCGGATGCGACAAAGTGCCTCCACCCAAAGCAATTGTGCAACGTTGGCGCTTCATCAAACGCTCAAGGCAAGACGCCTCTAACTGTCTGAATGTCGCTTCACCATCATCGGCGAAGATTGCAGAAATCGACTTACCAGCGAGCCGTTCTACATAGCGATCTAGTTCAACAAGTTCTGTGCGCGACATCTGTGCATATGCGCGCGCGAATGTTGACTTCCCAACTCCGGGAAGACCTGCGATGAGAATGTTTCGGAAGCGTCGCGGCCCGGGCACGTTCATCGGTGCTCCTCTCAATTGCCTCTGGGTCAAGGGGCTGTTAAAACTTCTAACTGTTTCCCAACCTCATTTCCAGCACGAGGTCTAAAAGATGCCCGCGGCAGACAGCAAACGAATTGCACTCGATTGGACAAAAGCTCATGATGTTGTTCCACTGGAACGACATCTTCATGATTCCATGCCACATCTCGTGGCAGCAAAAAAAGCCCTGGCGAACGGCTCAGGCAAGGGCTCCGATTTCATGGGTTGGGTCCACTTCGTTGAGGATCATGCTCCTCGCGTTGTCAATGATGCTAAAAACCTCGCTCAGAGAATCGCCTCACACTCCGATGCCCTGGTCGTTATTGGAATTGGTGGAAGTTTGCTCGGCACGAAGGCTGTTTACGAAGCCCTGACACACTCATTTGCCATGGCCAATCCAAATCAGTTTCAACGTCGGCCGGTGCTGCTCTGGGCAGGACACCATGTCGCTACCGACGAGCTGAGCGAACTTCTCGACGTACTCGATCAATACTCTCCAAGCCTGCTTGTCGTTTCAAAATCAGGCACGACAACTGAACCCGCCTTGGCATTTCGAGTTCTGAAACAGTACCTCGACGATCGCTTTGGAGCGCGCGAATCTGCGTCGCGAATTTTTGCAATCACTGATCCCGAAAGCGGCACGCTTCTCAAATTATCTCAGACTCATGGTTATCCAACCATGCAGATTCCAAGAAACGTAGGTGGACGCTACTCAATTTTTACCGCAGTTGGACTTCTTCCGCTGGCGGTTGCAGGAATTGATGTCAATGAATTTGTCGAGGGTGCCCGCCAAGCTCGCGCCGACACGATTAATGAGAAAAACGAATCGCTCGAAACAAATCCAGCTCTTTGCTACGCAGCAATTCGCAACTCTCTCTACAAAGAGGGATATAAAGTTGAATCCCTTTGTCACTGGACTCCAAAATTGCGCGGAATTGCAGAGTGGTGGAAGCAACTTTTTGGCGAAAGTGACGCCAAGGGCAATACCGGACTTTTCCCAGCGAGCGTTCAGTTCACCACTGATCTTCACTCTATGGGACAATATTTCCAGGAAGGTGAGCGTCATCTATTTGCAACTCACATCAGAGTGCTCGATGAATCGTCACTCAGCCGAGGAGCTCAAAAACGCAAAGTGCGTATTCCTCAACCAGGACTCGCAGATGGATTCGACTACCTCACAGGTCACAACCTAGAACAAATTCAGAGCGAAGCTATACTCGGAACAAGCCTCGCTCACGCCGACGGAGGCGTGCCAACACTTATCTGGGATATTCCGGAGATCTCGGCTTTCTGGATGGGTTACTGGCTCTACCTTAACATGTTTGCTTGCGGTGCAGGCGGTTTGGCACGCGGCGTGAATCCTTTCGATCAACCGGGAGTGGAAGCATACAAAGTCAATATGTTTGCACTGCTTGGCAAACCCGATATGGCGGAGCAATCTGTGCAAATTCGTGCACGTCTTGAACGCGGACAACGGTTGCGCAGCATTGGCTTAACACAAAATCGTTGACCAAATTTTAATCTTGAACTCTGGAGTAAAATCATGATTTGCAGCTTGAAGCTGCGCCTGTACCTTGCCGGACTCGTTTTTTGTGTTAGCTCACGTGCAAGCGCAGCTCCTGCAAGTGTCAACCTGCCTTCAGGCGCCGTATTGCTTGCCAGTGGACAGGCAATCGAAGGAACTCCAAACGTTTACAAATTCAAGCTTGCCAACGGTATGAAGGTACTTATTCTTCCCGACAGCCGTAATCCGCTCGCAACACTGAGGGTTAAGCTCGATGCGGGCAGCAATCGAGAAAAGCTCGGCACCACAGGGCTTGCGCATTTTTTTGAACACATGATGTTCCGAAAAACTCAGGTTTCTCCTGAGGGGCACTACGATCGCATTCTTGCTGGCGTAGGTGGGCGAGGCAATGCAGCAACAAGCACAGACTATGTTGTTTATGAAGCCAGTTTTCCTGGTCCAGCACTCGACAAGATGCTTGAGTTAGAGTCGCAACGATTCAAATTCCTCGATCTGCAAGACCCTTTCTACACCACTGAAAAGGGCGCTGTCATTTCAGAGCGCAGACTTCGATACGAAAACGATCCACTTCAGCGCGGAATGGAGATCATCCGCCGGGCAGCATATAAGGCGACCCCTTATGAATGGCTGACAATCGGCACAAAACGTGACGTTGAACAAATGTCGATTGAGGAGGCTCGCTCCTTCTATCGAGATTTCTATACCCCCGACAATGCGCAACTGTTTTTGGGCGGCCCTTTCAATGTTGAAACCGCGCTCAAGAAAATTAACGACGCCTTTTCTGATTGGAACGGGAAGGTCAAAAACCAGCCGCAGCGCTTTGCAGACAAAGCCAACGGAGAAATCGCCGGAAAGAAATTCGTTTGTAGCGAAAATGTTTTTGAAGAGCAGCACAGCATTGTCTTTCCCTCAAAGGACAACTCGTTCCGTTCGGCACTCTTGACTCAATTGCTCCTTCAAATTCTCAACGATAGCCCCGATGGGACAATGCAAAGGCGCATGACAAAACAGAAGTTGGCAACAGCCTTCACAGTTTACAAAACAAGCTGGCAAAAGAGCTCGCAACCTTACGTTGCATGGTTCAAGCTCAACCGCCAGCAAAGCTTTGCTGCTGCCAGTGACTATTTTTATCAGGAATTGCGCACTGCCCTCAGTCGCCCCATCACTCCTGAACTGAAAAAGATTCTTCTAAAACAGCAAGAAGTTGAAGAGGCAGAAGTTGCGCAGAAAATGACCAGTTTGGTTGAGTTTTATGAATGGAATGAATTTTTCTACGGTGATTTTAAAATATCAGCGCAAACGAAAAAAATAATTGAATCACTGAACAGCAAAGATTTTCAGGCCTGGGGTCGAGACGCTTTTGCCCAAAACAAGGCATTCCAAATGGGCGTTACTGCGCCCGGAAAAGCAACCCCCTGTGCTGAATTTGAAAAAACAGCAGCCTTGAAGTGAGAGAACTGAAAATGCGATCACTCAAAATGCCTCGATTCGAGCTCAAAAGAATTGCATTGAACATTTCGCTTTGCCTGTCGGTCGTGGGGGGATGCCTGATTGCTCCGGCGCAATTTGCATCCGCTCAAACAGGCGGATCAGGTGGAGCTTTGATCAATGAGCGCCCAACCGTTGTGAGCAAGCCTGTTCCGCTGAATTGGCGGAGTATCAACTGGCCATCGTTGAATTACAGCCGCACAGCGATCGACGGCGGTGCTGCCCTCTATTCAATTTATGGTGAAACTGGAAAAAAAATTAGGCTCGACTTCCTCTTCGAAACTGGAGTTTATTCACTCCCTCGCGGTTTGAGAACGAATTTGTCAGCAACGGTTGATATGTTTCTCCAAGGCGGAGCCGGTGCTCGAAATTACGAGGAGCTGCAAAAATTTCTGGCTGACAATGGAATCCAGGTCACCACAACAACCTCAGGGCTTGGTCAGTTTCACATTTCAGTAGAAATGCTCTCAAACGATTTCACGCTGGCTATGTCGGCTTTGGAAGACATGCTCTTGCGTCCCCGATTTGATCGCGATGCTCTTGAAATCTGGAAAATGGAACAAAGTGACGCGTTCCAAGGACTTCTCGATGGCGGCAATGCGCGAAAACAAGGGCGTTTTGTTGAACAGGAAGCCATCCGTCTTGCCTTTGGCCCCGATCACTACTTTGCTCAGGCACTTGCGCGAACATCTAAGCCCGAGATCGAAAAAGTAAATTCAGAGAAACTTCGACAAATTGCCGGATTACTCGTGAATCGAGCTGGCCTGAACGCGGTTCTTTCTGGAAATATCAATGCCAAACAAGAGCAATCAGTACTTCAGTTAATGCGAAAGATTCCGCGCCTTACACCTGTTACGTACTCTTGGTTGCCTGAGCGCGTTAAAAAAACAAACTCTAACAAATTGCGCATGACGATTATACGCAAACCCGACTTAAGCCAAGCCACATTAACCTTGAGATATTACCTCCCGAACATCGGCAAAATGAATCGCATTGAGCGCACGAAAATGACAATTCTTCGGGAAGTTTTTAGCTCCTCGGGAGGTGTGATCGGCAACGATCGATTCTCGAAAGCTATGCGAGCCGATTCGGGTATTTCCTATGGTCCAAATGCCTCATTCGATCCCGAGGCTATTGAGCCAAATACCAACACCGGTGTTTGGCGGATGAATTTTCAAAGTGCTAATGAGCGCCTTGTTGAGGCCGTTAAACTCGCTCAAAAAACTTGGGAAAACTTTTCATCCAAGGGCATCACCCAAGAAGAGCTCGATAACGCGCGGATTGCGCGTATCAACACAACTCTTGCAACTGAGCAAACAGTTTTCGACAAAGTCGATGATTTCCTCGACGATCTGCAAGCACGAGTGTTGCCCAACTCCCTTGGAATTGAAGGAGCTTTAGTTCGGCTCGAACAAGAAAAAGATCTCGCCGCTGTGAATAGTCTTCTCTTTTCGCAGGTTGGCGCCGGAACAATTCCAGTGCTCGTCATGATTGGAAATCCAAGCGAATCAACTATTAAAGAGCTGAGTTCTATCGGTGGAGTTGAAATCAGCAAAGTCGTAAATTTTGAAGAGCTCTCTAAAGAGCTCGTTGATGGAGGGCCGAAATGAAATCCTTTGAAAGCAAAACTGCGTCCATCCAAGACTTTCTCAAAAAGGTTGAAGCCGCTTTAGAGGGACGCGACCTAGGCGAGATCACTCGCTTCAAACTCCAAGGAACAGAGTTGCTCGTTGTCTTTTCCAAGCTCGGCACCACTGAGCTGAAGTACAAAATTGACTCACAAGGCGAAGGCTTTAAAGCTCTCCTTGTTGGAGAGAAAGTTGCCTTGACCCATCGTCCTCTGAAAGCCGACATCACCGCGCGCTTGGCACGTGTGATGGAACGCGAAGGGGCTCATTGCTCAATCTAAATTTGACTTAGAACCACTCCCGGCTTGACTGAAATCAAAAATTAACTTGCGATGCTGGGAACAAGATGCCCTTTTGCGTCAGCCCAATATGACAATTCACTGAAAGTTCAGACGAATGACTTGCTGAGTGCATGCGATTCAACCATGCTCTCGAGGTCGTTTGTCTTTTTGATTGACTTACCTTGAGGAGAATTCCCACATGAGTCAGGGGATTTTGCGGTACTTGAGCAGCACAATTGGGCGCAAGTACCTTATGGCCATCAGCGGGCTTGTCTGGACATTGTTTGTCCTGACTCACATGCTCGGTAACTTGCTTATTTTCGCAGGTTCAGACCTCTACAATTTCTACAGCTACAAGCTCATTAGCAATCCGCTCATTTATCTTGCCGAGGCGGGACTTGTTTTGTTTATCGGACTGCACGCGACAACAGGCATAAGCCTGAAGCTCCGCAATATGCGCACTAAACCGAGTCTCTATGCAGTGACTCCAAAGAGTGCCAAGGGCGCCTCACTGTCGTCGAAGAGCATGATTTGGTCGGGAACAATTACACTCGTTTTCTTGGTCCTTCACCTCATAACGTTCAAATATGGCACCCACTACGACACCACTGTCGATGGCATTCAGATGCGCGACATTTACAAATTGGTGATCGAGTGTTTTGCCCAACCAGGCTATGTTGCGTGGTACACGTTCTGTCTTATTTTGGTTGGCTTGCACCTTTATCATGGTGTGGCGTCGAGTTTTCAAACACTCGGAATAAGCCACCCCAAGTTCAACAGCGCTATCAAAGGATTCGGTTGGGCATACTCGATTGTTGTTGCAGTCGGGTTTCTTGCCGTTCCTTTCTACGTTTTCTTCGTGAAGGGGTGATCGCATGAATCTTGATTCAAAAATTCCGAGCGGCCCTGTTTCTGAAAAGTGGACCAACCATCAGTTCGAATCAAAATTGGTGAACCCAGCGAACCGCCGCAAGTTCAACGTGATCGTGGTTGGATCAGGCCTTGCAGGAGCTTCGGCATCTGCATCACTTGCTGAGCTTGGTTACAATGTAAAAACACTTTGTATCCACGATTCGCCCCGCCGTGCGCACTCAATTGCGGCCCAAGGCGGAATCAACGCTGCCAAGAACTACCAGAACGACGGCGACTCTGTTTACCGTCTCTTTTACGACACCATCAAAGGCGGCGACTTCCGTGCGCGCGAGGCAAATGTTTATCGCCTTGCGCAAAACTCGGTGAAAATCATCGACCACTGCGTTGCCCTGGGTGTTCCGTTTGCACGCGAGTATGGTGGCCTTTTGGCGAATCGCAGCTTCGGTGGGGCGCAGGTATCCCGCACATTTTACGCGCGTGGCCAAACTGGTCAGCAGCTCTTATTGGGCGCTTACTCAGCGATGATGCGTCAGGTCGATAACAAAAAAATTGAACTCCTCAACTTCAGAGAGATGCTCGATTTAGTTCTCGTCGACGGCAAGGCTCGCGGCGTCATTTGCAGAAATAACATGACTGGTGAAATTGAGTCGCATGCAGCGGATGCAGTGGTTCTTGCCACGGGTGGATATGGAAACGTCTTTTATCTTTCCACAAACGCCAAATGGTCGAATGCAACCGCCATCTGGCGCGCTCACAAACGCGGAGCCGCCTTCGGAAATCCATGTTTCACACAAATTCACCCAACATGTATCCCTGTGTCAGGCGACTATCAAAGTAAACTCACTCTGATGTCTGAGTCGCTGCGGAACGACGGGCGCGTTTGGGTCCCAAAAAATGGCAACGACACTCGCGCTCCGGATCAAATTCCCGAGGAAGACCGCGATTATTACCTTGAACGCGTTTACCCAAGCTTTGGAAACCTTGCACCGCGCGACATCGCCTCGCGCCAAGCAAAATTCGTCTGTGATGAGGGTCGGGGTGTTGGCTCTACCAAGCTGTCAGTTTACCTAGATTTTGCTGCAGCCATCAAACGCGATGGGCGCGCTACCATTGAGGGTAAGTACGGTAATCTTTTCCAAATGTATGAAAAGATCACTGGTGACGACCCATACAAACTTCCGATGCGTATTTTCCCTGCGGTGCACTACACGATGGGCGGCCTCTGGGTAGATTACAATCTTCAATCGACAATCCCTGGCCTGCATGTTCTTGGCGAAGCCAACTTCTCAGACCACGGCGCAAACCGCTTGGGCGCATCGGCCCTCATGCAGGGTCTCGCAGATGGTTACTTCGTAATTCCAACGACCCTCGCCAATTACCTGGGTTCAACTAAACTCGAGAAAGTGGATACAAACCACGACGCGTTCAAGTCGGCTCGTGCCGGCGTTGAGACTGGAATTTCTCGTGTCATGAACATCAAGGGCGGCAAAACTGCGGATGAATTGCACCGCAAACTTGGCAAGCTGATGTGGGACAACTGCGGCATGGAACGCAGTGAACAAAGTCTCAAAAAATTGCTTGAAGAAATTCCAAAAGTTCGCGACGAATTCTGGAACGACCTGCGCATTCCAGGTGATGCTGCAAATTTGAATCAGGAATTGGAAAAAGCAGGTCGTGTGGCTGACTTCATTGAACTCGGTGAGCTTATGGCTCGCGATGCGCTTGAGCGTCGTGAATCGTGCGGAGGGCATTTCCGCAGTGAGTATCAAACGCCTGATAACGAAGCTCAACGCGACGATGAAAATTTCTGCCATGTGGCCGTCTGGGAGCATCAAGGCGAAGGCAAAGCAGCCAAGCGCCATGTTGAGCCTTTGACTTTTGAAAATGTGAAGCTTGCAACACGCAGCTACAAGTAACCAAGGAGAGATTCTCATGGCTGGAAATAATAACTCGCGCACCATGCGTATCAATCTCAAGGTGTGGCGGCAAAAGGACCGAAACGCAGGAGGGAGCCTCGTTGATTATTCACTCGACACAGTTAGCCCTGATATGTCGTTTCTGGAGATGATCGACGTCCTCAATGAAAAGCTCATTGGTAAAAATGAAGAGCCCATAGCATTTGCTCACGACTGCCGCGAAGGAATCTGTGGTTCGTGCGCGATGGTCATTGACGGTGAACCACACGGCCCTCAGACCGGCACGACGACATGTCAGCTGCACATGCGCACCTTCAGCGATGGCGACACCATTGTCGTTGAACCATTCCGTGCCAAAGCATTTCCGGTTTTGAAGGACCTTGTCACTGATCGCTCCGCTCTCGACAGAATCCAGGCGGCAGGTGGTTATGTGACTGTTGCAACGGGAAATGCTCCCGATGGAAATGCAATTCCAATTGGAAAGAACATTGCTGATTTGGCCATGGATGCAGCCGCCTGCATTCAATGCGGCGCGTGTGTTGCCGCGTGTCGTAATGGTTCGGCAATGCTCTTTGTATCTGCAAAGGTTTCACAATTTGCTCTTCTTCCCCAAGGCCAGGCGGAGCGCGAACGGCGAGTTTCCCGTATGGTTTGGCAAATGGATGAAGAGGATTTTGGAAGCTGCACGAACATGGGTTCATGTGCTGCTGCATGTCCGAAAGAAATCAAAGTCGAAAATATTGCTCGCATGAACAGGGAATATGGCAAAGCCATGTTATTTGGACATGAGGCTAAGCAAGCCGTGGAAGATTAAGCTGACAGAATTTTCGCTCAACAAAAAAACCACGGACATGGTCCGTGGTTTTTTTGTTCTCGTGAGCAGCATTCTAGAGCTCAGCTCTGCGCTTTCTTGAGAGCTGACAGCACCTCATGTGCATGCCCAGCAACCTTAACCTTCGGCCAACGAGCGACCACTTGGCCTTCGGGACTGATAAGAAAAGTTGAGCGCTCGATGCCCATGTACGTTTTGCCGTACATGCTTTTCTCTTTCCACACACCGAAACGTTCACACAAATCGCTTTTCTCGTCAGAGATCAACATGAAGGATAAACCTTCCTTTTGTGCAAACTTACTGTGACTTTGGCAAGAGTCCTTGCTGACGCCGATCACAACCGCTTCCTGCTGTTGATATTCCCGACTGAGAGCTTGGAAATCGCGAGCTTCAACCGTACAGCCTGGGGTCATGTCCTTCGGATAGAAGTACAAAACCTTCCATTTGCCTTTCAGCAAAGCTGCGTTGAACTCCTCTCCATTCACATGCCCCGAAATTTTCGGAGCTGAGTATGGAGAGGAAAGTAAGCCGGATTCGCCGTCGGGTTCGGAGGGCTCGCCGCCTTCGCTTGCAGCTGGAGCTGCAGCAGGAGCTGCCTTCGCGCGACGAGCTGATGGTTTGCGAGCAGTTTTCTTGGCCGCAGCTTTTTTAGGAGCAGCTTTCTTCACACCAGCCTTTTTCACTGCTTTTTTAGCAGCTGGCTTCTTGGCAGCTGTTTTCTTCGCAGCAGTTTTCTTCACTGTTTTCTTCGCAGCAGTTTTCTTTACCGCCTTCTTCGCAGCAGCTTTTTTAGCAGCTGGCTTCTTGGCTGCTGTTTTCTTCACAGCAGTTTTCTTTGCGGCAACCTTTTTCTTAGCTGCTGG
>CAIZJW010000213.1 GCA_903933385.1 uncultured Silvanigrella sp. | reverse complement strand
CACAAATGCATAAATGGAAGTTCCTTTCACTGAATCAGGAACTCCTACAACCGCCGACTCAGCAACACTGTGGTGATCAACCAAAGCGCTTTCCACTTCCATTGTACCAATGCGGTGACCAGCGACGTTGATGACATCATCAACGCGGCCAATAACCCAAATGTCGCCATCTTGGTCTTTAAATGCACCATCGCCCGTGAAATAGTAGGGATCTTTTTGCATTCCGTTTGGGCCTGAAAACGTGTTCCAGTAGGTTTTAGCGTAGCGTTCTGGATCGCCATGAACGGTGCGCAATTGTGATGGCCAAGGTTTGGTAATAACGAGCTTGCCACGGTGACCATTTGCAACAGACTTACCATGATCATCGACCACATCTACCGATATCCCGGGAAGCGGTCGCGTTGCGGAACCTGGCTTGAGGGGCGTGATACCAGGCAAAGGACTCATCATCACGCCACCCGTTTCAGTCTGCCACCAGGTATCTACAATCGGGCACTGACTCTTTCCGATCACCGAGTGATACCACTCCCAGGCTTCCGGATTAATAGGCTCACCTACCGAACCCAAAAGTCGGAGCGAGTGAAGATTACTGTTCAGCGGCCATTGATCGCCCTGTCGCATAAATGCACGGATTGCCGTTGGTGCAGTGTAGAAAATAGAGATCTTTTCCCGCTCTATGATGCGCCAAAAACGTCCATAATCTGGAAAATCGGGAGCACCTTCGTACATGTAAACAGTTGCACCGGTAGAAAGCGGACCATAAACCACATAGCTGTGTCCAGTCACCCAACCGATGTCGGCAGTGCACCAGTAAATGTCGTTCGGTTTAATATCAAAAACCCATTGGCATGTGAGGTTTGTCCACAAAGCATAGCCTGCAGTTCCATGCACAACACCCTTTGGTTTTCCAGTTGTGCCGCTTGTATATAGAATAAATAAAGGATGCTCTGCCGGAAGCGATTCGGCAGGTTGCATGGAACCTTGAACCTGAACATCATGGAACCAAAAATCTCGGCTTTGATGCATCTGAGTTTTTTCGAATGCCGTCTGAGATTTGGAATATGCGGAGGAGCTTGTTTCTCCGAGTCGGTCCACTACAATGACTTTTTCAACACATGCACTCTCGGCAACAGCTTTGTCCACCGCAATCTTAAGCGGAAGTATTTTGCCGCGCCGGAACCCACCATTTGCCGTAATGACACATTTGGCTTTGGCATCAAGGATTCTGTCACGAAGTGATTCTGCCGAGAATCCGCCAAACACGACAGTATGTGTTGCGCCGATGCGTGCGCATGCAAGCATCGCAACAACCGATTCAGGTATCATGGGCAAATAAAGCGCAACGCGATCGCCGCGAGTGATTCCAGCCTTATTGAGACCTTCGGCAAAAGCACAAACCTGTGCATGAAGTTGTCTATAGGTGAGCGTAGTTCTCTCGGTTGGCGTGCCATCTTCACAAGGCTCACCTTCCCAAATGAGCGCAGTTTTTTCAGCAAATGAACCCTTGAGATGCTTGTCGAGGCACTGTTCACTGATGTTTAATTCACCATCTGCAAACCATTCAACAAAAGGTGGATTCCACTTCATAGGCGTTGAGAATGGTTTCTTCCATTGAATGTTTTCGCGAGCGAGAGAAGCCCAATGCTCTTCATAATTGTTTGCAGCCGAATGCATTAGTTTTTCATAATCTGTTTTGTTGAGATTAGCCTGCTTTGAGAAAAGTTCGGACGGTTGAATGACACGTTGATTAAAAATCATTGTTCACGCCTTTCTTCAGGAGCAAATAAATAATTAGAATGTTTCTCAGTGAGAGAGGGTCTTTGCTTTCGTGTTTGTTGATAACTTCTGACCGATTCTGCGAAATGAATATTTCGCCCACAGCACTGATTCTGCTGCAAGTGCAATTACGAGGGAAAAACACCCGGCACTGAGAATTGCAAGCAGTGAGAAGTGCGGAATTTTGAATAGTTTGCTGACGGCATTTGCAACAAGTGAGCGACTTGAGTGGAAAGTGATAAGCATTACGATGCAGCTCAGAAATAAGAAAACCAACCTTCGCTTGAATCCGCGTTCCGTAAGTCGGAGCAAGAATGGGGCTGTTGCTGCAGCAACAACGACACTCTGCCACCAAGGAATGAGTGCCAGGCAAAGCGTGCACAAGAGAATCCAAAAAAATTCGTGCATGATGTTTCTCATTTTCTCGACTCCAGCTGAATGCGTTCACGAGTCAGGCTCTCCTTGAGGCTACCTTGCTGAACAAAAAGCAGTTCATCTAGCTCACCCTTAAGCCAGCGAGTTTTCATGTTGGTGTATAGTTCGCTTCCCACATGTCCCGACTGACCTCCTGGATAGATTCCCCAAGCCTTAGGTTGTGCTTCAACCCAAGTCACGACCATCCGCCAGCTTGGGCCGTGCTTTGCTGTGATCGCATTTACGGTGTTTCCGTTACCGCCTGTTGGCAGTTGTTCGAGTCCGAAGCCCGCAAGGTTGGCAAGATGGGGTATCGCTGTGCCTCGGAGTCGCCCCCACGGCGGGAATTCATCATCAATTCCATTCTTGCTGGAAAAAATTTTGAGTGCTTCGATACTTCTGTCGAATGCTTGTCCAGCGAGTTCGGGCAAGGAGCTCAATTTGGGAACGCTCGGAGTCCGTGGCCATTCTCCTTGAGTGTTACCCACAATGAGCTCCATTGTTCTATCTTCAGAGGGGCTCTTGAAGGTAGGCTCAGGAAAAGTTTTTTCCCAGAGCATTGTATAAAACAGATCCCACCATTTCGACCAAATTGCCGCTGCGCTGCTGTCGGCGTTGAGCTCGTAATTCCAATTTGAAAGTAAACGGACGGCCTTTTGCGCTTCGGCTGATTTTGTCCGGCCCTCTATCCACTTCAAGAAAATCGGGAGCAATGTTTTTGCTCTCAGATCAACAACGTCGTTTTGAAGTTTCATGAGTGCGCCGATTGTTGCAGGAGTCTCAGACGTGAAACTAGAAAGGTGTTGAGCAATTCGAGTTCCTCGCAGATAGCTTGTGAAACCCCAGTCTCCTGACGAGTATCCCACCGATGGTTCGAGAGTGGGTTGTTGGTTAGCAGTTGATAGAAAACCGCGCTCTGGTGACCAGCTTTGAGGAAGGTGGGTGAATGGAATGAAGTCTTTCCAGTCACTCGCAGTTTCGGTTCCGTCGAGTACGAAGCGGCCATGACCTGGTTTGCGCAAAGGAAATCGGCCAGCCTGAATGAAGCCGATCGAGCCCGTTTTGTCGGACATAACAAAGTTTTGTCCTGGTGCCTCGTAGGTTTTCAATGCATTTTTCATGTCACGAACTGTTCGGGATCGATTTAGATTATAGAAGACTCTATATTCGTTGCTGGGCTGGTGGCCTGTCCACTTCATTGCGAACGAAAGTGTGCTTGTTCCACCATTTTTTTTCTCAAGTTCTAATTCTTTTGCAATTGGTCCCAGTTGAGTATGAATCACTTCTATGTTTTTTGGTTGCTGGCCTTTAATTTTGATGGTTTCTTTTTTCACCTCAGAATTTTTCCATTGTGAATCATGTAAGTAGCGTGGGGCTGGTTTTGATTTGTCGAACTTCATCGCATACCAGTCGATGACGTCCGCCCCTGCATTTGTAATTCCCCAGCTGACGTTTTCATTGAATCCAATAATCACGTGTGGAAGTCCGGGAAGTGACGCGCCATAGATGTTCACGCCGGGAGAGGTTAATTGAATCTCGTACCAGATAGACGGTAGTTTGAGATCAAGATGCGGATCGTTCGCTAGAACGGGGTAGCCATGCGAGGTATGAACACCGTCAACAACCCAATTGTTACTGCCATTGGTGCCCGAGGTGGAAGACCTCGTTGAAGGAGTAACATCCGAGAGTTTGAGAAGTCCTTCGAGTAGGAAGGGGGATGATGGGTTACTGAAGCCTTCGAGATCGGCGGTCGACATTTGAGAGATAGAGGCGTCGAGAATGGGCGAACTTCCTGCAAGAAATGAAGGAAACAAATTCTCCAGTTCTGATTTTGAAAACTTTTGCAATGCATTGGTGAATTTGAAGTCGTCAAAGTGACCAGACAACGTCCAGGTCATTTGTTTGTGAAACAGGGCGCATTTCAGTGGCGTCCAGGGCTCTGGTGCATAACCGAGAAGTTTATATTCGATGGGGTAAGTCGCTGTATCGAGTGATTGAATGTATGCATTTACACCGTTCGAATACGAAACGAGCAACTCGTGTTGTTCTGGATCATTTTTTTTCAGGAACTCAATTTCTGCTTCTGCTGCTGCAAGAAAACCCAATTTTCGCTGTTTAATGTCGAACCCGAGCGCCTTGGGGCCGAGAATTTCGGCAACCCGCCCAGCTGTAGCGGCCGTTTGTAGCTCCATTTGCCAGAGTCTGTCGCGGGCTGTTGCGTAACCTTGTCCAAATGCCACATCGTAGTCATTGCCGGCGACCACATGAGGGACCCCACGAGCATCGATGGAGAT